>NZ_CP036261.1:6187186-6509340 GCF_007741475.1 Rosistilla ulvae | reverse complement strand
TCGATTTCTGGAACCGTTTCTCCGGCCTGCCAATGTTGGGTAAACCGCTGGCACAGCTGTTCGACGGTGCTAACCGCGCTAGCGATGTTTTTCGATGGCTGGTGATTATTTGCGTCCAAGGTGGGGCCGCGTGCGAAGCCAAACTTGCCTTCAATGTGGAGGTGGCATGCGCACCATCTTAGCCGGTGCTGCGGCTCCGTAGTAGTCGTTGCTTGCTGGTCCGACGTGGCGAGTTGGGGAGGGGGTGGTTGCAGCGTGCTGTTGCCGCCTTGGGGGGGGCAATAAAAAACCGCCACCTGAATTCAGGTGGCGGTATGCAGTTTCAAGTTTTTCAGCTTTCAAGCATGAAGGCTGGTTGGGGAGTTTAGTCCCGGCGTGGGCCGCGACCACGGCCGCCGCCACCACCGCCGCCGCTGCGACGTCCACGCGAGCGAGGGCGATCGTCGTCGCCACCTTCGCGGCTGCCGCCACGGTCTTCTCCACCTTCTTCGACGGCCGAAGCCATCTCGTCTTCGATGCCCAGTTCGTCGATCGCTTGACGACGGCTCAGTTTGACGCGGTCGTGTTCGTCGATGTCGATGACCAAGACCTTCATCGGGTCGCCAACCTTAACGACGCTGTCGATCGCGCTGATGAATCCGCTGGACAATTCGCTGATGTGAACCAGTCCGTCGCGTCCGGGCAGGATTTCAACAAACGCACCGAAGTCCTTGATGCTGCTGACCGTACCGTCGTAGATCTTGCCGATCTGAACGGTCGCGGTGCAAGCTTCGATCAACTTCATCGCTTCTTGTGCCGATTCCAGGTTGTCGCTGGCGACCAAGACGTTGCCTTCGTCGTCCACTTCCACGACGGTTCCGGTCGATTCTTGGATGCCGCGGATGTTCTTGCCGCCAGGGCCGATCAGCATGCCGATCTTCGAAGGTTCGATCTTCGTACGCAGCAGGCGTGGTGCGGTGGCTGCGATCTCGCGGCGAGGGCGAGAGATCGTCGTCAGCATCTTGCGAAGGATCTCGATGCGAGCTTCGCGCGATTGCTTCAGGGTGGCGCGAATGATGTCTTCGCTGATGCCCCAGATCTTCAGATCCAATTGGATGCCGGTGATACCGTTTTGTGTTCCCGAGATCTTGAAGTCCATGTCGCCGAAGTGATCTTCGTCGCCCAGGATGTCGGTGATCAGGACCCACTTGTCGTTCTCTTTAACCAGACCGACCGAGATGCCAGCGACGGGGTTGGTGATTGGGACACCAGCCGCCATCAGGCCTAGGGTGGCACCGCAGACCGAAGCCATCGAGCTCGATCCGTTGCTTTCCAGGATGTCGCTGATTACGCGGATCGTGTAGGGGAACGTGTCCGCATCGGGCAGTACCGGTGCGATGCTGCGTTCAGCCAGAGCACCGTGGCCGATTTCGCGACGTCCAGGGCCACGGATCGGGCGGCATTCGCCGACCGAGAACGATGGGAAGTTGTAATCCAGCATGAATTTCTTGCTGAATTCGTCGTGCAGTCCGTCGACGCGTTGTTCGTCGCGCTTCGTTCCAAGGGTGATGGTGATCAACGCTTGAGTTTCACCGCGTTGGAACAGCGAAGAACCGTGGGTGCGTGGCAGCAGGTCGGTTTCGCAGTAGATCGGACGCAGGCTGGTGTGGTCGCGTCCGTCGGGACGGGTGCCGGCGAGGATCAATTCGCGGACGATCAGCGAATCGAGTTCGTGCCATTCGTGCGAGAAGCGGTTCGGGCAAACAGCGCCTTCGGCATTGGGATCAGGGATGATCTCAGCCTTGGCCCGTTCCTTGAGTGCCTTGCACGCTTCGGCGCGGTCTTGCTTGCCAGCGGTTTGCTTGAGCGACTTGAATTCTTGGTAATAAGCGCTCTTCAGGCGATCGAACAGGCCGTCGTCTTCTGGCGGCGTGTATTCGATCTTCTCTGGCTTGACCAGATCGTAGAGTTCTTTTTGAAGTGCGATGATCTCGCGGATTACGCCGTGTGCGAAGAGGATCGCGTCGACCATCTCGTCTTCGGGCATCTCTTGAGCGAAGCCTTCGATCATCGTGACGGCGTCTTGGGTGCCGCTGACGATCAGGTCCAGTTCGCTTTCGTCGAGGTCGTCAACGGTTGGGAAGGCGACCAGTTCGCCGTCGATCTTGCCAACACGAACCGAAGCGACGGGGCCTTGGAATGGCAGTGGGCTGATCAACAGCGCACAACCTGCACCGTTCATCGCCAGCACGTCGCCATCATTTTGGCCATCGCTGCTAAGGACAAACGATTGAACTTGAACCTCTTCCTTGTAGCCCTTTGGCCACAGCGGGCGGATCGGGCGATCGGTCAATCGCGCGGTCAGGGTTTCTTTCATGGTCGGGCGTCCCTCTCGTTTGAGGAAGCCGCCTGGGAACTTACCGGCCGCAGCCATCCGCTCGCGATAATCGCATGTCAGCGGGAAGAAGTCCAAACCGGGGCGCGGTGCGCTAGTTGCTGCAGCGGTCAAGACGACGGTCTCGCCGTATTGGATGGTAACGCAGCCCGCAGCTTGTTTTGCCAATTGCCCTGTTTCAAGGATCAGGGTGTTTTTGCCAATCTTCTTTTCAACTCGAAATTTATTCACTTTCTTCTCTTCCTTCTCGTTAAGCCTACAAATTACTTCTGTTTTGTCTGTTCACTTTATGCTCGGTCTTCTAAATGTTGCCGCGTTCCCGTGCGAACAGAATGGTTGGAAAGACGTGCTGAGCCCCTTGGGACGCAGTACGAGGAACGGGAGAGCGACGACCGGTCGATGTCGATACACCCTGTGACAAGAATGACAGAGTGGACAAAGAGAATCGATGAGAAGACAGCGCCAGCCCAGTTGCTGGCGCATGTTCACCGACAGGACGGCCCCTTCCCTTGGGGCCGTCGAAGCGACCGCAAAAAGAAGGCGAGTCGCTTGTTATTTTCGGATGCCGAGGCGTGCGATGATCTCGATGTATCGCTGTGGATCGGTGTTCCGTAGATAATCCAGCAGCCGACGGCGTCGGCTGACCAAGCCCAGCAGGCCACGGCGGCTGGCATAATCTTTTTTATGCGTCCGCATGTGGTCGGTTAGGCCGTTAATCCGTTCGGTGAGAATCGCAATTTGCACTTCCGACGACCCGTTGTCGCCTGCGGAGTGCTTGTGCTCTTCAATCAGTTCTGCTTTTCGTTCTATCGTAATTGTCATTGGGGCCTACATGAATTTAACGGCGGAATTTGCTTGATGGGCACCGGTCGAATCAGGTCGCTACAGCCATCGAAGGCTCCGGCCGCGTCAATCAATTGCTAGCGCATTGACTCCGTCGCTAGCGATTCCATTATTATCAAATTGTT
Organism: Rosistilla ulvae; assembly: GCF_007741475.1. Taxonomy (NCBI): domain Bacteria; kingdom Pseudomonadati; phylum Planctomycetota; class Planctomycetia; order Pirellulales; family Pirellulaceae; genus Rosistilla; species Rosistilla ulvae. The sequence continues at coordinate 6,505,998 of NZ_CP036261.1, read as the reverse complement.
CTGTCACGTTTTGATTCTGGCCCCTAAGTGTACCGATCTTGCGCCGTTTTGCAACGGCGATTCGGAACCGATTTGCCGTAACTTGCAGCCTGCAAGTCGAACTGCCGGTGGAATCGTTGATCGGTCGCGCGCCGCAGCGACTCAGGGGACTAATTCAGTATTGGCATTTGACGCTCAATACTTGCGAGCAAATACCGGTTGCAGTGCTGGCTGCGTGCTGACCAAGCGGGTCAGTCGCGCTGGCCACTGGGATTGCGAGAATTCGTACGTTCCAAACAGGACGGCCGAATAGAGCAGATTTCCAATCAGGGTGTTTGTCAGGAAGGGGATCGCCATCGTGTAGCAGGCGATCAGCCCCGCTGCGGTCGGCGGATATTGACCGGCGAACCATACGCCAAGGTTGCTGGCCAGGAAGAAGACGATCGAGCTGGCGACTGCCGCGCCGCCGATCCGGGCTGCTGTGCGGTTTTTTGCTAGTCCTCGGCCGATCAACGCCGACGCGGCGATTCCCGCGTAGACCATGCAGAAGACGGCTGGGTTGTAGAAGCCCATGCCGGGCAGGCGGAAGACGTGTCCGATCACATCGCTTGCCAACATCGCTCCGATCGGAAGCAGCCATGCCGATCGGCCACGTAAATAACACCCTGCAAATAAGCCGATCGCGCCAACGCAAACGAGGTTTGGCGGGTGCGGCATCAGACGTGTCGCAGTGGCGATCAGAAAGAGGATGTAAAACATGGCTCAAAATCCGAGGGCTGCAGTATTATGTTTCGTTACGTAACCTCCCAGGCTATCTTCTGGCGAGCGTTTGAGCAACGCTGGAAACGACCGATTCGGTAGGATTCAGCACCGAATCGGTCGCGTTTGAGCCTGCAGGTACTTTGGACGCCGGCCTACGGGAACAAGAAGATCGCTCCGGTTGTCCACGCGGCTTGGTTTAGCACCGCGTCGCGTTGGTAGGGAGGGCGTTGCAGCAGGTTCGGTGCCCGGGTTCCAGGGCGGTAGTAACCCAAAGTGTGGTTGTATTCGCACGGGCGTTGAACCGTCATCAGGTAAGGCAAGGCGGGCAGGGTCGTGAAAAAGCGTGCCGCCGAGAGTGCCGGTTGCAGGCCATATTTCAGCTCATGTCCGTTGCGTTCAAGCATCGCGTCCTGGAAGTACAGCGGATGCGAAAAGGTGTTGGCAGCTTGCCAGTCGTACTTCGAATACGTCCAGTTGCCTCCACGGTCATACCCATCGGGCAGCGGGATGGTGGTGGTCATCACCAGATCCGCTTTGTTTTTGGGGGTCTGCCCGTTGCCGATGTCGGTCTGCTGGGTGGTGGGAGCGACCAGTGACGGCAGCTTCAATTGATTCCCTTCGACCGTGGGAAAGCGGTGTTCGCCGAAGATCGAATCTCCGGCCAGTTCCTTCACGTTTTTGATCCGATCCGCCTTCGTGCGAAGGTCTTTGGGCAGCGGATCTGCTGGGTCTTTTGCGTCGGCGCTCAGCGGAGCTTTCGTTTCGGGAGCCTCCTGGACCAGCATTCGGAAAGGCCCGGCGGCACCGGCGGTCGACGTAACAACCGCTGCCAGCAGGCAGCAGTTTCTGGCGGCTTTTGTGAACGGGTGAACAACCATTTCTCAGAATCCTTTCCGAACGAAGCATGCGAGCACTCCCGCTCGCTATCAATGGGTGCGCTTGCACCTGTGATCCCGAATGTTCTCATCGGGTCGCTCGCCCGAGCTGGATCAGTTGCAACGCATGGGCCTGCACATGCGGCAAACTTTGCCTGTCTGGACTCCCGCTTTTCGTAGCGTTCGCCTCGGTGGCGGCTATCGATCCGGTTGCGGTTCAGCAGCCGTTTCCTCCAGGCTGCTCCGCTCGTGAAATTTCAACGCCGCGCCATTCATGCAGAACCGCAGTCCCGTTGGTTGCGGGCCGTCGTTAAAGACGTGTCCGAGGTGTGCCTTGCAGCGTTTGCAGTGAACCTCGGTTCGCGGATACAGCATCTTCCAGTCGGTCTTGGTGCCGACGTTCCCCTCGCGGATCGGTTGCCAGTAGCTGGGCCAGCCGGTTCCCGATTTGAACTTGGTGGAAGAGTCGAACAGTGGCAGCCCGCAGACGACGCAGGTGTAGATGCCATCCTGCTTGCTGTCCCAATAGGGGCCTGTGAAGGCCCGTTCGGTGTCGGCCTGCTGTGTGACGCTGTATTGCATCCGCGTCAGTGTTTTGCGGAGTTCCCGCTTGGTTTTAGGAGTATAGGGTGGTGCGTGGGGGCCCCATTTGCTGTCGCTCGATTCAGCGGCGGATGCCGGCGACTTGGACTGACCGTCGTCGGCGCGACTTGTCAAATTGACCATGCTGAGGGTCCAGAGGGTGATGGCCACTGTGGTTGTGCCTGTCACCCACCGCCAGCGATTTTTCGATACGATCATGTCGCGGTCTCCCGTTTAAACAAATGCTCCACGCAGAATAGGGCTTTCTCTTATTCTATTGTCAGCATCAAGTGGTTCCAAACGAAACAAGGGCATTCTTCTATGGCGGGTCTCGCAATTCGCAAGCTTTGCAAGTCGTTTGCCGGCCGGATCGTCCTGGATCATTTGGACCTCTCGGTCGATGCGGGGCAGCTGTTGGTGCTTCTGGGGGCCAGCGGCAGTGGCAAGACGACGTTGTTGCGGCTGATCGCGGGGCTCGAAACGCCCGACGCGGGGGAGATCGCGATCGGCGGCCGCGCAGTCGGTCGGTTGTCACCTCGGCAACGCAACGTTTCGATGGTCTTTCAGGATTTTGCCCTCTATCCCCACATGAGCGTCGGCGAGAACATCGCCTTTCCGCTGCGGGGCCGCAAGTTTTCGAGCGCGCAGATCGCCACCAAAGTCGCCGACGTCGCGGAAAAACTGGGGCTTGAGGCGTTGCTCGATCGCCGACCCGATCAGATCTCCGGCGGCCAGCAGCAGCGGTTGGCCGTCGCTCGTGCCCTCGTCCGCGATTCCCAGTTGTTGTTGATGGACGAACCGTTGTCGAATGTCGATGTCCGGCGACGCGATGCGATGCGGAACGAGCTTCGCAGTCTGCAGCAAGAGTTTGCGTTGACGGTCCTTTACGTTACGCACGACCAGACCGAAGCGATGCTGTTGGGGGACCAGATCGCGGTGATCGATCGCGGTGTGATCCAGCAGGTGGCTCCGCCGGACGTGATCTACGATCAACCAGCGAATCGCTTTGTCGCCCAATTTGTCGGTTCCCCGCCGATGAATTTTATTCCCGACGGGCGAGTAGGACTGTTGGGCATCCGCCCCGAGGATCTCTCCTTTCGATCGGCTGGCGACGACGACTTGGAGATCGCTGGAGTCGTCGATGCCGTTCAGTGCCTCGGTTCGCACAACGTGGTCCATCTGCGGTCAGCGGGGGGGCGTATCGCGGTCATCGTCGACCGACAGCAGCAGCTGGAGGTTGGGCAGCAGTTGACGGCTTGTGTTGCCCGTTGCAGGTTGCATCGCTTTGCGACAAGCGACGGCGCGCGGCTCACGTCGCCGATGGGTTAACTGCGTTGGCCGCATAACGCTGGCCGCCCTGCAGGTAGATCGCCTCGCCGTCCCAGAGTTCTTTTAAGGTTTCCACATCCCACGACGAACGGCCGACCGCCGGATCGCCGACATCGAGTTGCCCCTCTGCATTCGGGCCGAAGACGACGATCACGTGCCCTTCGCCGCTGCGTCGACCGATCGTCCCCAGCAATTTCGATTTCCAATCGCGGCGTTGTTCGGGGTAGCGGACCATCACGATCGCGGGAAATTGGCCACTCTGAACAAATTCATCATACGAACCGCAAATCGCCCGCGGTTGATAGCCCGTCGTGTTGGCCACGTTGTAGACACCGCGATAGACACCCAGCGACGAGGTGCCGTCGCGACCTGTAAGGCACAGCGGGTTCATTGTCGCTTCGGTCGCCCACAGATGGTGGAACCGCAGCAGAGTCGCTGCCGCCGCCGGACCGCACGTCGAATCCTGCGTCTGCAGGCAGACGCCGTCGGACCACAGTGGCTCGGTCTGCGCGGTCTCGACCGGCCGAGCGTAGGGGCGGACGACCGGAGCCACCATGGCGGCAACCGCTAAGATGGCCGTCAATCCAGCGGCAACCCGATGGCCGGTTTGCGGAAGGTCGCAGATTCGCATCGCGACGCCAAACGCGGCAGCTAGCAGTAACGGTGTCGCGTTGGACCAGACGATCGTTGCTGAGGAATCGGGCAGCAGTTGCGCCCAAAATAGCCGATCGGCCAACAGTCGCTCGAACAGTAGAGCGGATAGGAGCAGTCCGCCGAAGAGCCAGTGGGCGGCTGGCGTGTTGCGAGTCGCGCGGTAGCTGGCCAGGGAGATAGCAAGGGAAACCAGCGTCATCGTTGCCAATGCTGTGGTTAAGTCCTGCATTTCAAAACCCCTATTGCGTCTACCCCGTTACCGTCGGAGTCGTTGTGTGTGTTAAGTTTCAGTTAACATCGCAAACGGCAAGCCGTAAAGGGTGAATCGCAACGAATTTCATGAAATGTTAACGGGCGGCGAAGGCGACGGCGTGCGATCGCTTCGTTTAGCCGCGTGCCCATCGGGCCGCGCTTTGCGTGTGAGTCTCGAGAATGCGCGACGCGCGGGGCGTTGCCGCCGCGGTGAAACGAAGTGGTGCAGATCGTTTAACCGCGTGCCCATCGGGCCGCGCTTTGCGTGTGAGTCTCGAGAGTGTGCGACGCGCGGGGCGTTGTCGCCGCGGTTAAACGAAGTCGTGCGGATCGTTTAACCGCGTGCCCATCGGGCCGCGCTTTGCGTGTGAGTCTCGAGAGTGTGCGACGCGCGGGGCGCTGCCGCCGCGGTGAAACGAGGTCGTGCAGATCGTTTAGCCGCGTGCCCATCGGGCCGCGCTTTGCGTGTGAGTCTCGAGAGTGTGCGACGCGCGGGGCGTTGCCGCCGCGGTTAAACGAGGTCGTGCAGATCGTTTAACCGCGTGCCCAACGGGCCGCGTTTTGCGTGAGAGTCTCGAGAATGCGCGACGCGCGGGGCGTTGCCGCCGCGGTTAAACGAAGTCGTGCGGATTGTTTAACCGCGTGCCCATCGGGCCGCGCTTTGCGTGAGAGTCTCGGGAATGCGCGACGCGCGGGGCGTTGCCGCCGCGGTTAAACGAAGTCGTGCAGATCGTTTAACCGCGTGCCCATCGGGCCGCGCGTTGCATGCGAGTCTCGAGAATGTGCGGCGCGCGGGGCGCTGCCGCCGCGGTTAAACGAGGTCGTGCGGATTGTTTAACCGCGTGCCCAACGGGCCACGCTTTGGGGGCGAGTCTCGAGAGTGTGTGACGCGCGGGGCGTTGGTGCCGCGGTTAAACGAAGCGGCCCGCCTGCCCTGCTACAGCTTTACCCGCTTGGGCGATTTCGCGTCGGGCTTCGTCTCGGTCGAGGTTTCGGGTGCCGGTGGAACCGCCGGTTTGTCGGTCGCGGGCAACGCGTCGTGCCACAGCTGTTCCGCTTGGATCTGTCGGCAATAGTGATCCGAGAAGGAATGATCGGTGCCACGATACTCACGCGATCCGCCTCGCATCCCAACGATCTTGGCGATCGGATCGTCGCCGACATCCAGGATCGTCGTTTGCAGCGGTAGCGGCGACAGCTCTTTGTCGTTCAGCGGGATCCCCGCGGCGATCCACGCGATCTGTTGTTCCGCCTGCTCGCGTCGCCCCAGCATCGCCATCGTGAACATCGCGTTGCGGGCGATGATGCAGCCCTGCGAATGCGTGATCAAGCTGATCGGTTCGCGCGCTGTCAGCAAAACGTAGGCCAATTGACGTGTCGTTGGATTTCCTTGTAATGTCTGGCCGTCGTCGAGCATCGCCTGCAATTGCTCGGCGTCCATCCGGTTCAGCTTGTTGAACACCGTTGCCGGCCATAATCGGTCGTGCAGGCATTCGCTGAGGTCGTCGGTTCCGTAGCCTTCGACATCTAAGCCCGAATGGTTTGGCGGTTCCATGAATGTGGGGTTATGCAGCAAATGGACGCGGCGGCCCAGTTGTTCGGCGATTTCGTCGGCCATCATGATCGCTTCGGCCTTCTTCGTCGTGATCCCGTTAACGAACCAGATCGGCGGACCGGGAAGGTCCTCGCGACGGATGATCGTCTCGGGAGGCTGCGTCAACAATTGAGCTAGCGTTCGATTCTGTTTGCCATACCACCACTGCTCGGGCAGCAGGTCGGTTCGCGATTGGGCGTTCACGCTTGGGGCGTCGCCGCCGCGCGACAGCGATCGTAGGATCACGTTGTCGGAATTGTCCAGCCAACGTTCGATGTCGTCCCCGGTGAGGTCGTCGACTCCCGAAGCCATCGCGTCCATCCACGCTTGTCGGCGTTGGTCGATCGCTTTTTGAGAGTCGTCGGGAAGGGTGCGGTAGATTTCCCGAGCCCCTTCGGTGACGATCGAAAACAGGCTCTCCAGCTTCTTCCGCGTCTGCTCTTTTTTCTCTTCGGTTTGGTTATCCGCAGCCGATTGAATCCGCTGGCGGATCGCGTCGAGAAAGCTTCCCTCCTGAGCGACGACCGGACGGTTGTTGCAGAGAATCGCAAGCAAAATGCACGTTGTCAGGCAGCGTGTGGACATCGGTCGGGCCTTCGGAATCGGTCAGCGGTTTCAAGAATACTGACCGGATTGTAACACGAAAACCATTTGGGTGGCGTTAGTTGTCGCCTCGGGAGATCGATCGCCGGAAGGCTTCGAAGGCGTCGCGATAGAGCGCCGGCGGAGCGACTCGCTGTCCCGATTCCCGCACGTCTCGCAGTGAGTCTTCGCGTTGGATCGTCTGCCGCGACTTGGAACTCGCCGGCGGGCGGATGCCCAGGCTTTCGATCTGTTCCAAGTATTCTTGTTTCGCTTTCTCGTCGCCGACCCGCCCCATTTCCTGAGCTTGCTGCCAGCGGTTGAGGAAGTTTTGCAAGTCCTGTTCGGTCCAGTTCAATTTGTCCAACAGTTCGGCGTCCGGTTCGGACTGCTTTTTCTTCAAGTAGTCCAGCACCAGATCGGTCGCTTTCTTGGCGTATTCCTGATTGATCTTTTCAGGCGGCAAGGCGGCGTCGGCACCTGCGCCATCGCCCATCTGGTCGCCTTGAGCTGCAGCTTCCGACGGCGGTGAGTCGGCCGATTTTCCTGGCTCTCCCTGTTTCCCGTCGGGACGTTTGCCCGGCTTGCCTTGGGGGTTGGACTTCGAATCGGACGAACCCGCCTTCGATTCGGTGGTCATCGAATCGTCGCCGCTCTCCCCTGCTTCGTCTCCCGATGGAGTATCGGTCTGGTCGGCCGGGTCGCTTGCTTCGCCCTTTCCCTTCCCTTTTTGATCGCCCTTCCCTTGGGAAGGTTTGGAGTCGGAGTTCGGGTCGGCGCCGGCATCGTCTTGTGGACCTGCATCGGTTCCGTCGGCCGGGTCGGAACCGGCCGGATCGGCAGCTTTTCCTTTCGCTTGGTCGTCGCCAGCCGGTTTGCCATCGGAGCCAGTCTGGTTTTCAGCCTCTTGGCCCGCCGTGTCGTTAGCGTCGTTCTTGCCATCGGTCGCGGGATCGGTTGCCGATGGCTTGTCGTCGGGCGCTTTGCCCTCGCCGGAGCCTTGATCACCCTTATCCGATTTGCCGTTGTTTCCAGTCTCCGGGTTGTTGTTGCCGCCGCTGGGTTTTGGCTTCGTTCCGTCTTGGGGCATCTGGCCGGAGTCGTTGCCTTGGTTTGGTTTGGCTCCTTCCCCTTGGTCGCCGCGCTCGCCCGGTTCACCTTTGGATGCGGCATCGCCGGCAGGCTTCGCGTCGGCCGGTTGAGGCTGTTTGTCCTTTTTGCCGCCAGCCCCTTCCGCTCCGTCGGCACCTTGTTCAGGTTTGCCGTCGCCGGAATCATCGCTCTCTTGATCGCTTGGTTTCTGAGAGCCCTGCTCTTGTTCAGCTTGCTGTTTCTGCATGTGTTCGCGGATCCGTTCCATGATCTCGCCATCGTGCAGCGGCCCGTCGTCCTGCGGTTCTTCGGCCCCCTCGCCCGCATCGCGCTGCGAACCGGAGCCGCCAGATTTGGAATCACCCGCGTTCCCCGCAGGCGGTTCGGAACCGTCGGCTTCGGCATCGGTTGCCTCGCCCTGTCCGGGCTCCTCGCCCGATTCCGATCGACTAGCCGACGCGTCGGGACTGCCCGCTTGGTCCCCAGGTTTGCCACCCGATTCGGGACCGCTCTCCTGCGTCATATCCGACGCCGAGGGATCGGACTTCGATTGCGACGGATCGTCTCCCGCTGGCGAATCGCCCGGTTTGTTGGAGCCCTTGTTTTCCGAATCCCCCGCAGCGTCGCCGCCGCCTTGATTTGGTTCAGTCCCCTCTTCGGAAGGCTTGTCCGAGGGCTTGCCCCCAGCGCCGTCGGACCCCGATTCGGAATCTTCCGATGGTTCTTGGTTCTCCCCTCCGGCTTCGCCTCCACCCGATTCACCTTTGCCTTTCCCTTCGGCTTGTTCTCCGGTCGAATCTCCTTGGCCGCCGCTGCCGCCACCTTCTCCATCCTGCTTGCCCGATCCGCTCGGATCGTCGGACTCGCGGTCGCTCTTCTTCTGCAAGCCGTCGCCATCGGCTTCGTCTTCGGCATCCTCAGGAGGAGCGACGATGTGCAATTCGATCGGTTCGGAAACCGTGCTATTGGGATCGGTCGTTTGGTTGCCCGGCATGTCGCGGTTATCGAACGCGCGGCATCGGACGGTCACCTTGTCGCCGGCGATCAGGTTCCAGTCCTCGCTGCGGAAGGCGGAGATCGATACCTGTTGGCCGATCAACGCTTCGGTCGATTCAAAGATCTTGCGAGTTCCCAGCAGGCGATCTCCCTTGCGAATTTCGAACTCCATTCGCGACAGGCCAAAATCGGGGTCCAAGGCATGGACCTCGATCAGCTGTTCCATTCCGATCGGCAGGTCTTTAGGAGATTGATGCGGGACGATGATCGAGACCTCGGGGCTCAGATCGGCCGCAACCTTAACTGGGTAGATCACCGGGGCCGCGTTGGTCAGCCCTTGAGCATCTTCGACGACGATCCGGTAGCTCTCGATCGCCACGACGCCCCGCTCTTCCTCCGCTCGACGCAAGACCCACGATGTGCTCATCGACATCTGGTCGTCGGCGATCTCCATCGCTTTGACGCCGCCGGTCGCTTGCCAGATCGATCCGATCCGTTTTGGATTGAATTCGATCTTCGCTTTGGCGATCGGCAGGTTCGACTGAGCCACGACGGTGACCGCGGTCCCTTCTAAACCATCGATCGCGCCGCGGTTGTTGCTGCGCGACGGCAGACGCGTGTAGGCAGCCGGTTGATATTGAACCGATCCGATCGAGACGATGGGAACCGCTTCGACTTTGATTTCGAAAGGGCCACGCCGCGCGTCGCCGGCGACGATCCAGTACTGGGTGTCGTGCCGGATTCCGTCGCCACTAGCCCCTACGGTGGCTGTGAATTCTGTCTCTGTCGCCTGCATGACTTCGCGATGAGCGATCGAGCCTTGAGTCGTTTCGACCCAGGCCTGTTGGTCCGGCTTGAGTCCATCGATTTCGGCGGTGATCGTTAGCGAAGTTCCTTCGGCAACTTGGGTGTCTCCCGGCGTGACGGCTCCGATCCGAACGCTTGTCGGCGCTTCGATGCTCGCCAGCGGCATCATCAACCGCTGGACCGATTGGACTGTGTTTTTGGGAGATGCGATCGCGTAGATCAGCAGCATCGCGATCAATGCCAGTAGCGAACCGCTGAGCAGAGTGATTTGTTTTTCCGAAGCCAGTGGATCGGATTGCGGATCGGCCAAGCGGCGAGCCGCGTGCGACGCGACACTGCGGACGACGACGCCTCGCAGACCGGGGATCTCGCGATCGGTTCGCAATGTCAGATAGCTGAGCAGGCTGTGGTGCAGTTGCGGGACGCGGCGTTCCAGCGACTGAGCTGCGTATTCGGGGTGGATCGAATGCCGAAGCAGGGGCACGATTCGGATCGTAAACCAAGCGATCGACGCGGCGGCGAGAACCAGCCAGACCAGCGTTCGCAGGACCGCTCCGGCTTGGAAGATCCATTGGTCGGCGATCGCCCACGCGATCAAAGCGGCCAACATTCCGACCGCCCAGATCAGCACCGCCGTCAGCAATTCGCGACGCCACAGCACTCGCCGCGCGTTCTCGATATGCTCGGTAATGATCGCGTCGCCGCGATCGGTCGTTGCTGCGGCAGTGGCCATAGGGGCGATGGTCTCGGGAATGCGTTGGGGAAAAGGGACGCCGGGCGACGCTACCTTATTATAGATTCCCCTGGCCCGAGGGCGAGCCAGTTCCGGCGACGGGGCAAGAATCGGGCCTGGGGGCTCCGAATTCTGATCGCGAAGGTTTATTCTAACGGCCTGGACAGTCCTCATTCTTCACCATCGATTCTCGGTCGATCGCCGTTGTCCCAGCAAATTGCTTGTGCAACGCGATCCCGGAGCTGCACACTGCATGAACAAAGTATCTTTCGTACAACTCAGCCCCAGCGACAATGTCGTCGTTGCGATTTCGGAACTTGCCCCTGGCCACATCCTCGAAGTGGGGGGCGAATCGGTTGCAACGGTTAACCGGATTCCGGCGGGGCACAAAGTTGCCGTCCGCGCGATCAAGCAGGGCGAAGCTGTCTATAAGTTTGGTTCGCAGATTGGGAGTGCGACAGCGGATATCGCCGCGGGCGAGCACGTTCATTCGCACAACTTGCAGCACAAGCACGATGTGATCACCGAGGTGCCATCGACCGATCCCCCCGCCGCACCGGCGAAGTTGGAGCGGACGTTCGAGGGTTACGTCCGTCCTTCGGGACGCGTCGGCACGCGGAACTACATCGCGGTGATCTCGACAGTCAACTGTTCCGCTTCGGTCTCGCAGTTTGTCGCTCGACGTTTCGAAGGAGACGCGTTGGCCGATTATCCCAACGTCGACGGCGTCTTTGCGGTCACGCACGAGACGGGGTGCGGAATGGGCTACGCGACGCTTCGTCACGAGATGCTCAGTCGCGTGTTGGTCGGTGCCGCGCGGCATCCCAACGTCGCCGCCTGTGTCTTGATCGGACTCGGTTGCGAACAGGGATCGATGGGCTATCTGTTCGAAAAGCATGGCATCGTTCCGCTGCATGCTCCCGACGGCGAAAAACTGACGCGCGACAAAGGCGATGCGATCCCTGTGCTGACGATGCAGGACGAAGGTGGCACGCGAAAGACGATCGAACGCGCGGTCCAGATCGTCAAGGATCTGTTGCCCGTCGTGAACGCCAACCGCCGCGAAACGGTTTCGGCCAGCGAATTGAGTGTCGGTTTAGAGTGTGGTGGTTCGGATGGTTATTCGGGAATCACCGCCAATCCGGCCGTTGGTTGTGCGGCCGACCGAATCGTTGCCAGCGGCGGGACGGCGATGCTGGCTGAGACGAGTGAGATCTATGGTGCAGAGCACTTGTTGGTGCAGCGGTCGCGCAGTCCCGAAGTTGCGTTGGCGTTGATCGAACGGATCGAATGGTGGAAGGAATACGTCGGCATGTTCGGCCTGGAATTGGATAACAATCCTTCGGTCGGCAACAAGGCGGGCGGGCTGACAACGATCGCGGAGAAGTCGTTGGGAGCGGTTGCCAAAGCGGGCTCGACGGCGCTCGAAGCTGTCTATCAATACGCCGAACAGGTTCACCAAAGGGGCTTGGTCGTGATGGACACTCCCGGTTTTGATCCGGCCAGCGTGACCGGGATGGTCGCCGGCGGAGCGAACATGATCCTGTTCACCACTGGCCGCGGCAGCTGTTTCGGTTGCAAGCCGACGCCCTCGATCAAGATCGCTACCAATACCGCGATGTACGACCGGATGATCGAAGATATGGATCTCAATGCCGGCACCGTCGTCGAAGGATCGACTGTCGATCAGGTCGGGGAAGAGATCTACAACAAGATCCTGGCGGTCGCCAGCGGCGAAAAAACGAAAAGCGAATTGGCTGGGATCGGCGATTACGAGTTCATCCCTTGGACCGTCGGCCCGACGCTGTAGCGGACCGGTATGCTAGAATGACTCGTAGCCTCGCGGTCGTGATCGAGGTTGCGAGTCTCCCGTGCGGACAAATCCCCGAGGTGAGTTATCTGTCGTTTGCAATCGCCCCGCCGGCCGCAAGCTGTCGCGTTCCGCAAGCTGTTTCCCTGCGGAACGCTGCTTGTTGCCTGGATGCTGTGCAGTCCCTCGCTGGCGGTTGCTTGGCAGCCATCGTCGCCGCAGTTTGAACAACGCGATCCCGATGCGATTCACTTCCGCAAGCATCTGGATCGGATCGCCCAGGCGGCGGATCCAGCGGACGCCGAAGCGATCGCCGGTTGGATGTTGCCGCACCGCGACGACCAGCAAGTCGTCTACTTTCTATCTAGCGAGCCGCCGACGCCATCGCCGTTGACGACGCTGCGGCAGAAGCGAGCGGAGAATCTGTTGCGGCACGCCGCTGCGGCTGCCGAAGCGGATGACCTGCAGCTGGGTTATCAAATGTTCTGGCAAGCCGCTCGCGAAGACCCTCGCAATCCGAGCGTCTTGCGAGCGTTGGGGCTTCCCGCCGACGGCGAAGTTCCGATTACGGTCCGTCCCGGTCGCAACGCCGATCGCCAACTGAACTGGCCCGCCCGATCGTACCTGCAGGTTTTGACGCCTCACTTTTTGATAGATGCCCGCTGCGATCGCGAGCAAGCGATCGAATTGGCGCAGCGGCTGGAGCGGGTTTATTGGCTCTGGACTCAGGTCTTTTATCCGCTGTGGGAAAATCGGGGTTCGATCCAACAGACGCTCCGCGGCCAGGGGCGGTTTGAATCGCGGATCAGCCGCCATCGTGTGGTCCTGTTCGCTAATCGGCAGGAATACATCGACACGTTGTCAAAGGAGACTCCGGGGATCGAGCGGTCGACCGGCTTCTATTCCAATCATGTAAAGATCACGTTCCTGTATGCCGGCCAAGATGCCGATTTGCAGACGCAGTACCACGAGCTGACACATCAATTGATCGGCGAGGCGTCGCGGATGCGCGTCTCTCCCGACGTCGGGCTGCCGAGCGATTTCTGGGTTGTCGAGGGAATCGCCAGCTACATGGAATCGCTCTACCTGCACGACAGCTACGCCACCGTGGGTGGTTGGGAATCGTCGCGTTTGCAGTTCGCTCGCTATCGCGTTCGCGGACTCGGTGAATCGATGCCGCTGCAGCGATTGGTCGGGCTCGGTCGCGACGCGGTCCAACAGTCTCCCGACATCGCCAGTTGGTATTCGTATGCCGCCGCCTATTCGCATCTCTTGATGGACGGCCCGCACCGCGAGGCGTTCTTGGACTATGTTCGCAGCGTCTATGAACAACCAGCCAAATCGCGGACCCTGCCCGACGTCGACCTCGCCGATTTTCTGAACGTAACCAGCGACGACGTTCGCATGTTGCGGCCCGGCACCCAGTTGCAAGAACTCTGTCTGACCAACACGCAGGTCGACGAATCTGCCACCGCATCGCTGGCCGATCAACAGCAACTCACCTGGCTCGACCTCTCGCGGTTGCCGCTGACCGACGCCTCGTTGGCACCGTTGGTTCGCAGCAACCCGAGTCTCGATCAATTGTCGCTGGAACGAACCGCCGTCAGCGACGCGACGATGTCAGCGATCCCCGGCCTGTTGGCCTTGGAGGAGCTGGACCTGACGCTGACTCCGGTCACCGACGCTCACGTCACAGCGTTGGTTGGATTGGAAAAGCTGGAAACGCTGTGGCTCACCGCAACACAAATCACCGACGCCTCGGTCGACGTGATCGCTAGGTTGCCATCGCTCCGCCAAGTCGATATGCAACGGACCGCCGTCACCCCCGCCGCGATCGAATCGCTCCGCACCGCACGCCCCGAGCTAACGATCAACCCCCTACAAATCGTCGCCGCACCGTAATTGCACCGGATCGTGCAAAACGTCGGCCGTTCAAACCTAAACGAAGCCGCGGTAGCGGGAGTAGCTGTAAAGCCGCGGCCGCGGCGGCCGTAGGTAACGATAGCCGCAGACTGGAACGAAGCCGCGGTAGCGGCGGTCGTCGGTAGCCTACGGCGTCAGCCGTAGGAGTTGTGGTTGGCGTCTGAAACACAGAGCCCCGGGAGGGGCGGAAGACCCGAACGCTGTCGCCCCTGCCGGGGCTTTGTATCGTTGGTGGCTTGCGATCCTGCGGCTTGCGCCGCAGGCTTTATGCGATCGCCGGCTCCGCGGCTTTCCCGGACGCGGTGGCTTCCGGCTTACGGCGACTGACGCCGCCAGCAATTCTTGTGTCGGCCTCCGGCCTGAAATTGCCCAGCGTTTGCAATTCACTGGCGCCGGGTGCACTGGCTTCTGCCAGTGCTTCCCAATCGAAGTCCCAGGGTTGGCACGACCGATGGTATTGCCAACGCCATTCAACAATACGTGAGTGGTAAACGTTTCCAGCGTTGGATTACGGTTCGATCTGTAGAGTCTGGGGACTTCGGCATGAATGCACTGGCAAGAGCCAGTGGCACCCAGTCCCTTCTCTTCGCACAACCCAATCAACCAGCACAATCGATCGGCGAGTTGCCGACAGGACGTTCCGCTCGCTCCATCCCATGCGTGTGACAGGTATCATGGAGAAGACCTGTTTGTTTCATTCATCGGAGCGTTGCTGTGAGTGCAGGTTTCTGGATCCTCCCCAATCTCGATCGGGCTTGAAAAATCGTGTTCTCTCCGTTGGCTCAGCCGTTGATCGCGCTCGACCGCAGCGAAGTGCAGCGCCAGCTGAGTCGAGCGGATGAGGCGATCCGAGCGGAGTTGGGATTTGGTTTGCGAGCCAACCAGTTCCAGGTCAGCGAAAAATTGTTGACCCGTTCGATCACCGAACTGGCGACCGGCGAAGGGAAGACGCTGGCAGCGGTCCCGGCGATCTCGCTGCTGGCAAGACACAGCGATGGCGTGCTGGTCTGCACGGCGAACGACTATCTGGCGCAGCGCGATGCGAATCTGTTGAGTCCCGTTTTTCAGCGGTTGGGCCTTTCCTGCGGCGTCGTCGCCGCCGGCGTCAGCGGTGACGATCGCCGTGCCGCCTACCGATGCGACATCACCTACGGCACGATCCGAGAATTCGGCTTCGACTACCTTCGCGACTGCCTTACGCAGCGTCAGCAGCCCGCGGCCGATCTGCTGCAGCGGCCTCCGCAAACGCTGCTGGTCGATGAAGCGGACAGCTTGTTGATCGATGAAGCGACGTCGCCGTTGATCATCAGCGGATCGCAAGCCGGCGCGGGACCCGCCACGGAAGCTGCCTACCGCTGGGCCGCCGACGCATCTCCAGTCTTCGAAGCGACTCGCGATTACTGCGTGATGCCCGACACTGGATTGGTTGCGTTGACAGCGGCAGGCCGCGCTCGAGTCTATCGGCAAGCGATGCCGCCGGCGATGAATCCGCTGGCGATGACCGACGTCTTGCATGCGATCGAACGTGCGATTTATGTAAACGTTCACTTCCACCGCGACAAGCACTACCTGGTCCGTGATGGAAAGATCGTGATCGTCGATGAATACACCGGTCGAACGGCAGACGGGCGTTCTTGGAGCGGCGGAGTGCAGCAGGCGATCGAAGCACGCGAGAAGTTGGCTTTGACGAACGAGACTCGGCCGATCGCTCAGGTGACGGTTCAGGACTTTGTGCAGCGGTTCCCCAAATTGAGTGGCATGACGGGAACGGCGATCGAATCGCGTCGCGAGTTCCAGACAGTCTATGGATTACAGGTCGCGAAAGTTGCCTCGCACTCTCCTTCGCAGCGCCAGACGCTGCCGGAGATCGTTTGCCGCAACCAAACGGAGAAGTGGGACGCGGTGGCCGGCGAGACGCAGCAGATGTTGCGAGCCGGCCGAGCGGTGCTGATCGGAACGCGAACGGTCGAGCAGTCGCAGCGATTGGCCGATCGGCTGCGACGCGACGGCATCGAATCGGAAGTGCTCAATGCGACCAACCCCGAACGCGAAGCCGAGATCATCGCCGCGGCGGGGCAATCTGGACGCGTGACGGTGGCGACGAACATGGCGGGGCGCGGAACCGATATCCGGCTGGCCGATTCGGTCCGCGATGGCGGCGGTCTGCACGTGATCGGTACCGAATTGCACTCCGCCGCGCGGATCGATCGCCAATTGGCGGGCCGCAGTGGGCGCTGTGGCGATCCAGGATCGTACCGGCAGTTCATGGCGGCCGACGACGAAATCCTGCACGCTGCGTTTGGAACGACGCGGTCTGCGGCGATCGCCGATCAGGCGGCGTCTGCTAATATGAACGCAAACCTCTTTCGCAAAGCTCAGAAATTTGTCCAAGCTCGCGGCGTGGAAGATCGCAGCGCGTTGGCCGCTCGTAATCAACAACTGGCGACGATGTACCGATCGCTGGGACTCGATCCGGTCTTGGATCGGTTCGCCGCCAATTCACCCGAATTGGAAAACGCGTGATCGCGAAGGCCAGCAAGGCGAAGATCGATGAAGAGCTTAGCAACCGATGCACACAGGAAAACGGATGACAGAGAAAAAGATCGCGATCGTGACGGGAGCCGGTTCGGGGATCGGACGCCACGTCGCCATCGCTTTGATGGAAAACGGATACCACGTCGTTCTGGCGGGACGCAATCGCGAGACGCTCGACGAGACAGCGGGCTTGGGGCCCGAAGGATCTGCGTCGGTAATCCCGTGCGATGTGTCCGACGCCGATTCGGTCGGCAGTCTGTTCGCCGAAACGGTCGAGCGACTTGGGCGATTAGATCTGTTGTTCAACAACGCCGGCATCAACGCTCCAAGCGTGCCGATGGATGAATTGACGATCGATCAATGGCAGCAGGTGGTCGACGTGAATCTGACAGGCGTGTTCTTGTGCACTCGGGAAGCGTTTCGCGTGATGAAAAATCAGACGCCTCAAGGAGGCCGGATCATCAACAACGGATCGATCTCGGCTCACGTTCCCCGTCCGCAATCGATCGCTTACACCGCGACAAAACATGCGGTGGCGGGGATCACAAAATCGACGGCCCTCGACGGTCGGCCGCACAACATCGCCTGTGGTCAGATCG
This sequence comes from Rosistilla ulvae, assembly GCF_007741475.1. Taxonomy (NCBI): domain Bacteria; kingdom Pseudomonadati; phylum Planctomycetota; class Planctomycetia; order Pirellulales; family Pirellulaceae; genus Rosistilla; species Rosistilla ulvae. The sequence goes on along the minus strand of NZ_CP036261.1, from coordinate 6,488,894 downwards.
ATATCGGCAACGCGGCGACGGAGATGACACGCCGGATGGAACAGGGCGTTCCGCAAGCCGACGGAAGCCTGAAGGCCGAACCGACGATGGACGTCCGCGAGATCGGCCGAGCGGTTCTCTATATGGCCAGCCTTCCGCTGGACGCCAACGTCCTGAACATGACCGTCATGGCGTCGGCGATGCCGTACGTCGGCAGGGGCTAGAAAAGCCCAGCGGTCGCGGAACCACGCAGCAATGGTTTGTCGTGGATTTTTCCGTGCGATCCGACGCTGCAGGGGTCCTAAACGAAATGGATCGGCTGCGGTATGCTTAGACCTGCGTGATTGCTGGCGAACCCGACATGCCTTTGGGCACAAAATGCGACGGGGTTTGGGCCGGGCGGTCCGCGAGACATCTGTGTCCTCCGATCCTTCTAGCTTGTGGCGTTGCCCCGTGTCCGATAACTCTGAACTTATCGAATTTCTGATCGGCCCTGGCGTCGACCCTGCCGAGTCGGCGCAGTATATCCAATCGCTGCACCAAGCGCCGGTCGAATCGATCGAGATGATCCTGCGATCGTTGATCAACAACCTGGAACCGATCGTCGCCGACAAACCGGGCGTGATCGATGGCCTGCTGCGGTTGTTGCAATCGAATCTGCTGCGTCAGCCGAGCGAAGAGGCGGAGACGCTCGATTCGGATCTGATCGTCGCCTTGTACGAGAACCTGCCCAAGGAATTGGGGACTCGTTTTTTGTTGCTGCACGCGTTGGCGATCGCTCGCGGGCCCGAGCATCTGCAAGCGTTGGCTGAACTGTTGGTCGAGGATGCTCCGCAGAACTGGATCCAAGTGGGTCTGGTCCTCAGCCCGCTGTTCCAACACGCTGGCTGGGATGTCGATTCGATGTTCCCTCGCGTTTTGGACGCGATTCAAAATCTCGCCGTCGCTGGCGGTATCTTGGATCTAGCAAACCATCTGTTTCGGTCGGGACAAACGAAGCGGCATCGATGCGTCGATCGCAGCGATGATCTGATCCCGTTGCTCGGAGCGTTGGTCGCTCAGTTGGAACAAGTCGAAAAGAATCCGAAGGCGTTTGGCGACACGCCCGAACAGGTCAATCAGGTTCTCAGCGAAGCGATCGCGCTGATCGTTTCGGTCTGCGACGCGTTGGCGTTGATCGGAGTTGATCGCGCGATTCCGCAATTGAAGCTGGCGATGGAGTTGTCGCATCGGCGAATCCAAACCGAAGCGGCTGGCGCATTGGCTCGGCTGGAACAAGAAGAAGGGATCGACCGGCTGATCGAATTGGCAGCCGAACCGTCGGCGCGACTCCGCGTGTTGGCTTATGCGGAAGAGTTGGGACTGGAAGATAAGATCGACGATCAGTATCAAACGGCTGCCAGTCGCGCTGAATCGGAACTTGCATTGTGGTTAGCTCAGCCTGGCCAGATGGCGGTCCCGCCGAGTCGCATCGAATTGTTGGATCATCGTTTGCAGTTCTGGCCCGGATTCGACGATCCGATCGACTGCTTCCTGTTCCGATTCGACTATCACTTCGCCCAAGGCGACTTCAGCAACCTAGGGATCGTCGGGCCGATGGTTCACGCTTTTTCAGCTGACATCACGCACTTGCCTGTCGAAGAGGCGTATGCCGCATTTGCCGGATGGCAAGCCGAACACGAAGACATCTACGTTGTGGGGACTGAGCATTGGAACGCGGCTCAACGGCGAGTCGCCGACGTGTCGGTGAAAGAACTGGAAGAGAAAGGCTACGAAGCGGTCACTCCCGAATTCCTCGGCTTCTTCCTCGGCGAACACGCTGTTGTCGCATTAGCTTCGAAAGACGGGGCGATCGGTGTCTGTGTCTACGATGGTCTTGAGTTGGTGTGGTATCCCACATCGGGGCGGATGCGTCCGCTGACCGCTCAGGATGTCTGGCAGATCTACATGGGCCGAAAGATCCTGCGGACCTTTAATACGTGATCGCCGATCGGATTTAATCGGGCTGTTCTCTGCACGTCTTGATGGACGCCTTTCGCTCCGCGAAAGTGCGTGCGGATAAGGCGCACTTTCGCGGAGCGAAAGGCGACTGACGGGCCGGCTGTGTCCAGGTCGTTGCTCGTCGCGATCTGCGAATTCGCTGCGATACTTCGATCTGACACAATCGGTTTGTCCGGCGCACTCCTTAATTTTTTCTCTCCACAGCTGGGCAATTCCGGCTTGACGCCGAACGCTGACGACCCGGCGTTACAACCGGTTGTAGACTTCGGTTGAGAAATCTTTTCCCTGCGATGCCCCCGCCGACCGTTCGAGATTCCGATTTAAGGCTCTTTTGAGATAAGTCACGCTATGGCCGATTCAGCTCTCGCTTCGCGCACACGTTGCACCGACGATCCACAATTCGATCCCGACGCACTCATCCAGCAAGTCGAGAGTCTGGAGCAGGAGGTTCAGTCGTTGACCGAACAGGTCACCCGCGATTTTGAAGAATTGGCGTTGCTGCAATCGCTAGCCGTTTCGATGGAGCTGCGAACGTCGACGCCCGAACCGATGGCGCTGATGCTCGACTTCTTGCCCAAGCTGCCACTGTCGACGATGTGCCAAGCGGTTGCCTTGGTCCCGAACATCGAAATGTTTGCCGATCACAAGCCGAACGAAGGCAATGCGTTTACATTGTGGAGCGGCGATCCGTTGGTCGAAGACGACGTCTGCCGAAAGATCATCGCCACCTACGGCGAAAACGCGAAGGTCGATCCGGTCGTGATCAACGACCTGGCCGCAGATCAGATCGACTCGCGAATCCGCGATATCATCCTTGTCGAAATCCGGCACGCCGATCGCTTGGCCGGTTGGCTGATCGCGTGCAATCACGTGAAACCTGCGGGAACTCTGCCCGGAGTTCGCGACGGCTTTACGACGATCGAAGCGAATCTGATCCTGACCGCCGGATCGATCCTGGCAACTCAATTGCACAACACGCGGTTGTTGCGACAGAAAGAGCAGCTGTTCACCGATGTCGTCCGCGCAATGGTCAACGCCGTCGAAGCACGGGATGATTACACGTGCGGTCACAGCGAACGGGTCGCTCTCTTTGCGAAGGAGTTGGCACGCGAAGCCGGTCTCACCGTGACCGATTGCGATCGCATCTACCTGACCGGCCTGCTGCACGATGTTGGTAAGATCGCCGTTCCCGATGCGGTCCTCCAGAAACCGGGGCTGTTGAACGCCGAAGAGCGGAGCGTGATCGAAACCCATCCCGACGTCGGCTGGCGGATTTTGTATCCGTTGGTCAATCAGCTGTCGGAAGTTCTCCCCGGCGTTCTGTTCCATCACGAACGGATCGATGGCAAAGGTTATCCCGACGGGCTTGTCGGCGAAGAGATCCCTTTGGATGGACGGATCTTGGCGATCAGCGACGCCTACGACGCGATGACCAGCGATCGACCGTACCGAGGCGGGATGCCTCAGGAGAAGGCGGAAGAGATCCTTCGCAGTGGCGCCGGAACGCAGTGGGATGCCGACCTGATCGGTCACTTCTTCGACGCCATGCCGCGGATGGTCGCGATCCGCGAAAGCTACAACCGCCGCGAACCACAGGCGCGCCAACACGGTTCCTACATGCCTGTCGAAGGCTAACCCGAACACTGCGTCTGATCCGTTCAAGCGTCGCGAAAACGGTTTTAACGGATCAAGCGCGCGTCGATCACGTCCAAGATCCCACGAGCCACTTCCAGCTTCGAGCCCGAAATCTGCTCGAGCAATTGACCTTCGGTGTCGATCAGGTCGACTTGGTTTTCAGCTGAATCGATCGCTTCGGGGCCATTGCTGACCATCAGGTCGCAGTGCTTCTTTTCCAGTTTCACGATCGCCCGGAAGTGCCGATCCTGCGTCTCTAACGCAAATCCCACGACCCATTGATCGCTCCGCTTGCGTTCGCCGAGGGTGGCGACGACATCGGGAGTCTCGACCAGATTCAGTTGCAGCGGCTTGCCCGTTTTGGAGATCTTCTCCGTTTCCACCTGCTGAGGCTGGTAATCGCAAGGTGCCGCCGCGCCGATCGCACCATCGCACTGCTGGAACTCGCGGTGAGCGACTTCCAGCATCTGTTGCGTGGTCAGGACGTCGATCACTTGGGCTGCTGCCGGATAGGTGACGCTAACGGGCCCGCTGACGACCACGACCTGGTGGCCTAAATCGAGTGCGGCTTGGGCCAACGCAGCCCCCATCCGTCCGCTCGATGCATTGGTCAGATAGCGGACAGGGTCCAGGTACTGTCGGGTCGGCCCCGACGTGATCAATATTTTGGCCATTCTTTTACGCAAACAACTCGGTCACAACACGGCCCGCGACATCGGTCAAGCGGAAGTCGCGACCGGCATATCGATAGGTGAGCCTTTGATGATCGAGCCCCATTAAATGCAAAATGGTAGCGTGCAAGTCGTGCATGTGAACCCGATCCTGCTGTGAATAATAACCGAATTCGTCGGTCTCGCCATAGCTGGTCCCACCTTTCACGCCGCCACCGGCCATCCACATCGTGAAGCCTTGCGGATTGTGGTCGCGGCCGTTGGCGCCCTGCACGACCGGCGTGCGGCCAAATTCGCCCCCCCAGACGATCAGCGTCTCCTCCAACATTCCCCGCTGCTTGAGATCTTGAATCAAACCGGCGACCGGTTGGTCGGTTTTCAGAGAGTTCTTCTCGTGTCCGCTCTTCAGGTTGCTGTGTTGATCCCAGACGTTGCCGGTCGAGACCTGAATGAAACGGACTCCCGCTTCGGCCAGCCGCCGCGCTAACAGACAACTGCGGCCGAAGTTATCGGTCGGTTGTTTGCCGACGCCGTAGAGGTCCAATATGTGTTGAGGTTCTTCGTCAAGCGACAGCACCTGCGGCGCGGCCTGCTGCATCCGAAACGCCAACTCATACGATTCGATTGCCCCTTCGATCTGCTGGTCCTGGCCAGCCCGATCCAAGTGGCGACGGTTGAGCGTTTGCAGCAAGTCCATCTGCCGGTGCTGTTCCGTTGCGGAAAGATCGGCGCGATTCAGGTATTTGACCTGCGCGTCCCCCAGCTTGCCGTTGCTGCCGATCGCTGTCGCTTGGTGGATCGCGGGAAGGAAAGCGGTTCCATAGTTCCTCGGGCCGCCGTGACCGGTACTGGGGGCGAGGGCGACAAACGACGGCAGGTCTTCGTTTTCGCTTCCCAGTCCGTAACTGAGCCACGATCCGACCGACGGCCGGACGAGGTTGTCGCTGCCGGTGTTCAGCATGCTGACCGCTTGGCCATGCGATTGCCCACGGCTGTGCAGCGATTTGACGATGCACATCTCATCGAGATGTTTGGCCGTGTGCGGCATTAATTCGCTGCACCACAGTCCGCTCTGGCCATGCTGCTTGAATTTCCACGGGCTGCCCAACAGCTTCAGCTTGGCGTCGATCGCTGTCGTCGGCAGATCGTACGGCAGGTCCTTTCCGTCGTCGGCTTGCAGACGCGGCTTGTAATCAAACGTGTCGACGTGGCTGGGGCCGCCGTGCATGAACAGGAAGATCACGCGGCGGGCGCGGGGCAGATGATGTGTCAACTGTTGAGCCATCGGCCCGCTGGGAGCGGCCGCTTGCGCCTGACGTGTCATCAAATCGGCGAGGGCCAGCGAACCGAAGCCGCATGCCGAAGCCGAAAGCATCTGTCGTCGCGAGGTTACGTTTTTCATGGTCGATCAATCCAGGAATCGGTATTCGGTGCTGGCCATTAGGATCTGAATGAACTGGGCGAGACGCTGCGGGTCGTCGCCGATGAACTCTCCTGCGAGTTCGCGTTCGTCGCTCTGCGGATAACGTTGCAAGCAGCGGAGGTAGGCCGCTTCGATCTGCGCATCCAGAGGTTCGGATGTTTCAGCGATCCGGGCGGCGATCTGTTGAGACATGTCGATCACCGTGTCGCTGTTCAACATCACCAACGCTTGGGAGGGGACGTTGGTCGCGGGGCGGCGACCGACGAGGATGTCGGGATCGGCAAAGTCGAATGTCGCCAGCATCGGCGGCAACTGGCCGCGAATGATTTGCAGGTACATGCTGCGGCGATTGGTTTGCGCCAACTGAGCCGCTCCCGAACTGGCGGTGTTGTTGTTCACCAACACGCCAAACTTCTGCATCGGTTGCACCGTTGGCACGCGGTCCAAGCGTTCGGCGGCGACCAGCATCGTGTCGCGCAGCGCTTCGGCTGGCAGGCGCTTGCGATGCCCACGCCACAACAAGCGGTTGTCCGGATCGGACTCAAACGCAACGGGATGATAGTTCGACGACTGACGATAAACGCGGCTGAGCACAATCTTGCGGACCAGCGTTTTGATCGACCAGCCCTCGCGGACAAACTGAATCGCCAGCGTGTCGAGCAGCTCGGGATGGCTGGGGCGATCGCCCAGTTGGCCAAAGTTGTCGACGGTTCGGACCAGCCCCTGACCGATCAAGTGCATCCAGACGCGGTTGACGATCACGCGTGCGGTCAGCGGATTGTCGGGGTCGGTGATCCAATCGGCCAGCTGCAACCGGCCGCTTTGGTCCGCCGGGATCGCGATCGACGAACCGCTGGAGACGACTTGCAGGAAGCCGCGCGGCACGACCGGGCCCTTGTTGTGGGGTTCGCCGCGGATGCACAAGCAGGCGTCTTCGACTTGTTTCTCATCGACCACCGCCATCGCTCGAGGCAGCGGCGGCGGAGCGGTCTTGTCGTGGTCGCGGATCGCGGCTTCCAGCGATTTGATCTCGGCGGAGACTGCCGCGATCATCTGTTGTTGCTTCTTGCTGTCCGCTGGTTGCTGAGCTTCTTCCCCCGGCTTCAGGAACTGAACCGCATCGGCGATCACGTACCCTTGTGTCCCGGTGTTCCGCATGATCACCGTCGCCGGCCTGTCGGCGGCAAAGTCGTATTCGCCGATCGATTCCCACAAGCCAGCGATCGAACCTGGTTTGGATTGGTTGAGCGTTGCCTGTTGAATCCCCGACGCGGTGTGGATTTCGATCGGTACGTTGGCGGCACGGCTGCCCGCCCCGGTGTAGGCGATCCGCACCTCATAACGTCCCGCCGCCAGGTTGGTGGAGAACGCGACCGACGTCTCTCCCTTGTTTTTGTTGTCGTCGTGAATGTAGCCGGCACCATAAAACGGTTGCGTCAGCAGCGACTCTTTCCAGTGCCCCGTTCGCTTGGCTTCGGTATCGTCGACAACCGTTCCGCCCCAGTTGCGTGGAGCCGCTTTGCGGAGCGAGGCGAGTTGTTTCTTGGTGGCGGCTAGTTGGCTGGTCAGTTCCTTCTTCGCCGCCGCATGCTGTTCGACCGCCGCGCGATGTTCGCTGCGTGTCGGCAGATCGCGTTTGACCCACGTGCTGACGTACCGCTGCGATTCGCCATCCAACACCTTGGTGCTGGAGAAGATTCCCGCCAAAGCGTAATAGTCTTTGGTTGGGATCGGATCGAACTTGTGATCATGGCAACGGGCACATCCCAGTGTCATCCCGAGGAACGCGCGGCCGACGGTGTCGATTTGATCGTCGACGATATCCATCTTCAGCTTCGCCTTGTCGCGTTCGCTGAGCATCTTCGATCCGAGCATCAAGAACCCGGTGGCGACAAGGTTTTCGATCCGATCGGCGTCGGAGTCGCTGGGCATCAGGTCGCCGGCGATCTGTTGGCGGACAAACTCATCAAACGGTTTATCGGTCGCCATCGCGTCGACGACAAACTGACGGTAACGCCAAGCGTCGTGAAAGGTCGCGTTGAAGTCGGCGCCGTTGGAGTCGGCGTATCGGGCGACGTCCAACCAATGCCGTCCCCAGTGTTCCGCGAATCCGAACGACGCGAGTTGGCGATCGACGATCCGACGCCAGTGCTCCGGCGACGGGTCGTCGCTGAATTGTTGAATCAGTTCGGGGGACGGTGGCAGACCGGTCAGGTCGAAGGTCAAGCGTCGTAGGCTGACGATCGGATCGGCGTCTCCCGGATAGGGAAGTTCCGCCTGCAGGCGACGCGCTTCGACGAAGCGATCGATGTCCGACCACGCCCAGTCGGAACCGGGGACCGCCGGCGGGGAGGCCTCTTGAGGATTCTGGAACGACCAGAAGTCGCGTCCCGCATCGAGGTCGATCCCTTTGGAGGCAGGATGCGTGCCGGTTTCTTCGCGCGGATCGAATGCGCCTTGATCGATCCAGTGCCGGAAGTGGTCGATCACTTCATCGGGCAAGCGACCGCTCGGTGGCATCTCGACCGATTCGAACTCGAGCGCCGAGATCAGCAGACTCTCGGCAGCGTTGGAAGGAACGATTGCCGGACCGCTATCGCCGCCGGTACGCCAACCATCGGCCGAATCCAACAGCAGGCTGCCGCCGAGTTCTTCGGAGTTTTCCGCGTGGCATTCGTAGCAATGTTTGATCAGCACCGGGCGAATGTGCTGTTCAAAATAGTCCGCCTTGGAGAGCGGATCGGCCTGAGCGGTGGCGGCGATTGCGATCAATCCGATGCATGTCAGGCGAATCAGCATGTGATTTGGCGGGGCAACAGGATGGGGCGGGCTGTAAAGCGGGCCCCCCTATTGAAGCAGATATCGCTGCCCCAACCAAGCTTTTTTGCTGTTTGGCACCGCAGAAAGCCACTTAAGGCGACTTCTGGGACCCATCGGGCAAGCTATGCCGGAGCCATGCCCATCATGCGACGCCAGGCGCTCAATTGCCCCATGTGCAGCATGAAGTGACCGCCGGTGTAAAAGGCGTGCATTCCGCCGAGCGTTGGGAACAGTTCGCGGAGTCGCCCTTCGGCGGGGTTGGGGACCATGAATTGATCGTCGGTCGCGTTTCGCAGCGTCGTCAGCGCGGCTTGATAAACCGTGGTGAAGCGGTCCAGCAGCACTTCCTTTCCAGGATAGATCAGGCCGTTGGGATCGTCCTGGCACTTGGCCGCTGGCGAAAAGAGCGCGTTCTCCGCTTCGGTCGGTTGATATGCGGTCGCGTCTTGCCCCAGTTGGTCGACGACGCGTGGAGCGTAGATGCTCAAGTGCCCCACGATGAATGCGGGGTGATTCGAAACGATCGGTCCCTCTTTGCCTGGGGCAAAGCGAGCGAATTGATCCGCGGGCAGATCCTTCACCAGGCTGTCGGCGTAGTTGATGCCGCGGCTCAAAGAATCGGCGATCATGTTTCCAATGAAGTTACTCATATCGATTGTGTCCTTTATTTCGTTAACTGTTTAGGTAGTCGGTTTAAGCGAAGAGACTTTGATTCACGCGATGGGTTCGCGCCATCGATGGTCGCCTTTCGCTCCGCGAAAGTGCGGCGCTCAACCTGCATTCTGCGAACGCACTTTCGCGGAGCGAAAGGCGACACTGGACGACCTGCTCGGCTCACCCAGCAAATGAAAAATGTCTCATCGCAGCGACGGGCTGTCTATATCCCGCGTCTGTCGGTTCCGTTACTGCAGCACGCGCGTCAGGAAAGCCCACAGGTCGGCGTATTGATCGATGTATTTCGTCACCGGAGTTCCCGCTCCGTGGCCGGCGCGAGTTTCGATTCGGATCAGCGTTGGGTTGTCGCAGCTTTGTGCAGCTTGCAGCGCCGCGGCAAATTTGAAGCTGTGCCCGGGGACGACACGGTCGTCGCGATCGGCGGTTGTGATCAAGGTCGGCGGATAACAGGTCCCCGGTTTGATCTGATGCAGCGGCGAATAGTTCAACAGCGTCTTAAACTGTTCCGGATCGTCGCTGCTGCCAAATTCGGTCACCCAAGCCCAACCGATCGTGAACTTGTGGAACCGCAACATGTCCATCACGCCCACCGCGGGCAAGCAGGCGCCAAACAGCTCGGGACGCTGCGTCATCACCGCACCAACAAGCAAGCCGCCGTTGCTGCCGCCGCGAATCGCCAGCTTGTCGCTGCAGGTGTAGTTCTGTTGGATCAGATACTCCGCTGCGGCGATGAAGTCGTCAAAGACGTTTTGTTTCTTCTCCTGCATTCCCGCTTCGTGCCACGATCGCCCGTATTCGCCGCCGCCTCGCAGGTTGGGGACCGCATAGATCCCGCCACGATCCATCCAGACAGCCATCGCGGGTGAGAAGCCGGGCGTCAGCGAGATGTTGAACCCGCCATAAGCGTACAGCAGCGTCGGGTTGCTGCCGTCCAGCTTCAGGTCGGCGCGGTGCGTGATGATCATCGGCACACGCGTGCCATCTTTGCTCTCGTAAAAGACCTGCTTCGTCACAAAGCGGGATGCGTCGAAGTTCAGCTCCGGTGCGCGCCAAAGCGTGCTCTCGCCGGTCTTCAAGTCGTACCGGAAGATGCTCGGAGGCGTGACGTAGTTGGTGAAGGAGTAGAAGGTCTCCGTCGCGTCGCGTTGGCCGCCAAATCCGCCCGCGGAACCGAGACCCGGCAGTTCGATCTGTTTGACAACTTCGCCTTGTTTGTTGTAGACGTCGATTTGGCTGAGTGCATCTTTCATCGAAGTCGTGAAAAACTCCTCTCCCAGCAGACTGCAGTCTTCGATCACGTTTTCGTTTTGCGGGATCACTTCGCGCCACTGGTCGCGGCGGGGATCGTCGGCGTCGACAGCGATCACGCGTCGCCGCGGCGCGTCGTTGTCGGTCAAAAAGTAGAGGATCGATTCATCGTTGCCGATCAACGAGTACTCCGCGTCGAAGCCGCCGATCAATTCGGTAACCGGCAACTTGGGATCGCCCAGCGGTTGGATGAAGATCTGATTCTGCGGCTCGCTGCCCTTCCAGTTCGTGATGATCAGGTACCGCCCATCCTCGGTCACCTCGGGCGTGAAGCCCCACTCCTTGTTGTCGGGGCGTTCGTAGATCAAACGATCTTCGGACTGGTCGGTTCCCAGTTTGTGGAAGTAGAGTTGTTGGTTGTAGTTGGTGCCGGTCAGCTCTTCGCCATCGGAGGGTTCGGCATAGCGTCCATAGAAGAAACCGCTGTTGTCGGGCATCCAAGCGATCCCGCTGAACTTGACCCAACGGACGACATCGTCGCGGTCTTCGCCGCTGGCGACGTCGCGGACGCGCCACGTGCGCCAATCGCTGCCGCCGTCGGCGATGCTGTAGGCCAACAGGCTGCCGTCGTCGGTCGGCGACCAACCGGCCAGGGCCATCGTCCCATCTTCGCTCAACTTATTGGGGTCGATCAAAACCCGCCGCGGCGCATCGAGGCCCTCGGCCACATACAACAGACTCTGGTTCTGCAGCCCCGAGTTGTGCGTGTAGAAGTAAGTCGATTGGCGACTGCGCGGCTGCGTAAAACGCTCGTAGTTCCAGAGTTCAGTCAAGCGATCGCGGATCGCTGTTCGCTCGGGAATCTGATCCAGGAAGGTGCGAGTGATCTTGTTTTCGGCAGCGACCCAAGCGGCGGTTTGTTCGCTCTCGGTATCCTCCAACCAACGATAGGGATCGGCGACGGGAGTGCCGTGATAATCGTCGATAATTGCGTCGCGAGGAGCTGGCGGGTATTGGATCGAAGGCATTTTAGGCGTGTCGTTTTGAGCGAGTGTGGTGGACGCAAGGGACGAGATCAGGCCGATCGCCGTGGCGATGGCAAACGTTGAGGTGGGATGCATTTTTTAGAAGCCTGACTTGAATCGAGCGGGAGGCGAGACGCAGTGTTTGCGCTCCGTTGCGGCGATCGTCACCACCACCGCGACGAAGCATTCGCGAGCCGAACCAGGATAGTGCGACAAGCTGCGTTTGGCAATCAATGGCCTCCCCGCGCAAAGCGCAAAGCCGTGTTTCGATATCAGGTATCCGTTGGCACGCAAACACGCAATATCGCAGGCCCCCGGGGCCCATTGGGTTCCCGGTTGCAGGTAAGATGCACTGGTCGCTGGCAACACGCACGATGCCAAGTCGGTAATGAGTGTCGACCGATCCAATCGCCAGCGAGCGGAGAGTCCGATGAATGATGTCGATTCTGTGAATGCCAGCGTTGGACAGGTTGCGACCGATGCGGGGGAGATCCGCAAGGTGAAGAGCAAGCGGTTGCGTCGGTTGCTGCTTTTCGGCGGCGCCTTGACGATCGCTGCGCTGGCCTACATCGAATTGAATCTGCGTCGACCGATCGGCAGCGGTCCGGCGGGGCCGGAGGTTGCTGCAGCCGCTTTTCGCGAGCAGTGGTCGTCGCGGCAATTCAAGCTGCTGGGGATTGGCGATAGTGTGACGGCCGGCTTGGGAGCCAAGAGTCCTGCGCATTCCTACTTCCAACGCATGCTGCGGAATCCCGAGGATGAGTTTGCTGCAATGCAGGGCCTCTGTTTATCGGCCGTGCTGCCCAACATCGAAGCCGAAAATCTGGCGGTCTCCGGATCGACATCGCCGATGCACTGGGATGTCGTGCAGCGTCTGGAACCCCATTCCGCGGAGACCTTTGGAATTGTTGTGCTCACCACCGGCGGGAACGATCTGATCCACAGCTACGGTCGCTCGCCGGCTCGCGAAGGGGCCATGTATGGAGCGACGCTGGAGCAGGCCGAACCGTGGATCAAAAACTTTGCAGCCCGGCTGGACCGGATGCTCGACCAGATCGATGAAAGCTTTCCCGGCGGCTGTGAGATGTTTCTAGCCAACATCTACGATCCGACCGATGGAGTCGGCGACGCGCCAAGTATCTTTCTGCCGCCGTGGCCCGACGGGCTGGCAATCCATGCTCGCTATAACGCGATCATCCTGGACGCCGCCAAACGGCGGCCGAACGTGACGCTTGTGCCGATGTACGAAGCTTTTTTGGGGCACGGATCGCATTGCCGGCAGTTCTGGCGAGAGACCTACGACAGCAGCGATCCACACTATTGGTACTTCAGCAATATCGAAGATCCCAACGATCGCGGCTACGACGCCATCCGGCGACTGTTCCTCAACGCAGTCGTGTCGCGGCAGTCGGTATTTGCACAATAGTTCTTCGTGCGAAAAACCCGATCAGCCAATCCGCTACTGCACCAGATAGTTCAGCGTGTAATAGGCTTCGGAGTGCAGCAGCGAGTTGCCGGCGGTGTTCTTGACGCCGTCGCTGTGCAGTTCGTGCACATGCCCTTCCTGCAAGCCATCGATCTTCAGATGGACCGTCTTGCCATCGTCAGCGACTGTTGCCGAGAGGATCGTCGGCGTCGTGTGGTCGACTTCCGGACTGCCGTACGAACTTTGGTAGATGTAGGTGTAGGTTTCCATCTTATAAGAGTCGACGTTGCCCGCCGTCTCGGGATCGACAGCTTCGGTGAAGACCAGATCAAAGCCATCTTTGGCAGCTCGCATCTCCAGGATTTCAAACGGCAGCTTGCCAGTCCAATTCAGTCGTTGCAGCGAGCCCGGATCGCGGCCGGCCGATCCCCAGCCGCGATTCGTGCCGCCGACAAACATCGATCCGTCGGGGGTGATCTCGGTGGCGACGTTCCCCGAACCAAAGCCCTTGCGGAACGGAAAGCAGACGCCTTGGTAATGCCCCTGAACCTTTTCCAGATAGACACGCATCACCGTGCTGGCCGATTGGTCGCTGACAAACATCTGCCCGGCAAACGGACCAAACTTGCCGCCGCTGGTATCACAGGTCACGCCGCTCGCCGATTTTCCCATCTTGTTGTACGGGAACATCACCACCGGCACTTCGAACTCGGGAATCTTCCGCGCCTGATCCAACGAGCGCGTGTTGCTCTCGGGTTCTTGCGGTCGTTTGCCCAGCACCTCTTCCGCCTGTTCATACCACTCGAATCCGCCGGGATGGCCGACGAACTTTCCCGGGATCAATTGCTTCAGATGGCACGTCCCGTTCCAAGGGCCTTGGTTGTCGGTATAGAAGATGTCGCCGGCGATGTTGCTGCCCATCCCGCCGGGCGATCGGATCCCGCTGGTCGTCGGAACCGTCTTGCCGTCGGGCGTCACGCGGACACACCAGCCCCGGTAGAGAGCTTTGCTGCTGAACGAACCGGTCAGACACAGCGTCACCCAGATATCGCCGTTGGCATCGAACTTCGACCCAAACGCATACTCGTGGTAATCGCCGGTGATGCCCCAGCCATCGGCGACGACTTCAAATTCGTCGGCTCGGCCATCGCCATCGGTATCGCGCAATCGGCTGACATCGGGACGCTGAGTCACATAAAGCCATCCATTTTTTTCGGTCAGCCCCAACGGTTCGTGCAGCCCGTGGGCGTAGCGATGGAAGTTCTTTGCGGGGACTTCATCGGCCAACGGATCATCGATCATCCAGATCTCGCCGCGACGCGTTGCCGCGGCCAGCCGGCCGTCGGACATCAACTGAACCGCTCCCACCTCCAACAGCTCCCCTTCGGGAATCTGCAGATCGGTCAGCTTATAGTATTCGTCTTCGGTGGGCGGCTGAGCCACCGCGGTGGCGGTAACGCACAGTCCGATCAACAGGCCGGAAAAGAGAGTCGTCGCGATTGAGAATCGATTCATAAGAGCCACCGCTGTGCAGCAGGAAAGTTATCGTTTTGAAGTAAAGTTGTTGGCGTCAGGATCGGCAAACCCTTATCACCAACGGATCTGTTCTTCGATCGTCGCTGTACCGTTTTCCAGCGAAACCGGCACTCGCAACTCTTGCCCATCGCCGACAGAGACCAGCTCGGCCGGTCCGTCGATGCGGATCGAATATTCGCCGTCGACGCGATACCAGCCGTCGTCGGCCGCTTCGATCTTCTTGCCCGCTGCCACGCGAAGCGTCAGCCCGGCAGTGTCGGCGGGGCCTGTCAATTGCAACTGGCGGCGCAGCGAGACCGCTCCGGAATCGTCGACCTCGGGCAGCGGCGTGTCTTCGACAGTCACTTCGCCGGCGCGATAGCGGAACGTCGGTTGACCGCTGGGGTTCAAGCGATAGCCAAGGAATCGATATCCCTGTTCTCGCAGATCTTCGGTCGGCCAGGGAGCATCGATCGCGTCGAGCCGGGCCAACGGAGCAACTTTCTCCAACGATCGGATCGCGTCGCCCAACGGCCCCTGCTTCCCAGGGCCACGTCCGACCCAGTGCTTGCTGGCGTCGATGAACGCTCCCTTCCATGCCAACGCCAGCGACATCGTGCCGGCGTCCCATGCGATGTGAACGCGTTGAGGATATCCAACGGCGATCCCCCGCGGCGTCAGCCCTTCGATAAAGTTGCGGTAGATGATCGGCCGCTCTTCGGGAATCAATTCGATCAGCTCCTTCTCGACACCGATCGGCGGGCGAGCCTTTGAACCGTCGGCAAGATAGGTCCACAAGGCACCGATCTGAGTATTGGGATGGCCTTCATAGAGATCGGGAACCACCGACTTGCCGTCGGGGAAACTGGCCGGCATCCGGGTTCCCGGGCGATAGGTTTGCGGCGACATCAGATACCGGTGGAACCAGTCCTCTCGCAAACGCGACGTCATCCGTTGCATGTCGATCGCGCCGATCCCGGGCGCTCCCTGACCGCCAAACGTGTGACACTTGACGCAGGAGAGTCCTTTGTTGCCCGCCAGCATGCGTCCGGCCGAAAGCAGTTCGTCCCGCGGCTGATCGATCGCCGCGATTTCGGCTTCGCTTTTCTGATCCAACGCAACCAAAGCGTCGACGAAACCGGGCAGGTTGTGGGTTCCAAAGCCGGGCATATTGGCCAGCATGTAGGGCCGCTCGTCCGCTCCCTTGTTCAGGATCTGCGTGATGTAGTCAGACTTCAATTTGTCTCCCACGCCGGTCAGCGGTGGCGGCAGACGTCCTTCATCTCCCATCTCCTGCATCGTCGTCTTAAAGACAGCATCGCGAGTCGCTTCGGGACCGCCGATTTTGTCGCGGCTGTGACAGGCGTAACAGTTCATCGTTGCCATCGTCTGATGAACCAATCCCGCGGCGTCGATTTCCTGAGGCCCCGCACGCAATTCATCGATCGCGCGGCCGATCGCCTGACGCTGCGCGACGTTGAGGTCAAAGTTCGGCAGGCCGGCAACGGGCGTCTCCGCCAAGCAACCGGCAGACGTATCGAGCGACTTCATCGCCGGGGCGACCAGCGATTTCGTGGCGTCGGTCGGCAGCGACTTCAATTGATGACAAGCGGCACAGCCGACGCTTGTGAACAACTCGCGTCCCTGCTGGACCAACTTGAGATCGGGCTGGAAGGTCGACTTGAACAGCGGCTCGGCCATCTGCCCCGACGGATCGAGCGACAGGATCGAATCGATCGTGATCCGATTCAACCCGCCCCCTTCGATCTCCAGCGTTAACGATTCGTAGCCAGCGAACTCAAAATATTCGACTCGCAGTTCGTGAACACCTTGCTCCAGCAAAACCTCTGCGGTCCGCGTGCCATGCGGATGGATGCCGTCGTACAGCACGACCTGCTTGCCGTCGACAAGCACGCGGCTGCCATCGTCCGATCCCAGATGGAACTTGTATTTGGCCCGCTTCGGCGCGATGAAGTAGCTGTCGAAACGGGCGGCAAAGCGGTCGGTGCGACCGCTGGCTTCGATGTCCAGCCCAAACGTTTCGACTTCCTTTTCCGCCGTCAGCGTTTCAAAATCGGGCAGCGTCTTCCAGCTCCCTTCATAAAAGGTCGCCTTGGTGTTGACCCCCGCTTCGCCCAAGATTACCTCGCGCAATAGGTAGGTCGCCAGATCTTCCGCTTCGCCATCTTGGAAACCGAAGCTGGGCATCCGACCGCTGGGGCGCGTCGCATGCGGCTGCTTCAAGAACCCGACCAACGAATCGAACGTGTACTTCTGCCCCAGCTTACCCAACGGGATCGTTGTCGCATCGGAGACGACCGTGCCATCTTGCGGCGCGTGGCAGGCGGTGCAGCCGATCATGTGGAACAGTTCTTTGCCGCGACCAGCCGCTACGGGATCCCCCACGCGATCGACGACGACGCCGGTCGAAACGAGGTAACTGGCAAGCGCACGAACCGTCGCGTCACGCTGTTGCGGTTCGAGTCCCGCCAGCAGATCGGGCATCGTCGTCCCTGGCTTTTCCCCGTGCGGGTCGCCGATGAACGCCAGTAGATGATCGGGGCGGATGCGGCTGCCAACGCTGTCGAGAATCGGAGCCTGTTTGGCGGCGACCGCGGGCTTGGCTTGCAGATGGCAGGCTGCGCAGCCGAGTTCGCTGATCAATAGATGCCCGCCCAAGGCGGCGTCGCCGCCGGCGGAAGTTGCAAAGCGTTCAAAGCCGGGGACGCGGGGACGGCGAGCTTCTTTATCGGCATCGCGAGGCTGAACCCAGATATTGCGAAAGCGAACCGGATTGCCGTGGTTCTGCAGGTACAGTGGTCCCGGTTGGGGCCCTTCGTCGTTGGGAGCCGCTCGCGTCTTGTGCGGCAGCGCCACATTCTGTTGCACGATCACGCCGTTTAATCGCACGGTCAGTTTGGCATCGGCGGTCTTCTTGCCGGCGTCATCGTAGCGAGCGGCGGTGAAGTCGGCGTCGTAGGTTTGCCAAGCGAGCGGCGGGAAGCACATGTTCAGATCGGGATCGCGGATCGTGTAGATCCCGCCGGTTTCGTTCATTGCACCGGCGAGTCCAAACGAATCGAGGACCTGCGTTTCGTAACGGCCTTGATAATAGACGCCGCTGTTGCCGCGAGCTTGTCCACGTGCTGCAGGCATAAACGGAGTGCGGAATTCCAGGTGCAAACGAAAATCGTCGAAGCGGTCTTTGCTGGTCACCCCTTCGATCAACAGTCCATCATCGGTCATCCGACCCGACTGCCAATGAGCCTCCATCGTTTCGGTGGTGCCATCGAACATCACGATCGCGCCGGCCGGAGGTTGCTGCCCCAACGTGGGACTCTTCCGATCGACGCGCTGCATTTGATTGGCGTCGACCAGATCGAGAACCGCATCGGCGTCCAGCGGAACGCGTTGTGGTGGTGTCTTGTCCCAGCCATCGCCGGGCAGACCGCCTGCGTAGATGACCGCTTCAAATTCCCCGTCTCCCAACGCGATCACCTGCATCGCCCGCTTGGGACCGACGTATTCGCCTTGCGTTGCAAAATCAGGATCTTCGGCCGCAGCCTCGGGCGTGGCGTAGGTGGTCGGTTGAGACCAAGCCACCGAACAAATCAAAGCGGTCAACAGGCTGCAGAGTGCAATTCGCATGGCATCGTCAGGTCAGGACGGAGAGAGATGGATTGGCAACAGGGGCAGTATAGTTGTCCCGCAGCGCCGTGTGGGCAGGACGCAGTAAGTTTCCCGCCCATTGCGACACAGAACGCATTCGGTCCGTGCAGGCCGAAAGAAGTTGATAGTGTCGGTGAACCACCACGCATGGCACCCAAAATCATTGATTCAATCGCTCCGACTCGATCACTCGGTCTGATCCCGAAGGAAGCTAAGAATGGTCGCCGGTGGCCTGAACGCAGCGAGACCATCGGATTCGAACGCAACTCGCCAATCGTTTGTCTTGAAGTCGAGTCATTGTTCCGTGAGAATGGCGACTTCGTTGCGGCGAGCGAAAAGTGAGCGACGCTGCAACTGTTTTAACTGCACCGTAAAGGAACGACACCATGAGGCACTGCAAACTGCTGTTCACGATGGCGATGATGCTGTCTGTAAGTTCGAATTTGATTTGGGCTGAGAACAAAGAGGAGAGCGGCGATGGAAAGCTGCGGATCATCTGTTTTGGGGCGCACCCCGACGATGCGGAATACAAGAGTGGCGGGACGGCGGCGCTGTGGGCCAAGCAGGGGCATCATGTCAAGCTAGTTTCGGTGACCAATGGCGATATCGGCCATTGGCAGATGGCCGGCGGAGCTCTGGCAAAACGACGGATCGCGGAATCGGCAGAGGTCGCAAAACGGTTGGGGGTGACTTCGCAAGTCCTCGACATCCACGACGGCGAGTTGATGCCGACGCTCGAAAACCGTCGCACGATCACCCGTTTGATCCGCGAGTGGGAAGCGGACATCGTGATCGCGCACCGTCCCTGGGACTATCACCCCGACCATCGCTACGTCGGTGTCTTGGTACAGGATGCCGCGTTTATGGTCACGGTTCCTTTTTTCTGCCCCGACGTCCCGGCTCTGAAAAAGAACCCGTTGTTTCTTTATTCGAGCGACCGTTTCAAGAAACCCTATCCGTTTGATCCCGATATCGCGGTAGCCATCGATGACGTCTTCGAGCAGAAAGTCGACGCGTTGATGGCGTTGGAGTCGCAAACGTTTGAAGGAGGTGCGTTGGGGAACGCCGAAAAAATGGCAGACGTGCCGCCGGCGTCGCAGCCCGAATTGCGTCGAGAATGGCTGCGCAAACGTTGGGATCAACGGGCCGGTGGGGAATCGCGGCAATATCGTCAGGCGCTCAGTCGCTGGTACGGACCCGAACGAGGCGAGCAGGTCAAATATGCCGAAGCCTTCGAGATCTGTGAGTATGGTCTACAACCGTCCAACGAAGAGATACGAAAGATGTTCCCCTTCTTTGGTACTTCGGATTAGTTGAGGCGAGACCACGGAGGGATCGAATAGGGGAGCCGATGGTCTGAGCGTAGCGAACACCACCGGACCTGAGCTCAGCTGAACCGAGCAAAACGAAAAGTACTCATCCGCTCACCCAAAGTCCACAATATCACGGTTGACATTGCCCACACGAAGGGGATAATGAATTGCGTAACCCAGGGCGTGCGGGGGCTTAGTTTCGCATGCGAACATTGTCGCGATCAAAACATCTGGTCGGCAGTTCTTATTTTCCTAACTGATTTTGAGGAATTCTTTCATGCGAAATCGCACTCAAGGCTTTACGCTCGTGGAGCTTCTTGTCGTCATCGCGATCATTGGCATTCTCGTCGGCCTATTGTTGCCGGCTGTACAAGCGGCTCGCGAAGCGGCACGGCGGATGCAGTGCAGCAACAATTTTAAGCAATTTGGACTTGCGCTCCATAATTACCACGATACGCACCAGACGTTTCCAGCCGGCTCCAGATACAACACCGAACCTGGCAACATCGGCGGCAACCGCATCAACGGTTGGGTCGCGATTCTGCCATTTATGGAGATGGGAAACGTCTACGATCTCTGGGATTTCCGAGTCGACTATGACAACGCGGCGAACAATGCTGCAAAGGCAACGGTCGTGGATGCAATGTTCTGTCCATCCAAACCGCGTCCTTTGCAGGGAAGTAGCACCGTGGCATACGGCGACTACGCATTCAGCACAGGTACTGGCAGCACCAACGATGGTAACACGAACTCATGGCGAGGAATATTCAATCAGAATTCGCGAGTTGCATTTCGTGATATTACCGATGGCACGAGCAACACAATCGCAGCGGGTGAGATGGACTCGAACTTCAATCTAAGCAACCATATCTGGCGATGGGGCTATCACTCGCACCGAAACATGTGCTACCCGCTGAACCGAAAAATCGTGGGTGATGCGGCTTTCTCCCACATTACAAACAACGGCACCGTCGTTGCGGGGACGTCCGCTACGGAATATAGCGATCGATGGGCTAATTTTGGCTCCCATCATCCCGGAGGAGCGCAATTTTTGAAGGCCGATGGATCCGTGGCATTCATCGCCGAGACTATCCAATATCTCACCTACCAGTACCTTGGTGACAAGGCGGACGGCAATGTAATCCCTGCCCAGTAGTTAGATCGCACCGAACTCTCCTCTCCACCGTTTCCGCTTGCGGATCGGTGGTGGCGGCATCTCGCAACAGCATGAGAGACAACCCCATCATGCCTGCCTGAACAACCTAAAGCCCCCTCGCATTGCGCGAAAAAAATGGGGCAAATAAGCAATAATTTGACAAACCCAACAAGGAACAAAGAAGCCATGCTACGTCCTATCGCAGCCACGATGCGTTGGTACCTATTTCCGGCGATCGTTATGCTCGTTATTGCAATGAACGGTTGCAATTCAGCGGAACCAGTGATTGTGGCGCCAACTGCCTCAGTGGCAGGAACCATCGCCGTAGCCGGGAAGTCGATACGCCAAGGGACAATTCATCTCTTCTCGTTTACAACAGGAGAGGTTGGAGTGGCCGCAATTGATCAAAAAGGAGCGTTTAAGCTAGAAACCCCGCTTGCCAGCGGAGAATATACGGTCTACCTCAGCAATGTTTCTGGAATTCCCGAGAAGTTTTACAGCGAGACCTCCAGCGGCCAACAGGTCACCATCGTTGACGGTGAAAATAACCTGACGATCGACCTCAACTAACCCCCTCCGATCGACAAATGTCGGGACAAGTCGACAGAGCAATGGCAGGTGGTTACCCATGAACGGAAGCCGCCGGCCGGGGAGCGGCGAGATATTTGCAGTGCCCCATTGCAACCAACAAGTCTGACGACACAAAACGCCCCGATCTCTTCGGTCATCGCAAGCGATTACGTCGACCGATCCGTCGTCGTCGAGGTCAACGATTTACTCGCTGGCAATCCGTTGCGGAATCTCAGTTGCCGCAGCGATTCGCTGGTGATCCAAGAAGGTAGCCGGTGGTATGAGCGCAGCGAATACCACCGGGTTCGATCGCCGTAGCGCGGTCGCACGCCAAACCGTTGGCCCTTCTTGTCGTGTTTGTTCGCCTTGCCGTTTACCCAGGCGTTCCGCCTGGGCTATGCAAATCGCCGGCCCTTCGGTCCTCTTGAGGCCCGGTGGTTTGCGCCGCGTTGCATGTCATCGGATGCCAACGCCACGACAGTAACCGCACCGTAGGTTCCCGAAGGGGTCCCAGAAGGTAGCCGGTGGTTTGAGCGTAGCGAACACCACCGGGTTCGATCGTCGTAACACGCACCGCCCGCAACGCGGTCGCACGTCGATCGGCGGGCCGTTGGCCCTTCTTGTTGTGTTTGTTCGCCTCGCCGTTTACCCAGGCGTTCCGCCTGGGCTATGCAAATTGCCGGCCCTTCGGTTCTCTTGAGGCCCGGTGGTTTGCGCCGCGTTGCATGTCATCGGATGCCAACGCCACCGCCGCAACGCGGTCGCACGTCGATCGGCAGGCCGTTGGCCCTTCTTGTTGTGTTTGTTCGCCTTGCCGGTTTCCCAGGCGTTCCGCCTGGGCGATGCAAATTGCCGGCCCTTCGGTCCTCCTGAAGTCCTGCCTTTTCAGCAACCCTTGGCACATGCGGCACGCTGGATTTGCCAATACGATCGCCGTCCCAAAAGGCCGGATTACGGCATCCGCAATTTTTTTGCCGATTCGATTTCTCTCTTGACCTGGCGATTGGGGCGTAATTAGGTTGAATGGTAGAGGATTCATTTCCTCTTCCTTGCAACAGGAGGAAGACAACCGATGACTGAGAAACGTGATTCAGCGCCAAGTTCGCTACTGCAACGATTCTTTTCTGGGGTTTCCGAATCGATCTTTCATGGTCAGTTGGGCGTGGTCGATGTCCAGTTAGTCGACTACATCAACAGCCTGCTGATTCGGTTCGTGCGCACCGACATGCTGCATACGGTTCGCCGAGCGACCGGCAGACCAGCGACCGAAGTTGTCGAGATGCTGATCGAAGCGGACAAGCGGATCGGCGTCGCTCGCCGTGAAGTCCACCGCCACGTCGGCGATTTCACGCTGTTCTGGAGTGGGATGTATCCCGAGAGCCTGCGGCAGATGAAGTCGCGCGACCACGCCGATCATTTCGTCGATTATTGCCAGCAGGGCAAGCGAGCCTACGCGATCGCAAGCTCGATCGAAGGGGGCGACGATCGCCCGCCGTGCGATCTGCTGCGGCGATTGAGCGATCAGTTTGAACTTTGCGCCTACGGCTTGCGCGAGGTCCGCCGCGAACTGGAAAACCGGGACGACGATCCGCCCCACCAGAAGACGCTGTTATTCTGAGTCGTCTTCGGGGCCACACGTCGCGGCATCGATCGTTTGTTTTGCGGTTTGCGCGTCGGCAAACAGCTTTTCGATTCCAGCCCAATCCTGGCTAGCGATCGCGCCGCGGAACTGGCCGATCGCCGATTCGTATTGCTGCAACTGAGCCAAGACGGCCGGTGCGTTCGCTTCGACGATCTGCCGCCACATCAAAGGATCTCCCGCCGCGATCCGCGTCGCGTCGCGGAATCCCGATCCGGTCAGATGGGCAAATTTTTGTGGCAGCGCCAGGGCCAAAGCGGCTGATGCGATGTGCGGCATATGGCTGGCAGAAGCCAATGCGAGGTCGTGATCGGCGGGACTCATCGAGATCACGCGGCAACCGATCTCTCTCCAAAATTGCTTTACGCGGTCGTGGCGGATCGGATCGGTTTGGTCGGTCGGTGTGGTGATCGAAAGCTTGCCTTGGAACAGATCGACCGAAGCGTTTTCGACTCCCGTTCGCTCGCTGCCGGCGATCGGGTGCGATCCGACAAACCGCAGCGCCGCGGCGGGGTGCGCTTCGGCTGCCGCAACGATTTCCTGTTTGGTGCTGCCGACATCGGTGATGATCGCACCGTGATCGCTGGCATCGGCGATCTCGGGCAGCAACCGGGCGATGTGGCCAACGGGGGCTGCGATGATGATCAGGTCGCAATCGGCGACGCACTGGATCGCATCAGCAAATGCGTGGTCGACGACTTGTAGGTCGAGCATCGTCTGCCGCGTCTCGGGCTTGCGAGACGAACCGACAAGCGTTGCGTCGGGCCAGCGACGCTTTGCTGCCAACGCGACCGAACCGCCTAATAAACCGACACCAATTACGGCGATCCGTCGCGGCCGCCAAGCTTCCTGCGCCTCGCGGTTCATTCGGCCGACTCGACCGGATCGCTGGGCAATTGGTGCCCCATCTTGTCTCGCTTGGTTTGCAAGTAACGCGCGTTGTGAACGTTCGATTCGGAGATGATCGGCACTTGATCGACGACCTGCAGATCGAAGCCGCGGAGATTGAAGGCTTCGGTCTTCTTGGGGTTGTTGGTCAGCAGGCGGACTTCGCGGAGCCCGAGGTCTTTGAGGATCTGCAGCCCGATGCCGTAGTCGCGCATGTCGGCTTTGAAGCCCAACGCGTGGTTCGCTTCGACTGTGTCGAGGCCTTGGTCTTGCAATGCGTAAGCGTGGATCTTTTGGGCCAGTCCGATACCACGGCCCTCTTGCGGCAGATAGACCAACGCGCCGCGTCCCTCGTCGCTGATCACCTTCAGGGCCATCTTCAGTTGGTCGCCGCAATCGCAGCGAAGCGAATCGACCAGGTCGCCGGTGAAGCAACTGCTGTGCATCCGCACCAACGGCGGCGGGCCATCGGGAGAGGTCAGGTCTCCGTAAACCAACGCGATCGGTTCCTGGTCTTCGAACTGGACGTCGTAGACGATGATTTTGAAGTCGCCAAACGATGTCGGTAGATCCGCTTGTGCGTTTCGCGAAACCAGCTTTTCATTCACCCGGCGATGGGCGATCAGTTCTTCGATCGTGATGATCTTCAGGTCGTGTTTCTTGGCCAACGCCAGCAGGTCGTCGCGCGTGGCGCGGTCTCCCGATTCGTTGAGGACTTCGCAGAGCGCGCCGGCTGGTTCCAGCCCCGCCATGCGGGCGAGATCGACAGCAGCTTCGGTGTGCCCGGCCCGGCGCAACACGCCTCCCTCTTTCGCCAGCAGCGGATAGACGTGCCCGGGGCGGACAAAGTCTTCGGCGTGGCTGTGGGGTTGGATCAGCGCCTGGATCGTTTCGGAACGTTCGGCTGCGGTGATCCCGGTCTTGGCGTTGCGATGATCGACGGGCGTCTGGAAGGCTGTCTTTAAAGGTGCGTCGTTGCGTTCGACCAACGGGTGCAGATCCAAGCGATTGCAGACGTCGGGGAGGACGGCGACGCACAGTTGGCCGCGTCCGGAGAGCATGAAGTTGACGTTTTCGATCGTCGCTTTTTCGGCCGCGCAGATGTAGTCGCCTTCGTTTTCACGATTCTCGGCGTCGAGAACGATCACGATTTCGCCACGCGCGATCGCATCAACGGCTTCGGGGACGCTGTTGAACGGGGAACTCATATATCGGAAACACCTGATTTGACCAATCTGGTCGTCGAGGAAGGGTGGCTCAAGCGGGCAGCGGGTTGAATTTAAGAACGCCTCTGCCTGCTGCCTATTATTCTAAGCCCGCGGGGATGATAAAGGGGCCTGCGAAGGAGACGACTGGAGTTTGTCGCCCTCAGCCCGCGCGGCGATCGTGCAAACGCCGACGCGGCAGGCCGCTCCAAGAGGGCC
Organism: Rosistilla ulvae; assembly: GCF_007741475.1. Classification (NCBI taxonomy): domain Bacteria; kingdom Pseudomonadati; phylum Planctomycetota; class Planctomycetia; order Pirellulales; family Pirellulaceae; genus Rosistilla; species Rosistilla ulvae. The sequence goes on along the minus strand of NZ_CP036261.1, from coordinate 6,463,817 downwards.
GTCGGTGAACTCCATCGGGCTTCGCGTCCTGTCGGTTAGGAGTCGGCAGCGGCCGCGAGGGTTCGCGTCGGGGGGAGATCGGAAACGCTTCCAACCAATGCCGAGGCTGCTAGCAGCGTTTCGCCTTGACGATCGTAAAGAGCGAGAAGGGAGACGATTTGTAGCGGCGTTCGACTTCCAGGGGCAGATTCTCGATGATCGATTGGCATTCGAGATTGGTCCGCCAGCCGAGGTGCCGGGTGACGCTGTCGGCGCGATCGACCATGTTGGCGATCCACTTGCGGCGGCTGCGGAAGTGGTTGATGACCAGCAGTCGTCCGCCCGGTTTGAGGACCCGCGTGATCTCCGCCATCATCTTCTGCGGCTTTGAAACGACGGTGACGACGTGAAACGCGGTCACGAAGTCGAAGCTTTCGTCGGGGAAATCGAGCTGTTCGGCGTTCATCGCTCGCAGATCAAAATGATCCCATCCCTCGCGTTGGATCCGTTTTTGAGCGACTTCCAGCATCGGTTCGGAGAGGTCGATCCCGGTGATCTTGGCGTGCTGCGGATAGACCGGCATCGAGACACCCGTCCCGATTCCGACTTCGAGAACTTTCGATCCCTCGGGGATGTCCAGCGATTGAATGCTGCTGCGGATGTGGTTGCGGATCACCAACGGGAAAAGAACTTCGTAGGCGGGAGCCAGTTGCTTGTACAACTGGGCCCGTTCGGCCTTCACTTTTGAACCGGAGCGCGATGGGGCATCCTGCTGAGATTTTTCGTCTTCCGCCGGGGCGACGTCGATTTCCATTGTTCTTCAATTCCGTTGGGGGATTGTTGGGTAATGAGCGGTTCGCAGGGGGGGATGCTAACCGCTTGCGCGTGCCGATTCGGGCAAACGCATCCAATTCCGGATCGGGGATTCAAACGCGTAGTAGCAGAACATCAGCGGCAGAGCTAATTCCTTCACGACCACAACTGTCATAATAGCAAAAAGGGCCAGGCCGATCTGGAATGGAGACCAGTGTCCGCCGAGCCACTTCGGGACAAAATGCTCGTAGCGAAATCGCGAGACCATCAGGTAAGCCAATATTACCGCCAGAGCTGGCAAAAGGTATTGGCAACTGGCCAAGACCGTGGCGGCCAGCTCTTGAGTATGCGGATCGGCAACGGATGTCTGCATGCCCGAGAGTTCGGGGGTGGCGATCGCAAAGGTAGCGATCGTGCCCGCAGCGGCAGGGCTTGGCAGCCCCTCAAAATAAGCGTGGTCCTCGGCATCGTCGCTTGGCGTTTCGACGTTGAATCGGGCCAGTCGCAGGATCGTGCAGAGCGTAAAGAGAACGCCGATCGGGTAGATCACCCGTAGCGGCAGGACGTTGGAGTACTGCCAAACCAGCACTGCGGGGGCGACGCCAAAGGTGATCGCATCACACAGGCTGTCCAGTTGTGCGCCAAATTCGCTGGTCTGCTTGGTCGCTCGGGCGGCCCAGCCATCAAAGGCGTCGAACAACATTCCGGCGAAGATCAAGCATCCGGCGGCAAACAGCTTGTTTTCGGTCGACCAGTTCAATTCGGAGTTATAAGCCATGGCGATACTTGCCATGCCACAGGCACCGTTGCCAAGGGTCAGCATCGTCGGCAGAAAGCTGAGGCTCATGCGTGGACGTCGTCGTTTGCGGGCGGCTCGATAACTCATGTATTTGGTGTTTCCGCTGTGGAAGTGAAGGATCGTTGGCTGGGCGCGGTCGTTGCGCTGCCAGTCGGGAAAATACGGCCCAATGGGAATTGAGACCGCAAACCCTGTTCCTCTTCGCGCCGCTGAGCCATTTCTTGTACAGAAATGGGAAACTGCGACTGCCTGCCGTGGCGGGGAACTCCTGTTAAGGATCGCTCGGTCCCTTTTGCGTTGCCACCGGCACGATATCCCGCCGCCACCTGAGCGCGGATCGTTTCGATAGAACGATCGTCGGCTGGGGGCTGGGAGAATTGATCCGCTGTGGCAATCATGGTGCTTCGAAGGGAGAGCGTTGACCTTGGTAAGGCCATTCAAATTGAGCGATTTGCGGGGACGGCAATCGCGAAATGCCGAGCAAAGGTAGGCCTTTCCCGCCATTTCAGCCGTAGTCTACCAATGATTGGGGCCCAAGACTCGACTATATTTAGCAAAATGTTAACGTATTCGACACAAGGGTCCAATCGGATCGGTGAGGCGAATTAACGCAGATACGGGCTTTTCCCACGCCACTTCGTGCCACCTTGATCCTCGCACCCACAATCTCCTCTCGCGCCGGCCGCAGAATTTATGACACCTCGCTATCTGGTCGCCTTCCATCCAAAACGGGCCCTGCATCGCTTCACCGACCTCTTGGTTATTGGTGGGGGGCTTTCGGGGTTGCGGGCCGCCAATGCCGCGGCGGCGAACCAATCGGTCCTGGTCGTGACCAAGGACCGGATCCAGGAATCGAACAGCAATTACGCTCAAGGCGGTATCGCCGGCGTGATCGACGAAACCGATTCTTTTGAGAATCACGTTCAGGACACTTTGAACGCCGGCGGCAATCTGTGCGATCGATCGGTCGTCGACACGGTGATTCGCGAAGCCCCCCGCAGGATTGAGGAGCTGATCGCTTGGGGGACGCGATTTGATTCGCACCAAGAGGGTTCGCTGATGCTCGGCCGCGAGGGAGGGCACAGCCACCAGCGGATCGTCCACGCCTTGGGAGACGCCACGGGGCGCGAGGTGATGCGGGCGGTGATCCAGCGGACGCGCGAACGGCAGAATATCCAGATCATGGAAAACGCCTTCACCATGGATTTGCTGACCCACGAGGGACGTTGCCACGGTGCCGTCCTGGGCGTTGGGACCGACAAGCCGACACTGGTTTGGGCCAAGCAGACGATCCTGTGCACCGGCGGCTGTGGGCAGATCTTCCGCGAATCGACGAACCCACCGGTAGCGACTGCCGATGGGATCGCGGCGGCTTACCGAGCCGGGGTCGAATTGCGCGACATGGAGATGATGCAGTTCCATCCAACGGTTCTCTACATCGCCGGCAGTTCCCGATTTCTGATCACCGAAGCGGTGCGAGGCGAAGGGGCGCATTTGGTCGATGCCTCGGGGCATCGGTTTATGCCCGAATACGATCCCCGCGGCGAACTGGCACCGCGCGATGTGGTCAGCCAATCGATCGTCTGCCAGATGAGCAAGACTCAGCATCCGTGCGTTTACTTGGACCTGAACCATCTGGATCCGAAAGAGGTGAAGTCGCGATTCCCTGGGATCGCCAAGGTCTGCCAAGAATTTGGTTTGGATATCACCCAGGATCGAATTCCGGTTCGCCCCGGTGCCCACTACATGATCGGCGGTGTCTCGGTCGATATCGAAGGCCGGACTTCGCTGCCGGGATTGTGGGCGGCGGGAGAGGTGACCAGCAGCGGGCTGCACGGCGCGAATCGGTTGGCGTCGAACAGCTTGTTGGAAGGGCTTGTCTACGGAGCGCATGCCGGCGAAGGGGCCGCGCGGGCGGCGGCTGAAATGCCCGACCGCTATGAGGCGCTTAAGATCGAAGGGCCAGCGACATCCGCCCCCGTGGAACCGCTTGATATTGGTGACATTCGCAACGCGATGAAGAGCCTGATGGGGCGGTTGTGTGGCGTGCAACGCGATGCCGCGTCGCTGCGTCAGGCGCTCGATTCGCTGGAGTCCTATTGCAGTTATGCGTTGCCGCGACAGTTCGATTCGGTCGAGGGTTGGGAGCTGCAGAACATGCTGCTGACCGCCCGCTTGATGGCCGCTAGCGCGCTGGCCCGAGAAGAGTCGCGTGGGGTTCACTTCCGCAACGACTTCCCCGAGACAAACGACGAGCAATGGCGGCGGCATCTGACGGTGCAGATCGACCGCGACGGTGGCCGCCCGCGTCAAACGCCAATGCTGTAGCACTCAACTTCACCCTCCCCCAGGGAGGGTCGAACCCGCGAAGCGTGGTTCGGGGAGGGGAGTTCGGCAGATCGGACGTCGGTAGGCCCTCCCCGAAAAACTTGCTAGACGCTCGTTTTTCGACCCTCCCAGCTGCGCTGGGCGGGTGAATCGCGGGCTTGGTTTTACGCTGGCCGGTAACGCTCGTCTTCACCCTCCCCCAGGGAGGGTCGAACCCGCGAAGCGTGGTTCGGGGAGGGGAGTTCGGCAGATCGGACGTCGGTAGGCCCTCCCCGAAAAACTTGCTAGACGCTCGTTTTTCGACCCTCCCAGCTGCGCTGGGCGGGTGAAGTGCGGGGAGTGCCCGGCTCACGTTGGGGCGAGTTCTTATTCGCCGACTTTGACTCGCAAGCGAATCACCTTGCCGACGACGCAATCGAGGTTTTCGATCTCGTTGGCGGCGCGACCGGCAGCTCCTTCGGGAGCGCTGTGGGTCATGATCACCAATGGAACGACATCGTTAGTCCCATCGCTGGCAGGTTCGTGTTGGATCACCGACGCGATCGAAACCTGATGACGTCCCAGAACTCCAGTGATCTCGCCCAGCACGCCGGGGGAATCGGTGACGTGCAGACGCAGATAATACCGTCCGGGGAGTTCGCTGAACGGACGCAAGCTGACACGCGGCTGTTCGTCGCCGTTGAACTGCTTTAGCGTCTGGAAGGTCAGCCGCGTGCGACCGACTGCGGTGTCGATGATGTCGGCGACGACAGCCGATGCGGTTGGCATCTGGCCAGCGCCGAGACCGTGGTAGAAGACAGGGCCAACGGCATCGCCGCAGACCGCGATTGCGTTAAACGCGTCTTGGACTTCGGCCAGCGGCGTCCCCGCTTTGACCAAGGTAGGAGAGACGTGGAGTTCGAGCCCTTCGCTGCCCAAGCGGGCGACGGCTAGCAGCTTGATGCGGTATCCCAGTTCGCGAGCGTACTGTAGGTCGGCCGGGTCCAATTGGTCGACGCCCAGTCGCGGAATGTCGGCCCAACGTGGATGGGCACCAAAGGCGAGGTGGGCGAGGATCGCCAGTTTTTGAGCGGCATCGGTGCCGTCGACGTCCATCGTCGGATCGGCTTCGGCATATCCGAGTTCCTGGGCCTGGGCGACGGCGTCGTCGAAGGACATCCCCAAGCGATCCATCTGCGTGACCAGGAAGTTGCTGGTCCCGTTGAGGATCCCTTCGAGCGATAGGATCTGATTGGCCGACAGGCACTGGCTGATGTTCGTGATGATCGGGATGCCACCGGCAACGGCCGCTTCGAACGCGATGCACTGCCCCAGTTCGCGGGCGCGACCAAACAGTTCGGGGCCATGTTCGGCCAGCAGGGCTTTGTTGGCGGTGACGACGTCCTTGCCGCTTTCGAGCAGCTTCAGCATGATCGTGCGGGCCGGTTCCAAGCCGCCGATCAATTGTGCGACGACTTTGATCTCCGGATCGTTGAGGACATCGTCGAGGTCTTCGGTGACAACTCCCTCGGGCAAATCAGCGTATTCGGGCTTGCTGGCGTCGCGAACCACCGCGCGTTGCAGCCAGAGCGTGCGGCCCGCATGCCGCGCCGTGCGATCGCCGTGGTCCAACAGCAGCTTTGCCACACCGGTACCCACGGTTCCCAAACCAACGATTGCAACCTTCGTCTTTTCCATTGTTCTATTAATCTTCAAATCGCAGATATTATTAAGGTTCTGATGTTCGGAATGGTAGACGTTCCCACCGTTGGCTACCAGCACGGCTGCTTTGAAGAGGGCATTTGGGCGGCCGTAACCAACGTCCCGAAGCAGTGTTCGTCCCCGGCGCCTCCAAATTTTGCCATCTTTTCTTGAAATGCGACACACCGCTCCGACAGCGGCTGCTCGATTCGTGTCGCGTTGGGCCACCGGTGCCGCCGCTAAACCCGACTTTCACTATGGTTCTGCAGCCTGGCGATTGACCGAGAGGTGTTCTGCTGAAGCCTCGATTCGGATCGACCTCCAACTTCGCGACGCGGCTGTTGCTGCAAACCCAATGAGGACGGGAGAAAACGACGGCTCGACAGTCACCAGAACAAGCTTCTTAGCAGGCGTGCGCGGCCGCATCCTCGAGCCTTCGTGCGCGCCGGTCAATTGGTCCTCGAGCGACAAGTGGGGGATCTTCGTTCGCCAGTTTGGCATCCATAGGGCGCATGACCTTTGGTTCCGTCCAAGATGGTCAAATCTTAGGCGGCAGTGCTCACAACGCATGCTCTGCGAGTCGGTCGATGCAGGCGACTGGCTTCGATTGTTGGCGGCGCGTCGGAACTAAATCGCAAAAAGTCGAATTCTTTTTGTGAGCGGGGGCTCGTTAAGAGAGATTTGAGGTGGGGATCTGCACCTCAAAATCCGCAGCCAGCACCTCTGGAATTGGAGAGCGTTCTTTCTTAGGTGGTTGTGGGGGAGGGTAGCGGTATTAAGTTTGCTAAATCGGTAGGTCAGCACCTGGCTGTGGCGTTTCTCTTTTTTCGACGCCCAGCATTGCCACAGTCGCTCGACCCCCCTACCGAGCCTGCCTGTTTACTCCGCTTTCCTGATTCCTTCCCCTTCTGAGAGTCCATCTGATGAAGAATTATGCCCCGACGCGGCGTGCGTTCACCCTCGTCGAATTGTTAGTCGTTATCGCAATCATCGGCATTCTGGTCGGGCTGCTGCTGCCAGAGGTCCAAGCCGCCCGCGAAGCGGCTCGCCGAATGAGCTGTTCTAACAACATGAAACAGCTGGGCTTGGCGATGCACAATTACCACGACACGTTTCGCAAGTTTCCCTACGGCTACGTCGACAGTGGGATGGTCACGCGGAAACGCGATTGCTGGATGCAGCGACTGTTGCCCTTCTTCGAGGAAGGAAACATGCAAGAGTTATACGAACAACAGAATCCCGAGTGGATCATGGATGTCGACGTATCGATCAAGGATCGGCAAGTCGCGTCGCTGTTGTGCCCCTCGGACACCGCGACCCCCGGGCTGGGTGCCAACGGTGGCGTTCGCTCTGACGGCGCTGGTTTCCAAGGAAACTATGTGATGTGCACCGGCGATCAATACATGTATCACACCGCCCGGACTCGCGGGCTGATCTACGCTTACTCCGATACCTCCTTCTCGTCGGTGACCGACGGAACGTCGACCTCGCTGATGGGGGGCGAATCGATTCGCGGCGGTGGCGACACCGGAGGCTGGGGAGGCGCTGGAGGATACTGGGGGGGCCCGTTGGGGCGGTTACGGTTTCACCGCGTTGGAAGCCCCCAACACGCCGGTTCCCGACCAACACTACAGCTGCAAATCGACCACCTATCGGGACTTGCCTTGCATCAGTTTGACGGGAGCCGACACGACACAGAACTCGTTGCGCAGCCGACATCCTGGCGGCGTGCTGTGCTTCCGCATCGACGGTTCGACCCAGTTCCTGTCGGAAACGATCCAGTTGGATGTCTACCATGCGATGGCCACGATCTCCAACGGCGAAGTCGTCAACGACGCGCAGTAAGCATTCCGAGGCGTGCGTTACCGAATCAATCATTTCTCATGAGTTCTATCGTATGAAAAACAAACGAATCGCCCTCCTGTCAGTCGCCCTGCTGACGCTAGCTTCGATCGGGTGTGGCAGCAGCGGGCCTGCGATGTCGCAGGTTTCGGGCAAGGTCAGCTATGGCGGTGAACCTGTCACCGCGGGGCATGTCGTCTTCCGGGCGAAAGATGGGAAGACGGTCAGCTCTGCTGGCCCCATCGTCGATGGGGTTTTTGAGTTTGAATCGCTACCGGGGGAGAAGACGGTGATGATCACAGCAACGCGTCCGGTACCGGGAAAGTTCGATGAATCGAACCCCGGTGAAAAGGTTCAGATCACCGAACAGTTCATTCCCGAGAACTACAACGCCAAGTCGGAGTTGTCGGTGGTTGTCACCGAGGCGGACGAAACGTTCGACTTTGATTTGCAGTCGTCTTAAGCACGACCTTGTTGCACAAAAAAAGTGGGTCGCGCAATCGATTGCGGGACCCACTTTCGATATCTCTCGACGCGTAGATGCGTTTGTTAGCCAACGCCTACGCCGCGGCCTTCTTCTTGTTCGGCTTTTTGCCTTTTTCGGGCCGAGCGGCGCGCTGCAGTTGCTTGGGGAGCTTTTCCTTTTGTGCATCGGTCAGCGTCGCCAAAACCGTTTTGGTGAACTTCGCGCGGACTGCATTCATCTTGCCCATCGCTTCGGCCTGCGGTTTGGTCAGCCCCGCCGCTTCATTGATCGCTTCGTTCCGCTGCTTTCCCTTTTTGTCGGAATCCGCAAGCGACTTCGCAGCTTCCGCACGCTTCTTCATCAGTTCGCCGGTGATCCCCGCTTCATCGCGAATCTTCGCCATCTCAACGCTTGCAGCTTTTCCAGCCGCCTTGATCTTTTCGGTCTGTTCTTCGGTCAAGTCAACATCGGCCAGTTGCTTGAGAATTTGAGTGGCAACGTTCCTGCCACCTTTTTTCGCTTTTTCCTTCCCAGCTTTCTTCTCATCTGCAATTGCGGGGAGAGCGATAACAGCAAGCATGACCATCACCAATGTATTGCGTCTCATCGTGGAAGTGCTCCTCTAGGAACGGGGGGAATTGAGACTGTCGGATATCGACCGATGGATTTTAGTCTTCCAAATCTGCCAGCGCCAATTCTGTAATGAACTATTTTGCGTGAAATAGTTCCCCACAAGGCTCGCCTAAGGGGGGCTGTGTTTCCGCGTCCCGATGGAGCAGTTGGCCGCTAGAACCAACTGGCGACCTGCCGCAATCCGGTCGCTGGATCATCTTTGGGCCAATACTCTAGCCCGACGAACCCCTCAAAGCCGCTTTCTACAATCGCCGTGAAGATCGATGGGTAATGCAATTCGCCGCGTGTCAGTTCGTGTCGGCCGGGATTTCCCGCGGCGTGAAAGTGACCGATCTTGGCGATGTTCCGGGTGATGTTTTCGATCACATTCCCTTCGCTGATCTGTTGATGGTAGATGTCGAAGACCACCTTCACCCGGTCGCTGTCGACCCGATCGACCACAGCAAACGCTTCGTCGCTGCGGATTAAAAAATAGCCGGGATGATCGACCAATTCGTTCAATGGCTCGATGACCAAGGTGACCTCGGCCGCCTGCAACATCGGAGCAGCCCGCTTGAGGCCGTCGACCAAGCAGTCGAGTTGCTGTTGGCGGTCGATCCCCGGTCGGAAATCGCCGACTTGTGAGATTAGCGTCTGGCATCCCAGGCGTTGGGCGGTGGAGAGCGATGCTTCGAGCCCTGCCAAGTAGTCGTCTTGCCAGGCGGGGTCTACGAGGCTGATGAACTTGGTGCAGCAAGCGGAAATCGTTAGTTCGTGAAGATCGCGAGCGGACAAGATCGCGTCGAGATCGCGATCCCACCAGCCCCAGAATTCGAAGGCTTTGATTCCGCAATCCGCAACCGTTTGGATCGCCTGGGGGGCGGGCAGGCCTTCAAAAATCGCATCGATACAAACCGATGGCTGCAATTTTAATCGGGGGTTCATCGTGAATCAGACTCAGGAGTTTTAAATGTGGGGGAAGTTGCGTGGAAGACGCAACGCGAGGTGGCAATCTATTATCCGAAGGCAAATTGGAGGCTCCGGACGCTTTAACGGCAGCGCGCCTGCTGCCGATCGCGGCGGAAGTATACCAGTGCGGCGACGGGCTGGCGAACTCAGCCCGTTAGCCCCTAGGTCGCGCGTGCCACAACTCTTTTTGGACGTGGTCTTTTTTACACTAGTGGCGATGGGATAGAATGTTAGTCATCCGCTACGCATAACCGCTGGAAGATCCGCAAGCAGGGTAGTGATGCAATGAATGAACCTCCAAGCGACGACTGGGGCAAGCGTGTCCAGACGCGTCAGTTGACGACGTCGATGGGGTCGGAGGCGAACGATTCCGCGACGACGGCTGACTTGCCAGTGCTTGCCAATCCGCGGTATCAGATCAGCGAGATGATCGAACGAGGCGGGATGGGAGCAATCTTTTCCGCCCGCGATCTCCAGTTGTCGCGCAAGGTGGCGATCAAGGTCTTACGCGCCGACCGGTCGGCCAATACACCGGCTCGGCAAGGCTTCGTCGACGAAGCCCGGATCATGAGTTTCCTGTCGCACCCTGGGGTGACCCCGATTTACGAATGCGGAACGTGCCAAGATGGGCGTCCGTACTACGTGATGAAGTTGATCGATGGAAGGACGCTAGCCGACATGTTGGCATCGCAGACTTTCAGCACGTCGCATCTTGTTTACATCTTCGCCGATGTCTGCCAGACGGTTGCGTTCGCACATTCCCGCGGTGTCATGCATCTGGATCTGAAACCGGGCAATGTGATGGTGGGGGAGTTTGGCGAAGTCCATGTGATGGACTGGGGACTGGCACGTTTTGAAGGGGAACCGCCCGAGGGAACCGATCTGACTGGGGAGTCGTTTGGGAACCAACCGACAAAGGGGACGGTCAATGGAACCCCAGGGTACATGTCCCCAGAACAGGCCCGCGGCCGGAAACTGGATCCTCGCTCCGACGTCTTTAGCCTCGGGGCGATGCTGTGCGAGATCCTGATTGGACATGCACCCTACGAAGGAAATAACGTTCGCCAAATTCATAAATCCGCGATGAAAGGTTCGACGCAAGGGGCGATCGACGTGTTGAACGAATCGGCCCAAGACTGCGCCTTGGTCCGTTTGGCTAAACAGTGCCTATCACGCCGCAGCAAGGATCGCCCACAATCGGCGGTGGAAGTTGCTCAGGCGATGGCTGCCTATCACGAATCGGCTTTCCAACAGATGGAAAGCGATATGAATCGGTTTTTCGAATTGTCGTTGGATCTATTCTGCATCGCCAACGCCGATGGCTATTTCCAACGCATCAACGCCAACTTTTCGAGAGTCTTGGGGCACAGCGATGCCGAGTTGTTAGCGCGACCGTTCCTCGACTTCGTCCACCCCGATGACGTTTCCGAAACGGTCCAGCAGATGAGCCTGTTGCAGAAGGGACAGTCGGTCGTTGGTTTCCGGAACCGCTATCGAACCGCCAGTGGCGACTTTAAAGTTCTTGAATGGATGGCCAAGTCGGTCGATCGCGATAACATCATTTTTGCCGTCGCTCGCAGCGTGACATAGACCAGCCGGCGGAAGGCTGATGGCTGCAAGAGAGTCGAGGGGCTTAGAAGTTGCGATTGACGCTGAACATCGCGATCTCTTGCAACGCTTTTTTCGCAGCCGAGGCTGGCAAGAAATCGATCGCAGCGATGGCGTTGGCCGCAAACTGCTTGGCTCGGGCCAGCGTGTACTCTTTGGCATCGGATCGATCCAAGTTCGACATGATCGCTTGGCAACGCTCATCGTCCGACGCATCCTGCAGTTCGTCCAACTGCGTCTGCATCGCCGGATCGGTTTGCAACAGCCGGATCAATGGCAGCGTCGGCTTGGCCTGCAACAGATCGGTCCCCAGCGTTTTGCCGACGCGATCGGTGCTGCCCCAAACATCCAAATAATCGTCGGCGATCTGGAAGGCGATCCCCAGGTTCTCGCCAAACTCAGCCAATGCGGTTTGGGCCGCCGCATCGGCACCGCTGTAACAACCGCCCAACTGACAACTGACCCGACATAACTCCGCTGTCTTGCCGCGGATGATGTCGAAGTAATCCTGTTCGCTGAGATTCGCAAAACCGCTGGTGAAGATCTGTCGCAACTCTCCTTCACAAACCCGTCGCGCCGCATCGCCGATCCATTGGCAAGCCTGAGTCGAACCGAGCGTCGCCGAAAGCGTAAACGCTTGGGCGAACAAATAGTCCCCCAGGAGGATGCTGGTCTGGTCGTTCCATTTTGCATTGACCGTCGGCAGATGGCGACGCTGATCGGCAGCATCCAAAACATCGTCGTGGATCAACGTTGCGGTGTGGATCATTTCGACGACTGTACCAAGGACCACGTGATCGCGTTTCAGTTCGCCGGAAGCTTTCGCGGCCAGCAGCACCAGGGCCGGACGCAAGCGTTTCCCGCCGAGCAGCGCACCGTGAGCCAACAGAGGGGATAGGTCCTCATATTTGCTCTGCATTTGGTCCCGCAACAATTGCTCCACCTGCTGCATTTCACCAGCAATGCACGCGACGCTCGAATGGGCATTATCGCTTCGGATTTCAGCGGCGGATTGGTTGGTCGGGAGTGTTGTTTGCGTTTCCATCACGGCCCAAGTTGATAGTCAGGAGTGGAGCCAACGGCCAACCGCAAACATCTGCCCAATGGCACATCCTGCACGCGGCACGCAGCACGGGGTTAACCGAACTTAAACGCAGAAGTTAACACGACTTCCGGCCTGCTGGTAAGGGGCATACCCGCGAACGAAGCCTGCTCGACGCGGCACAAATTGCTGCCTTGCAACCGATTCCGGTACCGAGAACCGAAGTTGTCCGTTTTCAACAGAAACCGTTAGAAGCACTGCTTGCATGGGACCTCGCCAAGCCGTGCGAAGCATCGCCGCCCCCCTCCTGATCGGAGCCGCGAGCGCGAGCGTCGAGAACAAGGGGCTCCCCCAACGCAGCCGTTACCGAATCAAAGCCCTCCTACCGATGAAGATGCATCACTCGGGACCGCTTCGCGATCGGCATGCCTCAAACGGACAGGCAAAGGGGAGTCGCTGCCGGCTCGATTGCTAGCGCGGCATCTGGGCCGATAGCAAGGGCGTTTCCTTTGGCATCAAAAAGATTTGCGGTTGACTTCTGCCTCCGAATGCTCTTTGTTGTAAGAAGATCCATCGATGTTCGTTTCACAACCACAAGGAGCTAAATTGACTTCGGAATTTGCAACCACCAACGTCTACACCATCCGTCAAATCGATTCTCAGAAGACCGTGTTGTCTGAAAAACAGGTCGAAGCGGTCAGCAGCGAAGCAGCCGCCAAACAGCTCAAGCAGGTCGTCGACGAGACCGATAAAATCGAGGTCACCCTCAATGGCGAAACCGTCAACGAAATGGGTGTTTCCTACTGGAAACAACGCATCCGACGCCGTTAACGCCCATCCTCGCCTAGCGACGATAGCATGTCGTCGACGATCGGTTTGATCGCAACACTGGGAATCGCATAGCTGCAGACGCGGCCGGCGCGGGCAATATTGATACCAATCACATTACCATTGGTGTCGATCACCGGTCCGCCACATTGATCGGGCCCCAACACCGTGTCGTGCTGCAGTGCCAGCTTAAAGCCGGTCAACCGATTGTTGCGCGGCCCATTGACCCGCGTATCGTCTTGCGATTCGGAAAAGGACGAGAGTTCGCGAATCTCGGCACTCACATTAAATTCTCCATCGCGACCATCGCGGCGGAGCGTCAGATCGACCGAGTCGCCTGGATATAACGCCCGCAATTCGCCGGTGACCTGTTTTTGCGTTGTCATCGCAACGCCATCGACTTTGGTGATCACATCGCCAACGTCGATTCCGGCATCGTCCGCCCCGCTGCCTGGTACCACGCTGATCACCCGTGCGCCGTCGTTATCGGTGCGCAACATCACCCCCAACATTCCGTCATCCCGCACCTCACGCGACGCAACGCCAACGACCCCGATCCCTACAGGATCCCCCTGGCGACCGACGCTGAACAGGAAACTGCCGACTGCTGGTTCGGGCTGGCTCCATTGGATCGGGTTCAGTCCCTGAACGTCGACTTTCAGCAACGCCAGATCGACCGAACGCCTTTCATCGACTCGCGTCGCAGGCAAGATTCGGTCGTCGCCCAATCGAACGCGAAGCTCCCCATCGCCTTTTAACTCGCTCGCCTTGCTTACCAGATAACCGTTTGCGGTTACGACGGTCCCCAAGGCGACACGCTGTCCCGCCAAGAGAACCTCGACGGTGCTGGCTCCCGCCTTTGCCGCCAACGGTTGCATCAGCAGCGTCATCGCTGCACTGTCGCGACGCGATGCGACGCGACGCAGCATCCTGTCTCGCAAGTAACTGGGCAGCAACGTTTCCGATGGATATTGTTCGCGCAACGCCGGTTGGGCGAGCGTCGGCTGACCTGGCGTCAGGGGGACGAGCAACGCAGCACCAATCAGGCTGCAAGCTAAATTGAATCGCATCATGGCCGGCCAACTTACCTTCACCAATTGAAATCGAAGTTCTTCCGAATACAAACCGCAGGGATTAGGAGTTCGGATCGCGCCCCACCACCAAGATCATCCGTTTGCGGATCCCATCGCGTTCGAGCACGATCTGGACATGTTCGCCCGGCATCGTGTCGGCGACCGCTGCCTTCAACGACTCGAAGTCTGCGATTGTGACGTCGCCAAAATTCTTAATCACATCCCCAGGCAAAATGCCCGCTTCGGCCGCGGGTGAATCTCGGCCGACGATTTCGATCACCGCGCGATCGTCCTGCTTGCGCCCTTGGACGCCGATTCGTGGCCGGAAACCGGGAAGATGTCCCCAGAGTTCGCCCCGCGCCAGCCGCGCCCAGTGTTCGTCATAATGATCGATCGGAACATGCAAGTTGTCGGTCACGTCGTTGCCGATCCGGCTGTGAACGCCGATCAATTTGCCCGTTAAATCGAACAAAGGTCCCCCGCTGTCACCACCGATCAATGCGCAATCGGTGACCAGGGAAGTCTCCCGAGTGATCAGTACGCGGCCGATCCGAATCACCGCTCCCCGTTCGGGTTCGTAGCCCCCTGGGTGCCCAACAGCGACACACCAAGTTCCCGGCGACACACCACTGGAGGATCCCAGCGTAGCAAAGGGCCAACCTTCGGCTGGCGCGGGATCGTCGATTTTGATCAGTCCCGCATCGACATGCCGATTCATTCCCAACGTGGTCCCATGAACCTGTCGACCATCGCTGAGCGTCATCACGGCCTGCTGACCGGGGCGCATCGCGACGTGTGCAGCCGTCAGGACGTATCCGTCACTGGTGATTACGACGCCGCTCCCTTGGGCATAACCGATCTGCACGCTGACGGTGCATTTCGCGACCCGCTGTGAGACGATCTGCTGCTGATGCTCCAACGCCCTCAGTTCCGCCAACGAATGCGGAGCCTCCCCTTGAAGAACTCCCGTCAGTGCCGAAGGGGCCGACACAAACGTCAACCCCGACGGTTTCTGCTGAGCCGAGGCCGGCGACGCGACAAGAATCGCGACAATCACCAGCAAACTGCACTCGATGCGAACAAGAGATCGATGCATCATCTATTGTCCAATAGTCGTATGAGGAAAAGATTAGAATTCGCCGCCCCGCGATGGCTCGGTCCATTGTAGACTCTCGGCAGGGGGATGGGCCAATTTGCCCGGTCGATCTGGCCCAGTGTTCGCCTCACGAACCTAAGCTTCATACTCTTCTAACCCGCATTTCTGCCGATCGATACTGCCCTGGAGCGCCAGATCTTTGGAAAAATCAAAAAAAACGGCCCTGATTTTTGGTTGTGGATACTTGGGTAAACGAGTTGCCCTGCGATTGCAAAATCAGGATTGGCACGTCTTTGCAGTCACTCGCAATCGGCCAACCGCGGCAGATCTGCAAACGGCGGGAATCTCGCCGATCGTCGCCGATTGGACCCGCCCGACCACGCTCCGCAATTTGCCCCAAACCGACCGGACCCTCGTCGCGGTCGGATGGGATCGCAGTGGTGGCCAATCCCAATACGACGTCTATGTTGGGGGGCTGCGGAACGCATTGCAAGCAACTTCTCCTAAGTCGAATTTGGTTTATATCAGTTCGACCGGCGTGTACCACCAAAACGGGGGAACATGGGTCGATGAAGCTTCCCCCTGCTGCCCCGCTATCGGATCGGGAGGTTGGGCGCATTTGCAGGCCGAGTCGCTGCTGCGGCAAAAACGCCCTGGTTTCCCATCAACTATTCTGCGGATGGCGGGGCTCTATGGCCCGAACCGTATCCCCCGCGCCAAAGAGATCCTTTCGGGGAAACCGCTCTCCGCACCGACCGAAGGCTACTTGAACCTGATCCACATCGATGATGCGGCCAGCGCCGTGATGGCTGCCTGGCAAACCAGCCCATCCGAAACGAAGACCTACGTCATCTCCGATGGGACGCCGGTCATTCGTCGAACCTATTACGAGGAGATCGCCCGAGTGCTTGGCAAGCCCTTGCCAAGCTTCGTTTCCCCCGATTCCGCAGCACCCGCCAGTCGTCGGGCGACGACCAGCAAGAGAATATGGACGGCCCGAATGCGCCGCGACCTCTGTCCGCAGCTAGCGTTTCCCGACTACCGATCCGGTTTGCGAGATGTACTTCATTCGGCATAGCCGTCAATCGAAGGAGGCCGTCGAGGCGTGAAACGCTTCGGACAGTTGTCGATAGACCGGCCCCTTCCGGTTGTTGCCAAACCAAATCCCAGCGCCGGTGCCAGTCAACAGAATCTCGTCGGCTCGATCGAACATCGATGCTTGCAACGGTTGCTCAATCCAAGGAATCCCCGCCTCGTTCGCCAATTGGCGAACGACCCCCAACGAAACCCCTGGCAGCACGCGATCTGGCGGAGCCGAATAGATGCTACCGTCCTGAACCAGCAGAATGTTCGCCGACGCGGTTTCGGTCACCGATCCATCGTCGTCGATCAATACAGCCGTCGCGGCAGGATCGACCCGCCGCACCTGCTGTGCGGCCAAATAATAATGGAGCCTACTGCGATGCTTCACGCGACGCGGCACCGAATTGGCGGAGGGCTGGACGACGGAACTGAGAACCAAAAGCTCCCCCTCCTTCTGCAAGCGTTCGATCCTGGCCAGATCCAGTGGTGTGAGGTGTGCGATCACGGTAGGCGTACGACCGCGAAGAGTTCCCGGTGTGATCAACACCGTCCCCCCCGTCACCAACGGAGCCCCGTTTCGATGCAACAGATCCGCCATCGATGCCGAAAGGCCGTCGATCCCCTGAGCGGCGTCGATCGACAGCAGGGAAGTCGACTGTCGGAGCCGATCTAGATGATCATCGAGTCGAAACCAACGCCCGGAATAGGTGCGTAACCGTTCAACCGCGATCACGCCTTGAAAAACCCCCACATCATCGACCGGCAACGCGATCTCACCTTCGCCCCACTGCCCGTTGCGATACCAGATCGACATGCCGTTGAAAACTCCCGAAACCGACGAAGCGTTGACAGCTACGCAAACAAACCTTCATCACCCGAAGGCCCGTACATCCCCGGAACCGGAATGTCATTCAAACGCAAATATACGCACAGATGGGCGCGGTGATGGATCGTGTGACTCAAAACAAACGTGCGAATCACAGCGGATCGAGGCATCGACATCAGTGTTTGATCCCCGTTGGTCAAAGACCAAATTTCTGTCAACGACGATTCCTGCACATTCTGAATCGCGGTGCAGGCCGACGCCAGGTTTTGATCGAACAAAGCAAGAACGTCGGTGGTCGACGTAAGCTTTGGCGATTCATAACCGGCAATATCCCACTTGGGGCGGGCGAACGTCCCCTCAACCCAACCAACGATCTCTGCCAAGTGATTTGCGTTCCAGCCGATCGTGTTGGAACGCTCATGTGCTTTCCAATTGAACAACGCGTCCGGCACTTGGTTCAACACCTTGCGGGTGTTGGCCATTTCTTGCTCAAATTCTGGTAGTATCGAAGCGGCATAACTCATCGCGATCTTCTCCGGAACGGTTGCAACAAAGGTAAAGAACGACCTGCGGAAACGCATTGCCACGCGGCTGACAGACTGAATTGACAACGGCAAGCAACAGAGTAGAACGCGAGGAAAGGCAACATATCACGCCAGCCATCTGCACTCGCTGACGAACGAAACCTAAACCGCTCGCTGACGCACACGATCGAGGATCTGTTGAAAGACCGCCGACGGGTCCAAGCAACCATCGATTCGTTCGACCAAGCCCCTTTGAGCGTAGAAGTCGAGCAGGGGCGCCGTTTGCCGACGATAGACTCGCAACCGCTGCTGAATGGTCTCCGCGTTATCGTCCGCGCGATTTTCAATCTCGGCACGTTTGAGCAACCGCTGAACCAGCGCATCCTCATCGACGTCCAAATTCAAAACGATCGAAATGCCGTCGCCATTGCTAGCCAATTGCTCACCAAGCAACTGAGCTTGCAGCAGAGTCCGGGGAAAGCCGTCGAACATGCAACCCGAATCGCATTGCTCGCGGCGCAAGAACTCTTCGACGATACGGACGACAAGAAAATCGGGGGCCAGCCTCCCTGCATCGATATACGATGCCACCAATTGCCCCAAAGAGCTTCGCTCGCCGCGAATCTCACGCAACATATCGCCGGTCGAAAGATGAGGGACCGAAAGATGGTCGACCAATTGCTTGCACTGGGTCCCTTTGCCCGCGCCAGGAGGTCCAATGAAAATGATTCGCATTGGACGTCTCCTTCAATTGGCAGGACACCGCTTCGCAGTCAAAGAGAGTTCGCCACGCGAACTAGCCTTCCAGCAGACCACGATAATTTCGCATGACCAAATGGCTATCGATCTTCTGAATCAAATCGAACGCAACGCTAACGGCAATCAGAAGCCCGGTACCGCCATAGAATCCAGCGATCGAATACGACACACCCAGTGAGCCATAGACAATCGTTGGCACGATCGCAACGATCGCCAAAAACGCTGCACCGACGTATGTGATCCGAACCATAACCTTCTCCAGGTAATCGGAAGTCCGTTTACCAGGACGATACCCGGGAATGAATGTCCCGTGGTCCTTCAATTGGTCCGACATTTCCTTCGGATTGAAGGTGATCGCGGTCCAGAAGTAACAGAAGAAGAAGATCAATGCGACATACAGCATGTTGTAGACAAACGACGTTCCGCTGCTCATGATCGACCCAAAGCCATTCAACGCCGAGAACATGAACGTTCCGGGAGTAAACGATTTGGAAAGGAACTGCAGCATCACCCCTGGAATCATCAACAAACTGCTAGCAAAAATGATCGGCATCACGCCAGCTTGATTAATCCGCAGTGGCAGGAATTGGCGGTTGCCACCATAGACTCGTCGACCGCGAGTGAATTTCGCGCTTTGAGTGGGAATACGACGTTGCCCCAGCGTGATAAAGACCACGCCAAAGACCACCGCAACAAAGAGCACTATCAATATGATCAGCGTCTCAATACCGACCGTACCCTTCGAGAGTCCGACCAACTCGGTCTTCATATTCTGAATCAGGTCGAACAAAGCCCCAGGCATTTGGGCCAAGATACCGGCCATGATCAACAGACTGATACCGTTGCCGATCCCGTATTCGTCGATCTGTTCGCCCAACCACATCAAAAAGATCGTACCGCAGGTCATGATTAGAACCGCAGTGATCTGCCAACCCCAATAGAGCGTGTTACTGTCGGCTCCAAAGAAGTTCGGATTGACCTTGCTCGCCTCGCCTTCGCCGCCGGCCATCAACCAAAACTTCAAGTACATGTAGCTTTGAATCAAGCACAACACAACGGTCAAATAACGCGTGTATTCGTTGATCTTCTTCCGGCCCGCTTCGCCTTCTTTCTTCAGTTCCTCGATCGGAGCCCAAACGCTACCGAGCAACTGGAAGATAATCGACGCGGAAATATAGGGCATGATGCCGAGACCGAAGATCGTCGCTTGGCGTAGATCGCTCGCCGCAAACAGGCTGACCTTCTCGAAGAACTGCGACGCAGTATCTTCGCCCGCAGAGGGGGCCAAGTTTTGGTTCATCATCGGCAGAGAGATGTGAAAGCCGATGCGATAGATCGCCAGCAATCCCAACGTCAACAAGATTTTGTTGCGGAGCTCGGGGATTGTGAAAACGACGCGTAATTTTTCCAGCATGGTCTAATCCGTTCCTTGGCCCACGCCACCGGAGTCCCGTCAAGAGCGAGACATAGTCAGATGCTTGAGCTTCGTGAATTTCTGTTTCGTTTGCGACAAGCGTCTGACATATAAAAGACTGCTGAAAGACGTTTGTCCTATCGTTAATGGACAACTAACCGTCGGGGCATTGCCCACTTTTTCGAATGCAATCTTCGGGCGTTCGCCCGAATCCTGACACTACTTATGAGCTCGTTGCACTTCGCCCGACTTGAGCAAAGCAGCCCGTTCCTTCGGAAGACGCTTCGCAGGCAGGATGGTAACTTCGCCACCGGCAGCCTTGATCTTCTCAACGGCGCTCTTGCTGAATCGATGCGCTGAAACCTTAAGGTTCTTGGTGATCTCACCGTTTCCGAGGATCTTCAGTTCGTCGAAGATACCAGTCAAGATGTGAGTCGAGACCAACAGATCGGGAGTGATCTCCATGCCGTCGTCACACATCGCTTCCAAATCCTGCACATTCATCACCTTGATGACTGGTGCGAAAGGATTGTGGAAACCGCGTTTTGGGATACGACGGAACAACGGCATCGATCCACCTTGGAAGCTCGGCTTGCGGCTGTAACCGCTGCGGCTTTTATGCCCCTTGTGACCGCGACCGGCAGTTTTGCCGTGGCCCGAACCGGGACCGCGACCGATCCGCTTGCGCTTGCGATTCTTGGTAATACCGGTGTTGACGTCGTGAAGTTTCATATCGTGTGCTCTGTTTTGGAGAACAATTGGCCCAATTGCTCAGTCGCTCTAATTATCCAGCTCAACGCCACGCAGTGCCGCGATCGTTTCTCGCGTTCGCAACTTGCTCAAAGCGTCGATGGTTGCCTTTACAAGAGTCACCGGGTTATTTGTCCCGTAGCTCTTGGTCAAAATATCGTGAATGCCCGCCGATTCGCATACAGCACGGACGGCTTGCCCGGCGATGATACCAGTACCAGCACCCGCAGGCATCAACAGCACCTTTGCAGCGCCGAACTTGCCCCACACTTGGTGCGGGATGCTGCCAGCGATCAACGGTACAGCGACCATATCTCGCGTCGCCTGCTTAGTCGCCTTTTGGACGCTAGGCGGAACTTCGTTCGCTTTACCGTAGCCCCAGCCAACTTTACCTTTACCATCGCCAACGACGACCATCGCAGCGAAACTGAAACGACGGCCACCTTTTACAACGGCCGCACATCGTTTGATCTTTACGACGCGATCAAGCAGATCGCCTTGTCCAGAATTGTCAGACACCAGTTCGTTCTCTTCGATGATTGATTGCGATGGTGCTTTGCTCGCTCTCCTGGCCGAAACCAAAAGATGCAATCCAAAGCGAAATTAAAATTCCAGCCCAGCTTCGCGTGCAGCTTCTGCGAACGCTTTGACGCGACCGTGGTACTTGCAATGACCACGATCCAATTTGACACGCTTGATCCCAGCCGCGACAGCTCGCTCTGCTACCGCTTTTCCAATCGCGGCCGCAGCAGCACAGTTTCCGCCGGGCTTCAACGCATCGCGAAGCGCCTTGTCCTTGGTGCTCGCACTGGCAAGTGTCTTTCCGTTGATATCGTCGACCAACTGACAGCTGAAATGGCTCAACGAACGATTCACGCACAACCGCGGGTGATCCGCCGATCCACGCAACTTGTTACGGACGTGAAATCGTCGTCGTTGACGATTCTTATCTTGCTTCTTGTTCTTATCCACAACTTGGTTCCTGCCGAATCCCGCGCCACTATGTCGGGGTGTTGGTTATTTCGACCCCGGGCTTCACGCGAGGCGTATGTCTTGTGCAAGTGTCGAGCGGGTCGTATTAGACGACTACTTCGCCGACGCCTTACCTGGTTTCAGTTTCACTTGTTCGCCAGCGTAGCGAATGCCCTTGCCCTTATAAGGCTCAGGTTTACGCAACGCTCGAACCGCCGCCGCGAACTGTGTCACCTGTTGCTTGTCGCAACCGCTGACGTTCACGTGAGTGGTGTCCGGGCAAACGACCGTAAGCCCTTCGGGAATCTTACAAGTTAGTTCGTTAGCGAAACCAACCCGCAATTGCAGTTCACCGTTCTGAACCACAGCCACGTAACCGACACCTACGATCTCGAGCTTCTTTTCGTAGCCTTGAGTCACGCCGATGATCATGTTTTGGATGATCGCTCGTGTCAGCCCATGGAACGAACGGCTTTCGCGGTCGTCGTTAAAACGTGTCACAGTGACCTGATCGTCGTCGATTTTGACTTCCACTTCAGCGCGGTGCTCGAAAGTCAACTTGCCCTTAGGGCCTTCGACCGTGATCAGTTTGCCGTCCAACTTTACGCTGACGCCACTGACGATAGATACTGGTTTCTTTCCAACTCGGGACATGGTTCTGCTTGTTGGTTTGCTCGACGGATTGGACTGCCACAGTTCAATCGAAACAATTGATAACGGCTAGGCAACTTCGCAAAGAACTTCGCCGCCAATACCTTGACGTCGAGCTTCACGATCGCTGACCACACCTTTGCTGGTGCTGATAATGGTAATTCCCATCCCGCCAAGGATCGGTCGAAGTTCGCGGCTACGTACATACGTGCGGCGACCTGGTTTACTAATTCGTGTGATCGATTGGATCAATTGTTCACCGTTGGGACCGTATTTCAGTTCCAAGCGAATCAATTTAATAGGCAAGTCTTCGGAGTCGACTTCCTCCCAATCCCAAATAAAGCCTTCGCGTTTAAGCACGTCAGCGATACCACGTTTCACGCGGCTGAGCGGGATATCGACATAAGGCCGTTCGACACGCACAGCGTTGCGGATGCGGGTGAGCATATCGGCGATTGGGTCAGTCATCATGGTCTTGGAGTCCCCTTTACCAGCTGGCTTTCCGGACACCCGGAATCAAGCCTTGATCAGCGTATTTGCGGAAACAGATGCGGCATAAGCCAAACTTGCGATACACGGCTCGAGGCCGCCCACACAGCTGACAACGGTTTTCGCGACGGACGGAGAACTTGGGCTCCCTTTCCGCTTTTGCGATCTTCGATTTGCTGGCCACTTGGTGGATACCTGTGGAAAAACTGGGTAAAATTAGTGCCATGCATTACGTTGCACGACGTTTGTCTTGTTGTTTGTCGTCGATTCAAGGGCGACATTGTATTGGAGAATTTCCCACTGGCAAGCGGGAAACCAACCGCTAAACAGCGGCAGCAGCAGCTTCCGCGGCCTTTTTAGGATCTTCGCGGAACGGCATTCCGAACAATTCCAAAAGGTCACGGCCGTGGTCGTTATTCGACGCGGTCGTAGCGATGGTGATGTTCAGACCTTGAGGCTTAGTAAATTTGTCGGGATTCAGCTCGGGGAATACCAAAATTTCGGACAATCCCATGCTGTAGTTACCGCGGCCGTCAAAGGCCTTGCGGCTGATTCCGCGAAAGTCACGAACACGAGGCAGAACCACAGCGACCAAGCGATCCAGGAACTCGTACATGCGAGCTCCACGCAAGGTAACCATGCAACCAATCGACATCCCCTCTCGCAATCGGAAGTTTGCGATCGATTTACGAGCCTTGGTGAAGACCGGTTTTTGGCCTGCGATTTCCGTCATCGCCGCGTAAGCGGTTTCCAGATTCTTCTTGTCCTGCGTCGCCGATCCAACACCCATGTTCAGAGTGATCTTTTCGAGGCGTGGCACAGTCATCGGATTCTTCAGACCGTGCTTCGCTTGAAGCGCCGCGCGAATCTCGTCGAAGTACATCGTCTGTAAACGTGGAACGTAATCTGCCATCGTAGTATCAGTTTGTTGCTTTGGAATGACTTCTTATTGCCACAGTCTTCGCCAACTGGCGGACCGTCTGGGGCGGTTGCCTTACGAAGCGTACGCAGGTCGTGGAGGGCTCATCGCACCTAACGAAGCGCCCGATACTTTCGCGTAACGCTCTTTAGTACCGTCCTTCAAATACCGCACACCGATTCGCGATGGCTTGCCCGTTTGAGGACAAACGATCATCACGTTGGAGATCGCGATGGGCATCTCTTTGTTCAGACGGCCACCCTGTGGGTTCTTCTGGCTCTTGCGGACATGTTTCCATACCCGAGCAACGCCTTCGACAAGGACCTTGTTCTTTTTGTGATCTACTTTCAAAACCTTACCGGTCGTGCCCTTATCGGCACCTGCGATCACTTTTACGTTATCATCAACTTTGATCAGCATCTTATTAATCTCCGCTCAAACTACTTCGCTGGCCAAACTGACAATCTTCATAAAGCTCTTCTCACGCAGTTCGCGAGCCACAGCACCGAAGATACGAGTGCCGCGAGGGTTTTTGTCGTTGTCCACAATCACAACGGCATTACTGTCGAAGCGAATGTAGCTACCGTCGTTACGACGAGTCGGCGATTTGGTACGCACGATCACCGCTTTAACAACAGCCTTTTTCTTGACATCGCTGCCAGGAATTGTGCTTTTGACGCTGCAGACGATCACATCACCGAGGCCGGCAGTCCGACGGCGCGAGCCACCGAGCACCTTGATGCACATCACTTCGCGAGCGCCAGTGTTGTCGGCAACGGTTAGTCTTGTTTCTTGTTGGATCATGGCTGATGATCTGTTATCTCGTAAGTTGCCTTCCTCGGCGTTCGTATCGCAACGAGAAACTCGTGGCGATCGTCGGCGTTGGCAATAGACTTGTTTGCAGTGTTTCTAAGGAGCTTCGAACGATCTCCCGTCCGAAATCGACTGGCAATTGGTTAAGCTTTGGGCGCTTCGGCGGTCTCGGCGTCGCCGCCGTGAGCTGCTTCGATCGCTTCGCTTTCCGCTTCGCTAGCCGCATGCTTTCGCGCGGCTCGCAACGCTGCGACGTCGACCGCCGTGCTCTTTTCGACCACGCGGATCAATTCCCAACGCTTGAGCTTGCTCATCGGACGGGACTCTTTGATTTCCACCAAATCGCCTACGGCCGACTCGTTCTGCTCGTCGTGTGCGTAACAAACGGTACGACGACGTACATACTTCTTATACTTTGGATGCTTAACCAACCGTTTGATTTCAACGCGGCGGGTTTTTGCCATCTTGTCGCCGGTGACGACGCCTGTTAGTACACGCTTTGGCATTCGTAATTACCTGTGTTCATCTGTTGCGGCAAATTGCTTCGCCACACGTATTAGCTAAGTCGCCGCAGCTTCGCCTTCGGGGGCAGCTTGGGGAGCACGCTGGGTTTGAATTGTCTTAATCCGCGCGATCAATCGTCGACTCTTGCGAATCTCACTGGGCGCGTCCAATCGTTCAGTTTGAGCTTGAAACTTCAAATGGAACAACTTTTCCGCAGTTTCTTTGAGCGTAAGCTGTAATTGCTCATCGCTCATATCTCGTAGTTCAGTAATTTTCATCACCACTCACCATTGTGTTGTTGTTTCGGGCTTGCAGTAGCCAAAACCGTTTTGGTACGGTCGCAATCGGCTTACATCGCACGCCGCGAAACGAACCTCACCTTAACAGGCATCTTCGACGCAAGACGCGCAAAACATACCTTCGCTTGCTGTTCTGTTACACCGCCAAGCTCGTACAGGATGGTGCCAGGCTTAACGACTGCCACCCACGCTTCCGGTTCGCCCTTACCCTTACCCATCCGAGTTTCCAGCGGAGTGCTGGTAATCGAACGATGAGGAAACAGACGAATGTAAAGCGTACCTTCACCACGAACGTATTGTTGGGCTGCGATACGGCCAGCTTCGATCGTTTGAGCTCGGATCCACCCTGGTTCCAGGGATTGCAGACCAAAGTCACCAAAGACGACCGTGTTGCCGCGAGTCGCGCTACCTTTTATACGTCCTCTTTGGCTTTTTCGATGCTTGACCCTCTTGGGCATCAGCGCCATCGGTCTCTTCTCCGTGTGTACCTTGGTTAACCCAGACCTGAACGCCAATATGACCTTGAGCCGTCATCGCTTCCGCGAATCCGTAGTCAATCTTGGCAGTCAAGGTGCTCAGGGGAACCGAACCTAAACTTTGTTTCTCACGCCGAGCCATTTCCGCGCCACCCAACCGGCCAGCCAGTTGGATCTTGATGCCCTTTGCACCCGCATCCATGGTTTGCTCCATCGAACGTTTCATAGTACGACGGAAGCTTGATCGCTTCGCCAGTTGTTGACAGATATCTTCTGCCACCAACTGAGCCATAATTTCTGGTCGTCCGATCTCTTCGATTTTCAAATTGATCCGACGGCCGGTCAGGTTTTGAAGCTCCTCTTGAAGCAGCTCCACTTCCTGACCCTTCTTACCAATAATTAGACCAGGACGCGCGACAAACATAATCACGCGAACTTCGTCTGTCGTTCGTTCAATCTCAATCCGATCGATACCCGCATTGCGATACTGGGTTCGCTTGGGGTGGTTCTTGATGTGGTCGCGAACCTTCTTGTCTTCAAGCAGCAGTTCACCGAACTGCTTCTTCGACGCATACCAACGGCTTTTCCAGCCGATAGTAACACCGGTTCGAAACGCAACAGGATTGACTTTTTGTCCCATTAGATCTTATCTCTAAGGTTGGCCGGTTCGCTCTGGAACTGGCATTCTTGTGTCGTATTCAAACCGGAGAGCTTTTGCTGCTGTGTCATGCCGAAGCTCTCCGATCTATTCGTTTTCTAAATCTCGTCCAACGGCACTACGCCGACGTGGATGTGACTCATGCGTTTCTTAATCATGAACGCCGTTCCGCGTGCACGAGGGCGAATCCGCTTGAACATCGGCCCGCCATCGACGCGAACGTCGTTGACCACCAATTCTTCCACGCCGATGTTGCGACCACCGTTTTGATCGGGGTCTTGAGCATTGCCAATCGCACTCCGGAGAACCTTCTCCAACATGCGAGCACCACGCTGTGGTTGAAACTTTAAAATGTCCAACGCTTCGTCGGCATATTTACCCCGGATAAGATCCGCAACCAGGCGAACCTTTTGGGCGCTCATGCGACAATAACGATGGGAGGCATTGAATGACATGAATCAAATTCCTACTTCTTCTTGCCGCCGTGACCACGGAATGTGCGCGTCGGTGCAAATTCACCCAACTTGTGACCAACCATATCTTCGCTAACCAGCACCTTCATGTGCTTACGACCGTCATGCACCATGAACGTCAAATTGACAAATTCAGGCACAATCGTGCAGGCTCGCGCCCACGTCTTGATTGGCTCCTTCTTGCCCCCTTCAAGCTGCTTCAGCACCTTGGCAAAGACTTTAGGATCAACAAATGGGCCTTTTTTGCTCGAACGACTCATAGTTCTTCGCGTTTTTGTATTGTGTTTACGTGTCGGTGAACCAAGGACGACGGCGATTTCGTGCCGTCAATCTCCCAAATTCACCACAAATGCTATTTAATCAGTTTCAACTGGCCGTAGCGACGCGACCGGCGACGACGAACGATCGAGCTGTTGCTCGGTTTACGTCGTTGACGCGTTGCACCACCCTTGGCATTCTTGCCTTGCGGGCTAACCGGATGGCGACCGCCCTTCGTGCGACCTTCACCACCACCGTGCGGGTGATCGATCGGGTTCATCGCTGTACCGCGAACGTGCGGACGACGTCCCAACCAACGTGCCCGGCCAGCCTTACCAAGGACAACCTTCATGTGATCGGTGTTGCTGACCTTTCCGATAGTCGCACGACACTTGCTCGGCACGCGGCGAATTTCACCACTTGGCAAAGACAGCTGCGCCCAATCGGCTTCGCGAGCCATCAGCGTCGCTTCGGTACCAGCCGATCGGCAGAACGACGCACCCGCTCCGGGACGCAATTCCACGCAACAAACGGTGGTTCCTAAAGGAATGTTCTTCAGCGGCAAGCAGTTACCGAGCTTTGGCGGCGCGTCCGGTCCGTTTTGGATCGGATCGCCAGCCTTCAGCCCATCGGGAGCTACTACGTAGTGCTTTTCACCATCGGCGTACTTCAGCAGTGCGATGCGAGCCGATCGGTTAGGATCGTACTGGATCGAATCGACAGTCGCAGGGACATTGTCCTTGACGCGACGGAAGTCGATGATGCGGTACATCTGCTTATGACCGCCACCACGGTGACGTGCAGTGATCTTGCCTTGGTTGTTACGACCCGCGGTCTTTCGCTTCGGACGCAACAAGCGTTTCTCAGGGACTGCACCCTTCGTCAGCTCTTTGAAGTCACTAACGGACGCATTGCGGCGACCGGCGGACGTTGGCTTGTATACTCGAATGCCCATGGCGGCGTTACCTAAACGAACTTTTCTTTGTATTCCAGCGGTTCCAGTCGATTAGACTTCCCGCAATTGCTTCGCTTCTTACAATTCGCGACCTGCGATCTTAGAAGAAGTCGATGCGATGCTCAGCGTTGAGCGTCACCAAAGCCTTCTTCCAGTCAGCCGAGCGTCCCGACCGAAACTTGAACCGACGGGGCTTGCCCTTGCGGTTCTGAATGCGAACCTTTTCCACCTTGACGTTGAACAAATCTTCGACCGCCGAACGGACGTCGTCTTTGTTTGCCAACTTGTGGATCTCAAACGCGTACTGGTTGTTGCGACTTGCGCGATGGACACCTTTTTCTGTGACCAACGGACGCAGCAGCACTTGGTACGATTCCAACTGGACACCGTTTTCACGGTGGGCGTCGAGCCGTACTTGTTGTTCTGTTGTAGCCGACATTATTACGATGCCTCCGCTTCTGATGCACTCTCGCTATTCGCAGCAGCCTGTTGCTTGAACACGCCGTCGCGAATTCGATCCAAGGCATCCTTCGTAATCAAGATCCGGTGAGGCTTGATCACAGTCAATGCGTTTAGATCCGCGACGGGCGACACGCTGACGCCTGCGATATTTCGTCCGCTCTTGTATGTGTTGACACAACGCCCGGCGGTCGCAACCAACGCTGTCTTGCCATCCAAGCCAAGCGCCTTCAAGATACCAGCCATCTCTTTCGTCGCTGGCTTATCAAAGCTCAGCTTGTCGATGACCACCAATTCTTCGTCGATGATTTTACTTGCAATCGCCATGCGCGTCGCAGTTTGCATCGCCTTCTTCGGCATCTTGTAGCTGTAATCGCGTGGCCGGATCGCATGCCCGTGGCCACCGCCAGTCCGCACGTTAGTGTGCTTGTGGCCCATGCGTGCATTGCCTGTTCCCTTTTGGCGGAACATCTTCTTCTTGTGGCCAGCAACTTCTGCACGTGACTTAGTGCGGTGCGTACCCATGCGAGCGTTCGCCTGGTACATGACGCACGCATCGTGCAACAGTTGCTTGCTGATTCGTGGTGCAATCTCAGCTGGATCAATGTCGTACTTGCCGACTTCGCCGCCTGTTGCATTGTATATTGTAAGACTTGCCATCTTTTCTACCTGACCATGTTCGTTTCGCGGATGACAACGTATCCACCAGCCGGACCTGGAACGCCACCGCGCACCATGATCAAATTGTTTTCGGCATCGACACGCACAACCTGTAGGTTTCGTTTCGTGTGCTTCACATTTCCGTACTGACCTGCCATGCGACGACCTTTAAAGGTGCGACTCGGCGAGGCACTGCAACCGGTACCGCCAGCGTGGCGGTGGACCTTCTTGACACCGTGCGTTGCACGTTGACCGGAGAAATTATGTCGCTTCATGACGCCAGCGAAACCACGACCCTTGCTGGTGCCGGTAACATCAACCGCTTTCACTTCAGCAAATGCGTCGACGCTAACCTTTGCACCGACTTCTAGATCCGATTCACCGCGAATCTCGCGAACGAACCGTTGCGGTTCGCAATCAGCCTTCACGACCGATGCCGCGCCAGACTTGCTGCGATCTCGCTGCCGTTTGCTGTCCAATTTCGCGACATGCCCACGTTCACTGCGGCTTGCCAACCGGCGAGGCTTATCAGAGAAGCCCAACTGCACAGCCTGATAACCGTCACGCTCCTGGGTGCGAACTTGCAAGACATTGCATGGTCCAGCTTCGATCACAGTCACGGTCATCACCGTGCCGTCGTCGGAGTACAACTGCGTCATACCGACTTTGCGTCCGAGGATTCCTCGCGACATGTCAGCCTCGCCTCAACAGTAAGTTCGTGGAGCGTGTTGCTTAACAAGGTCCTGCCAAAGAGAATTCGGCGGTTACCCTGAAGCTTCCGTACAATACGGCGGTTCCAGCGAAATGGTTAAACAAACGGGTAATGCACCAAAGCGAGACAGGGCCCGCACGATGCGATGTCTTATTTGAAGCAAACAGGCGATACGCCCATCAGCATACAGTGTGTTGCAGCATAGCCGGCCACGCTCCGCGTGAACCGCTACCTAGCTAGCAGTTGCCTTGATCTTAATGTCGACACCCGCAGGCAAGCTCAGCTTGTTGAGAGCTTCAATCGTCTTTGCGGTAGCCTGGACAATATCGATCAATCGCTTGTGCGTTCGGATCTCGAACTGCTGACGAGCTTTCTTGTTCACAAACGGCCCAGAGATTACCGTATATCGCTCGATGCGAGTCGGCAATGGGATCGGCCCGTGAACCTCACTGTGAGTCCGCTTCACGGTATCAACTATATCGGCCGCACTTTGGTCCAAGATCGAATGATCGTAGGCTTCCATGCGGATTCGGATGATTTCGTGAGGAGACGCCACGGCAAGTCAGTCCATAAACGATTAAGGCAAATTCAACAGAAAGCTCGGCGATCCGGTTCGGTACGCTGAGCCCGCCCACAACGTGGGAGCGATGAAGATAAGGTTAGCTTCGACCATCGTCAACGCCAAAGAAGATGTTTTGATTGGAATTTTTCTGACGATCTCCCTGCAGTGCTGTTCAGCGAACCGCGGAGGGGTTTTGTTTCGGCTAGGTAAAGCCTGCCGGGGGCGTGGAAATTCAGTTGAGTGGGTTTGAGTAGACGGTATAACTTGGGGGTTTAATCTGACCCCCTCTCCTGTTCTAGCGAGCGCTCCCATGTATAGCAGCCCCGAAAATGCCCGCCGCCAGTTTATCCAACGATCCGCAGCGGCTTCTGCCATGGCGGTTGCATCCCCCTGGATCGTTGCTCCGCAAGCGCTTGGCAAATCACGAGTGGCGCCGAGCGACAAGATTTCACTTGGCGTGATCGGCATCGGCCCGCGCTGCACCTACGACCTGAAATCGATGCTGGCGCTCAACGACGTCCAGTGCGTTGCCGTAGCCGACGTGCAAGAGTCACGCCGTGTCGCTGGGAAAAAGCTGATCGACGGCCATTACCAAAACGACGACTGCGTCGTTTACCGTGACTTTCGCGAACTCCTAGCACGCGACGATATCGACACCGTGATCGTAGCAACCGGAGATCGCTGGCACGCATCAGCATCGATGTTGGCCGCCGGAGCCGGTAAAGACGTTTACAGCGAGAAGCCATGCGGGATCACAATCGACCTGTGTCAGCAACTGGCCCAAACGATGAAGCGGACAGACCGAGTGTTCCAAGCGGGGACGCAACGCCGCAGCGTCCCCAATTTCCAGCAAGCAGTCCAACTGGCCCAGTCCGGCGCGCTCGGCAAACTGCACACGCTCTATGCGTCAGTCTACATCCCCACACTTAACAACAACTGGCTCCCGCGCGAAACGACACCCGATCGCGACACGTGCGACTGGAACATGTGGCTGGGCCCTGCCCCCTGGCGTCCTTACAACAGCAAGTACGTGAGCGGCGGATGGCGTGGGCTCTACGATTTTGACTCCGGCGCCCGACTGCTTGACTGGGGCGCGCACACAGTCGACCTCTGCCAGATGGCAAACAATTCCGACGACACACTGCCCGTTGAATACACACCATCGGAAACGAATATCACCTGCCGGTACGCCAACGGCGTGAAACTGATCATCGACTTCCTGAAGGAACCCTTTGGCGATCGCGGACCGAACTGGATTACGCGTCTGGGTACCTGCCCGGTCCGATTTGTCGGCAGCGAAGGTTCAGTCGAAACGGGGGACAGCGGGGAGATTGTCGTCACGCCCGCCGACTTGCAAGCGAAGGTTGGGGCCTACAAGCGTGTGGTCGGGCTGGACGTGACAGCCCACGCCCGCGACTTCTTCGATTGCGTAAAGTCTCGCAAGGCTCCGGTTGCAAACGCTGAAGTCATGCGACGTTCGCACGTTGCGTGCCACGCAGCGGCACTGGCTTGGATCCTACAGCGCAAGCTGACACTGGATCCGAAAACAGAAGCATTTATCGGTGACGATGAGGCTAACCGCTTGCGATCACGCCCCGCCCGCGACTGGTCGTGATACGGCATCCAACAGCGGGGGGATGTTTGCTATGATCGTGCGCGGTGGTCCTGGCCCCCTGCTGTTGCTTCGCGTGCGAATACAATTTTGGGCAGTTGCCTGCCATTTACACAGTTTCTTTGAATCCGGTTACCCCACGGAAAACGTGACATGAAAGCTCCAACCGCCATCATTCTGCTGGCTCTATGGGCTCCCTGCGTGCTGATAGCACAGTCCCCCGCAGCACCTCCTGCAACGGAAACTCCTGCAACGGAAACTCCTGCAACGGAAACTCCTGCAACGGAAACTCCTGCAACGGAAACTCCTGCGACGAAAACTCCTGCGACGAAAACTCCTGCAACGGAAACTCCTGCAACGGAAACTCCTGCAACGGAAACTCCTGCAACGGAAACTCCTGCAACGGAAACTCCTGCAACGGAAACTCCTGCGACGAAAACATCTACTGCGTCCGTCGCCAAAAACGCCCCACAGGCAGCGGGCGAGCCAACTTTTGAGGTTCCCGATGATTACTCGTCGCTGGCGCGAATCAAGGCACAATTGATTTCCGAGTTCCGCGATGCGGAAGTAAGTCAGCAACCGGACGTTGCGTTAACAAAATTAGCCAACCTGTTTGCTGTCGAACAGAAACTGCTCGAATTGGCAGAGGAGCAACTAGGAGTCGACGACGTTGAAGTCACGAACCAGTACCGCGACGCACCGATCGCAGACGGAGGATTATTGGCCGTGCGACTGTATCACGCTGGCGATTATCAGCGTTCCGAGGAAGTCTATCGCCAAACGCTCAGCATTGCCCGCCGACGGCCCGGGCTTGCCCTCGAAGAGTACAACGATTTGTCCTGGATGGCCCTTCGCGCAAAGCGACTGGCAGACGCGACTCCAGAGAATAGGGCACGGTACGACGCGGCGTTAGGGGAATCGGAAGAAGCGGCCGCGCTCATGGCCGCGATGCAGTACAAGAAAGCAGCAGCGTTGTACCAGGAGGCGTTGCCCGAACGGCAGGAGGTCGCAGGCATCTCACCTGGCCTGGCGAGCGAATACAACAAATTTGCCCTCGCGGCAGCCCGTTCGGAGCAAGCGGAGGCCGCAGAGCAAGCGTACCGATCAGCACTTGACATGTTTGAGCTAACGATCGGAAAAGAGACGGCACGATATTCGTTGGCCTTGTTCAACTTGGCCGTCCTGTACAGCGAGCAAGAGCGTTTGCCCGAAGCTGAAGCCGCATTCCTGGAAACGCGACGGATTGAAAACCGGCTAGGGCTCGATATCGACTCCCAACTGGCAACGCTCGATCGAATTGCCGGGCTGTATCAGAAGACACAGGAACCAGAGAAGTTTAACGGCATCGTTGTTGAATATCGCCTTCTGGAGCGTGCGTCCCATCGCGGACTGACTTCGTTGCTGCGACATCTTCCATTAGATGCGTTCCTCGCTGCTTCGCTTGACCCCGCGGCGATCCTTGAAGACCCTGCACTGGAGCATCTGCCCCGCGAACTCTTCCAAAGCCTGGGACCGCAACTGGCAGGGGTCGATATTTCGAAGATTCAAGCGACGCTCGGTTTTGCGTCGCTGGCTCCCGTAGAACAAGGGATCGCGTGGGGCGTCATGCTGAAGCCGATCGCTGGCGCAAACCTCGAACTGCAGGTCCCAATCGAAACCAACGAAGCGGCTGTGGGGGACTTCAAGTACCGAAAGGCGACCGATGAAAAGCACTTCGCGGCGTGCCAGGCCAAACTGGCGGACGGGACGCTTTTCATGGGCAGCGAAGCTGGACTCAAGCAGGTCTTGGCAATGCAAAACGGCGACCCCAACAATATGCCCCAAAGCAAGGTCGGCACGCGATTGCGGTCGCAGCATGGCGCCGGAAAGCTACTGCTTGCCCTGGATATGGCCAAAATCCAGCTGATGGCGCAAGCCATCGCCAGCAGTGGCCCCGCGCTGCCGCCGTCGTTGGCACCGCTTAAGACGCTGCCCGAGCACCTTGATTCCGCCAGCCTCACAGTCTCACTGAAGGAGTCGCCTTACGTGACGCTGCAATTGCAGCCACGCGCCGATTCGTCGGTCCAGAACCTGAACTCGATCGTGACTCCCGCGTTGGAATTCGCTCAACAGGAATTGATCTCGGGACTGGGGCAGCAACTGCGTGCTAGTGGGAGCGAGATCGGCCAGCCGATGCTTGCCTACCTGAGTCGCGTCGCGCAATCCAAATTCAATGAACTGGCACCGGTTGCGGAATCAGGGCAACTGGTCATCCGACTGCGAGAGGTCTTGGACCTGGAGACCGCCGCTCACTTCGGATTACTGATCCCTGCGATAGAAGGTGCTCGGCTTGCCGCACAGCAAATGAGCAACTCAAACAATCTGAAGATGATCGGTTTGGCGATGCACAATCACCACGCCACCTACCTTTGCTTTCCAGCGAGGCGCACGACAGTTGACGGAAAGGAGTCGGGGCTCAGTTGGCGCGTTCACCTGCTGCCGTTTCTAGAACAATCGGATCTGTACCAACAGTTCCATCTCGATGAGCCTTGGGACAGTGAGCACAACAAAACGTTGATTGAGAAAATGCCCGCGGTGTTTGCCGCCCCTGGAGTCAACACGGCTCCGGGATCGACGGTCTATCTGACCTTGGCAGGCCCGGGGACTGCGATGCAGGACACTCAGAAGGTTGCGTTACGAAACATTACCGATGGTACGTCCAATACGATCTTGGTGGCCGAAGCGAACCCCGACCAGGCAGTCATTTGGACCAAACCAGACGACCTTCCGTTTGATCCACAACAACCTCTTAACGGCTTGAACAGCGCGCGTGTCGATGGGATCCAGCTACTGTTTGCCGATGGGTCGGTCCACTTGGAGCCGAGCGACATGGATCCAAAACGAATGGCCGCGCTGGCATCGATCGCGGGAGGTGAAGTGATCGAAGGCGAATAGCGTAGGCTTTGAAGATGAATCCGGTTTCGGCCAGCTTATTCGCTGGCCGAAACCTTCGTGGTCGAACTGCTTAACAAGCTGCCCCGGCGATGGCATCGATCTTTTCCAGCTTGACCACATCGGCGGCAAACTTGCGAATCCCCTCGGCCGTTTTTTCGGTCGCCATCGCGTCTTCGTTGAACTCGAATCGGAACGACTTCTCGTCCAGCGAGATCTTTTCCAGGTCGGACTGTTTCGCCGTGTCGGCCGCCAAACTGGGTTCGATCGGCGCATCGCCGTCGGCCAACTCCTGCAGCAGGTTGGGGCTGATCGTCAGCAGATCGCATCCGGCTAGCGATGTGATTTGGCCGATGTTTCGGAACGACGCTCCCATCACCTCGGTCTTGTATCCGAACTTCTTGTAGTAGTTGTAGATCGACGTAACCGAGCTCACTCCCGGGTCTTCGGCCCCCGCAAAATCGCGGCCCTCTTTCGCTTTGTGCCAATCGTAGATCCGCCCGACAAACGGTGAGATCAGTTGCACGCCCGCTTCGGCGCATGCGACGGCTTGAGCAAACGAGAACAGCAAGGTCAGGTTGCAGTGGATCCCTTCGCGCTCGAGTTTTTCAGCGGCGCGAATCCCTTCCCAAGTCGAGGCGATCTTGATCAATACGCGGTCCCGCGAGATCCCCTCCGATTCGTAAGCGGCAATCAACTGATGCGCCTTGTCGATCGTTCCCTGGGTATCGAACGACAGCCTTGCGTCGACTTCGGTCGACACGCGCCCCGGCACGATCTTCAAGATTTCCAACCCGAACAGAACGAGAACGCGATCGATGATCGCATCGGTTCCCTTGCTTCCCGCGTCGCGAACCGCTTGTTCGATCAGGTGGGCATACTCGGGCTTGCCGGCCGCTTGAAGGATCAGCGATGGATTGGTCGTGGCATCCTGTGGCTGGTATTGCTTCATCGACTCGAAGTCGCCGGTGTCGGCGACAACGGTTGTATATTGCTTCAACTGCTCTAACTGATTCACGCTTCAAGCTCCTGGCACGGGTGAGTGGTTGTTCGGTTGCCGTCTCTATTACCAATGTATCAACCGCCAACTGTGGGATGTACCACGCTGGCCACATTTGAGCGCCACAAGGTCGAATCGGTAACTTCAGCTGGCGTCGTCGTCTTCGGTTGCGATGGGGATCGCAACCGACGCGGCAACCACTGCAATGGCAAACAGAGGATTTGCAAAGATGGAGTGCAGGCGACTGGTCCCCGCACCGCGAGCTACCGCCGGTTCGGTGACATGAATGACGCCCTGTTTTGCCGTCGCCGGTGCCGTTCCGGCGGGCCAGACACGGCAATGTTGAGCAGCGCCATGCGAGACAACCTGATAGATTCCGCCTTCCAAGCCCCCGACGACGAATCGCCCCTGCGGATCGGTGCGCAGTTCGGCGATCGGCTTTCCAAACCGGCCGATCAAGACCGGGGCTCCTTCGACCGGACGCCCGTTGCTGTCGACGACCGCACCCTGCAGTTCACCGTTGCGATGCAAGGCGACGTCGAGGATGCGCGGCGCGATCGCAATCGGCTTCACCTGCGGGGCTTGTCCAGGGCTCTCATTGCCGACGGCAGCTCGTGGTATCGCGAGCCCGATGCAGGTCCAGATCGCCAAAGTTGCATGCAAAGTTTTGCGAATTTTCATAGTGCTTCCTGCACGCTGGTGGAAAATTGTCCATTGGTTTTGATCGGTCATCGACCCTCCACAAGCAAAGCTTGATGGAATTCCAAGGCGTTCAGAAATATCCCACGAAAGCACAGCAAAGCTACGCAAAAAATCTCCCGCTAGCAATTTACAGGCGACGTAGCCCGTCTTCGGTCATCGGAGTGGGAATCTCCGCGTCGATCGCGTCGATCCGCTCCATTGTCTGCGAGTCGAGCACCAAGTCGGCCGCAGGCAACGATTCGTTCAACTGGGCCACCGAGGTGGCGCCGATGATGGTCGAAGCAACGAAGTCGTGCTGCTTGCTCCAAGCGACGGCAAGCGTTGCCAGCGAAACACCGATCTCGTCGGCGATCACCTTCAAGCGACGGGTGGTTTCGATCGTGCGGTCGTTAACAAAACGGCGAGCCATCCGTTGTTGTCGCGGCTCCCCATTCTCCAGGTACTCGGTGAAGCGGCCGCCCGGTGGGTTTTGCTCGTTATACTTGCCGGTCAGCACGCCGCCCCCCAGCGGGGAATAAGGCAGCAGGCCAACGTTTTCTTTACGACAAACCTGCGCCAATTCGCTCTCGCAGCGTCGGTTGATCAAGCTGAAGTTATTCTGCACAGTGTCGTATCGCATCGTGCCATGCTTCTCGGCTTGCCAGAGGCTCTTCATCACGCCCCAGGAGGTTTCGTTGCTGCATCCGATCGCGCGGATCTTGCCCGCCTGTTTCAGTTCGGTCAGCGCGCCGAGCGTCTCTTCATAGCGCATGTTGTGATCGGGCCAGTGGGTTTGATAGAGATCGATGTAGTCGGTCCCCAGTCGCTGCAGGCTTTGATCGCAGCATCGGATGATTTGGTGGCGATCGATCGCCGTGACGCCGCCGCGTACCGGTGGGCGAAACCAGCCGTGGCCAGGGCCCGTAATTTTTGAAGCGATCAGAACTTGGTCGCGAGGCTTCGTCTTCATCCATCGCCCGACGATCTCTTCGGTCACGCCAACGGTCTCCGCTTTGGGAGGCACCGGGTACAATTCGGCGGCATCGAAGAAGTCGATCCCCGCTTCGAAAGCGCGATCCATGATCGCAAACGATGTCGGTTCATCGCACTGCGAACCAAAGGTCATCGTTCCCATGCAAATCTCGGACACGACCAAACCACTGCGTCCTATTGGGCGTCGCTGCATCGTTTCACTCTCCTGTGTTGCTTGACTTGGTTGTCGGCGAAATCAGTAAATCCTTGGCGATTACTATACTGGCTGGCTTCGGTTTGTTAACCTGCCCGGCTCCCTGAACCCATTTCGGTGGACCGGTTCGGGTGAGTGTTGTGTGTGTCGGCGTGGTGAGAAGTCGGGAGCGGCACCATCGGTCGGTGCGGCAGGTCGTTCTGTTGGGATATCTTTCCTTGGATCGATTCCAGCTTGCGTTGCAACCGCGAGGGCAATTGTTTGTCTGCGAGGACTCCGATGACATCTTGAGCCTCCTCGGTAAACCCTTTTTCGACCAGCCAATTCGCGATGGTTAGCCGCGTTTGTTGGGCACGAAAGCTGTCGCCGGTTCCCTGCGGATCGACCTGCCTTAATTGGTTCTCTAGCTTCGTCAAAAAGATCTGGTCCGCGTCGGGACGCAGCGGAGGGACAAAGCGACAGCTGCCGCCGGTCAGCACCGAAAGGGCGCGAAGCCCCGGTTCACAGGCGGCAATTTCAAACGCGATGCAATGCAGCGGGATCGTCTCGTAAATCATTTCCACCAGCCGAGCGACGCTGCGTTGAGGCATCGCCCGCGTCGGCATGCTCGGATTCCATCGCGGCGGTTTGTTGAATTCGCCATCGGACAGCAAGAAGACAGCATCGGGTTGCAATCGCTCGGCGAGGTCCAACGCCACTCGCGGATCGGTGCCGTTGTTTTTACGCACATCTTGCGCATACAACCACTGCCGAAACCGGTCGACGTTTTCGTCGGTCGCCGGGATGAACTGTATCGATGCAAGCGGACCATCGAACATCAACTGAGTCCGCCAGCTGAACAGCAGCACGTAAAACGATTGCGAGTCTTCCAACTTCATCAGCGACGCGATTAGTTCGTCGCAGGCTCTTCGATAACGTGCGCCAACCATGCTCGGCGACGCATCGAGGATGAAGACAAAGTTGTTGCCGTAAGCATGGCTCCCGAAAAATGTAGCTCTTCGAGAGTCCGAGGGGACCGCGTCGGCAGCTTTCTCTTTCGACTTGGTTTCCGTTTTTGTGACCGGCTGTGCGTGGGCGACTGTGACGACGTTCTGCCCGCTGCCGGACAATGCGCCGAGTCTCTGCGAAGCGAGTCTGCCGGGAAGGTCGACGGGGATGGGAGCCAGCAAAAGTTTGGGGGGCGGAGAGTCGAGCTCGATCGCTTCGGACGTCTGCGGCTCGGGAGCTGGTGCGGGTTCCAGCGGAATCGCAATGAGTGGCTCGGCGCGCGCGGTCGCTTGTTTTGCTGTGACGATGAAGGTTTCCACCCTGCTTTCGCCCAGCACCACAAACGCGAGAGCGAGCAGAAGCACCGCGTGCAGCGTCGCGCTGATCGCGTAACCGCGCCAGTTTGCTCGCGACGTCGATTCGTTCTGGCTGTTGACTGCCAAATTCATGGTTGTCGGCATCGGAGCGAGACCTCTGCACGTCGCATCACGGGGCGCGATCGGAATGTTTTCGGCGGGCGATCGGGCTTGGTAAGCTGTCACAAGGCAGCTTGCCCCCGCCGCGCCACACTTTCCGTTATATCACTTCACGCTTGCGGTCACAGCCTGCGCTGGCTGCGGTTGCGGCTTCGCCGGACGTAGGGGCGGGAGAGTCACGATGCGCTGTGATTGGCGATCGCACCTGCAGCGCGGCTGGCGACCATCATCACCGTTGCCTGGGGGTTCGCCCTGGGAAGGGTCGGGAAAACAGAGGCGTCGGCAATGTAAAGATTCTCGACGCCGTGAACACGCAACTGGGGATCGACGACGCTGGCGGCAGGATCGATCCCCATCGAACAACTGCCCACCGGATGGTACAGCGTCAGCGCAAATCGACGGATCGCTCGTTCCAACTGTGCCGCGGTCCGACGCTTTTCTCCGGGCAACAATTCGTGGTCGATCCAGTCGGCCAAAGGCTCGCTCGCGGCGATCTCACGAGCCAGTTCGACACCTTGCGCCAGCACTTCGACATCGCGAGAGTCGCTCAGATATCCAGGGTCGATGCTGGGCGAATCGTCAATTTCTGCCGAGCGCAGCGAAACGCGGCCGCGGCTGATCGGCTGCGATCCGGTCACGGCTAACGTGATCGCCGCCGGTGAATCGTCGGCGGGATAACGCAGATAGTGCGTCGGGGTGACGTGCAATTGGATCGCCCGTTCTCGGACGGCGTCGGGCACTCCACTCCTGGACGGCAGGTCGAAGAAGCCACCGACTTCGGCAAGGTTGGATCCGATCGGACCTCGTTGGTCGTAGCTCCAACGGACCAGGTCGCGCATCGACCACCGACTGGGAAATCTAGCTGTCGACTTGGCTGCAAAGGTGACGGGAAAGGCGAGGTGATCGACAAGGCCAGCCCCCACGGCTGGTGAATCGATTTGTGTGGTGATCCCATGTTCGGCCAGATGCTTTGTGGGGCCAATGCCCGAAAGCATCAACAACTGTGGCGATGCAATGGCTCCGGCTGCCAAGATCACCCCGCGGTTCGCGTCGAGTGTTTCGATGTGGTTTGATTTGCCAACAACGACTCCCGCAGTTCGGCCGTTCCGAATCTCCAACCGCTGGACCATCGTGTCGCTGCGGATCGTCAGGTTTGCTGGAGGGGAGTCGAGGAAGGCTTGCATCGCCGATTGGCGAGCGCCACGCCGTGTGGTCCTGCGGTAGATCTCTGGCCTCCCGGCGATCTTCCCTTGGTCGCATGCCGACTT
The DNA here is from genome assembly GCF_007741475.1 of Rosistilla ulvae. NCBI lineage: Bacteria > Pseudomonadati > Planctomycetota > Planctomycetia > Pirellulales > Pirellulaceae > Rosistilla > Rosistilla ulvae. The sequence goes on along the minus strand of NZ_CP036261.1, from coordinate 6,423,325 downwards.
TGCAGCAGCCATGAACGCTTGGCCGGTCGGGGTGATCTCCGCGGGGAATTCGATCGACTCGGTCGATTCCAGTTCCCCACGCAGTTCTTGCATTGCGAGTTCGATCGCCTCGCGGTTCCAAAAATCGCCAGCGACGTTTTGCCAGGCATCCAGGTCTTCGGGAAGACCCTCGTGATAGATCATCGCATTGATGCCGCTGGACCCGCCTAACATCCGCCCGCGCGGGCAGATCATCGTGCGTCCGGCAAGCCCAGCAGAGACCGTTGTCGAATAGTTCCAGTCCAGCGACGTCCCTTGTAGACGCAGGTATTCTGCAGGTCGTTGAACATCGGAACGCTTGCGGTGATCCCCCCCCGCTTCGAGCAGAAGAACCCGAGCCGAGGCGTCTGCTGCCAGCTTTGCCGCCAGCACACACCCGGCGCTTCCGGCTCCAACGATGATGTAATCATAAGTGGAGCGAGAAGTCATCGTTGCCGTGGATTGTTAATGCTGTTGGGTGGGAACCTCGCTCGAGGTCCGTTTGCGGCCAAATTGACGCATTTCGGGGCCTGTCCCCCAAGTGCCGCTAAACTTTTCGACCGACAAATCGCCATGGACCGTACAGAGACAGGCGAGCCTTAAGCCGAGCCTTGTCGCACCGGGAACCATGCTGAGAATCGCGGTTTCGTACCGCGATGGCCACGACGCGCTGCCGCGCAATCGAACCGTGCACATTCCGCAGATGCCCATGCCCCGACAATTTACCGCTCGCGCAATGCCGTTGTAAACCGACGTCTTGGAACGAAGCAACACCTTGCGCAAGTTGTCCCCCGCATCGCACTGGATCGAGGCATTCTTAAATCGGACAGTTGGCATCGCAGCTGTGGCCTAATCTGTGATGAGAAATTCCCCAAAGGAACTCCACTAGGATAGCACAGCAAGTCTGGCTGCAAATATAGTTGCTCTAAAAAAACGCCAATTGGGGCGATTGTGTTTCCACCTAGGGGGTGTCGGTCCCATTGCAAAGCGGGCGGCGGATGCGAATTTGCGCTGATGCAGTTTCTTCAGATGAACTGCCGAGTATCTCGAGCATTTTGAGACCATGTCATCAAAATGATGTCAAATGCTGCGAGCCTAAAAGACGCTGAGCAAGGTGGATCGCACGCAGCAAACACCTTGGATACAAGCGTTTACGCGCAATCCATTGACCGGTTTGGAGGACTCGGCACATCACATGCGTTAATCCTCAAGTGCAATTCGCCACTACAAAGGAGCTTACGATGTCAGGAATTTTGCTTATCGTTCTCGGACTCACTATCAGCGGGTTTTCGATCAACGCCGCGATGCGACCCTTGAGAGAAACCGACCCCTATTACGTTTAAGCAAAAACGGCACGCAAGCAATTGCGAAAGGATTCGCAATCATATTGCTCCTCTGAAGCCGCGTCATTGCTTTTGGCGCAGACCGATCCATCGGTCGACTCATCGGAAACCTTCTGTTTCTATCTCCCGATGCGATTTAGGGCGCCGTCCGCCCATCCAAAGCTAGCTCTTGTTAGCAGCCGGCCCATCGTTCATCGACGGCAACCAGACCGCGCCGAGAATCATCACGGCCAGGGTCAGAGTGTGGGTTAGCCAAGCGGGATCGTTGTTGGCGACGGTTCGCAGCGTCACCAGCGTGACCAGCGTTAGCGCGGCCATAAATAGGCTTTCTGCAAACTTCTTGTCGGTGATCGAAAGCTTGCTAGCGATCAACACCGCAATCCCAAACACGGGGATCGCAAAGGCGTGAATGCCAAACGCAGCGGCCAGTAGAGTTGTCATCAGGATTCCTTTCCGCAAGACAAGCCCCGCAACCGATTGTCAACACATTCCTTGTCCGACAGAAAAGCAGTTGCGGGATCCATTGGTCGGGCGGATTGTGGCAGGAAAACTATTTCGAGGAAAGCTCGATCGAATTGAAAAATTGGGTCAAGTTCCGCACGACTCCCTGGGGCTTGCATTGATCGTTGGTTTGATCCACAAAGTTGTCATAGCAACAGGCCAACCCACGAAACGAAAGTGCAGCCACAACCGATGAAAACCCTGATCAAAAACGCAACGGTCGTATTCCCAGATCAAATCGGCAAGGCATCGGTGCTGATCGATGACGGTCGAATCGTGGTCGATCCCAGTCCCGCCACGGTCGCCGATGAAACGATCGACGCCAGCGGACTGCATCTGTTGCCCGGAGCGATCGACGATCAGGTTCACTTCCGCCAGCCCGGCTTGGAACATAAAGAAGACCTGGCCCACGCCAGCCGCGCCTGCGCCGCCGGCGGCGTGACCACGTTCCTCGAGATGCCTAACACGAATCCGACTACGACGACGCGCGAGCGTTTGCGCGAAAAGAATGCTCTCGGTGCCACCCACTCCGCCGTCAACTACGGCTTCTACATGGGTGCCACGACCAGCAATCTCGACGAATTGAAACCAAGCGGTGAGACGCCGGGTATCAAGATCTTCATCGGCAGCAGCACCGGCAACATGCTGGTCGATGAACAGGCGGTGTTGGAACAGATTTTTGCCGAAACCGAGATGCCGATCTGCGCCCACTGCGAAGATGAGACGACGGTCCGCGCGAATGCCGAGCGATACGCCGGCAGCGACGACATCACGAACCATTCGCGGATTCGGTCTCCTGAAGCGGCTTACATCGCCACGCGGCGCGCTGTCGATCTGTCGGTCCGGCATCAGCACCGCTTTCATGTCCTGCATGTTTCGACAGCTGCGGAACTGGAACTGATCACTCCGGCACGACCTTATGTTACGGCAGAGGTTTGCCCGCATCACCTGTTCTTCAACGTCGACGATTACGCCCGGCTCGGATCGCTGATCCAAATGAATCCGTCGATCAAATCTGCCGACGACAATCGCCAGCTGTGGCAGGCGCTTTTGGACGGCGCGATCCAAGTCATCGCGACCGACCACGCGCCTCATACGCTCGCCGAAAAGCAACAGCCTTATCCGAAGAGTCCCTCCGGTCTTCCAGCGGTCGAAAACAGCCTGCCGCTGTTGCTGAACCAAGTCGCTCAAGGGAAGTGCGATCTGCAGCAGGTGGTCCATTGGATGTGTGATGCCCCGGCGCGAGTTTGGGGAATCGTCGGCAAAGGGCGGATCGCCGATGGCTATGATGCCGATCTGGTGTTGGTCGATCTGAACCAACAGAAAACGATCCGCAATGAAGAACAGCAAACGAAGTGTCGTTGGTCCCCTTGGGACGGCGAGACCTTAACCGGCTGGCCTGTGACGACCTGGGTCGGCGGTCGCCGAGTCTTCGATCGCGGCCGCTTCGATGCGTCGATTCGCGGAACGCTGCCGCTGTTCGATCACCAACGCGGCGGCTACTGGGCGACCGAGCAGGGCGTGGGGCTGGCGTAAACGTCTTCGGCGGCAAGGAGTATCGCCGGCGAGAACGCTCGGAATCGGAGCACCTCGACGGCGGATCGTCTAGCGATTCCCACCACCTAACATTTTGCGGATCGCTTCGCTGGCAGCGATTTGCGACGAAGCGGACCTCTGGTTGCGGATTGCTTCGAGCACGCGTCGACGCTCTTCCTCTTCGCTTAATCCCAACGAATTGTTGGTTTCGTTGGTGTCCAACTCAATGCTACCGCTCGCTTTGTTGGACTTGTCCGCATCGGCTTGAGTTGTCGCCCGCTGCTGGGCGTAGTTCTGCAATTCGTCCGCTTGCTCGTCTCCAGGCATGCTGCCCCAAGCGGAAAGATCGACGCCGTCGAGCGACAACGATTTCTTTGGCGGATCGATGCTCGGTCTGTTTGCATCGCGACGCGATTCGGATGGCCGCTTGGTTGCCGATGCGTCGCCGCTGACAACATCGTCGCGCCGCGTTTCGCTCGATGGTGCCGTCTCCGCCGTCTCTCCCTCCTGAACTTCGGTAGACATGCCGATCCGCATCGTCAGCTTCATTTTGCCAACTTGCAAAGTGTCTCCCGACCGAATTCGGCACGACTGTCGATCGGTCAATTTTTGGTCGTTGACGAACGTCCCATTGCGACTGCCAAGATCCTTGACATAGAACTTCCCCTCGCGAGCGACGATCGCGCAGTGCTGGCGGCTGACCGAAGAACTCTTGATGCGAAGTCCCGACGATTCGTTGCGGCCGATCACAAAGGGATTTTGAGTGATCCGAAGCGAATGCCCCTGGTGCGATCCGCTGGCAACGATCAGTTCAGCTTGCATGGAATGGATTGGTGATTGGATACGACCCCAGTATGCGGTGGGTCCCTCGCAGTTTGAAAACGTGAGGGAGCTTGAACGCGGCAAGTCACGCCTCCGATATCGGCATGCCGAGCGTAGCCATCAGACTAAATGATTGTAGAATTCACAGTCCGAGGATTCGGCCTGTGTTCTGTGAAGTTCTAGTGAAACCCAGCGCGTTCGCTGCGGGATTTGAAAAGGAAATATACGTGGCAAATTCAGTAGTGAAGCTGTCGTTGGTGCAAATGTCCTGCACCGACTCCAAAGCCGAGAACGTCGAGCGGGCCGTCTCGCAGATCCGCCAAGCCGCGGCTGACGGTGGACAAGTGATTTGCTTGCAGGAACTGTTTAACGGCCCCTACCCCTGCCAAACCGAAGACCATTGCCAGTTCGATTGGGCGGAAACGATCCCAGGGCCGACGACCGAGCGGATGAGCCAGTTGGCCGCCGAACTGCGCGTGGTGATCGTCGTCTCGTTGTTCGAAAAACGAACCGCCGGCGTCTATCACAACACCGCTGTCGTCCTCGATGCCGACGGTTCGACGGCGGGCGTCTATCGCAAGATGCACATCCCCGACGATCCTTTGTATTACGAGAAGTTTTATTTCACACCGGGCGATTTGGGATTCAAGGTCATCGAAACCCGCTTTGCGAAGCTGGGCGTCGCCGTTTGTTGGGATCAATGGTTCCCCGAGGCCGCGCGGTTGATGGCTCTTGCCGGTGCGGAGATCCTGCTTTACCCGACCGCGATCGGATGGATCGATGAGGAAAAAGAAGAGTACGGCACGACGCAATACGAATCGTGGCAAACGATGATGCGATCCCATGCGATCGCCAACGGTTTGTGGTTGGGAGCTCCCAACCGCGTCGGCGTCGAAGGTCGCCTGCAGTTCTGGGGCGGTTCGTTCATCGCCAATCCCAATGGCAAAGTCATCACGCAAGGGAGCCACGAAGAACCAGAAATTATCACGGCCGACTGTGATTTGAATATGATCGATGTGGTCCGCACGCATTGGCCCTTCCTGCGCGATCGTCGAATCGACGCTTACCAAGGCCTGATGCGTCGCGTGATCGACTGATCCCTCTCCAGCTCACCCCACATAATGAACAACACCATGAATCGAACATCTCTTGCCGCTGCGGTTGCTTTCTTTTCGCTAGCGATTCTTGCCGCGCCTGCCGGATTCGCTCAGTCGACGACCGCTGCACCTGCGGAACGCAAGACGCAGTGGAATGGATACGACCAACTCCATTTCCAAGTCGCCGAGCGCAATGCTTATGTCGTCGTTCCCAAGCAGGCTGCCCCGGGCAACCCTTGGGTTTGGCGGGCGCGGTTCCCCGGCTACCACGCTGAAGCCGACATCCAATTGGTGGCCAACGGATTCCACATCGGCTACGTCGACGTGGCGGGAATGTTTGGCAGCCCCAAGGCGATCGAGATTGGAAATCAGTTCTATCGTCAAATGACCGAGAAGCGCGGCTTGGCAAAGCGGGTGGCTCTCGAAGCGGTCAGCCGCGGCGGGCTGTTCGCCTACAACTGGGCCGTCGTCAATCTCGATCACGTCGCTTGTATCTACTGCGACACGCCGGTTTGCGATTTCAAAAGCTGGCCCGGCGGGATGGGGGAGGGCGTCGGTTCGGCAGCGACGTGGCAGAGCTGCCTAGCACAATATGGATTCGACGAGAAACAGGCTGCCGCATTCAAAGGCAATCCGATCGATCACGCGGAAAAAATTGCCGCCGCCAAAATCCCACTGCTACACATCGTCTCGGAGAACGATCGCGTCGTTCCGCCCAAGGAGAACACCTATCTTTTGCGTGAACGTCTGCGAGCGGTGGGCCACGATATGGAAGTCATCTCGGTCCCGATGGGAACCGAAAAATCCAGCGGTCACCACTTCCCGCACCCCGCGGTCGATCAGGTCGTCGCGTTCATCCAGCAGCACGCGGCTGTCGAGGCGAAGTAGGCAAATCGGCTCCGTCGCGGCGAATCGGCCTGCGGATCCGTTGTTGCGGCAATGGTCCGCGATCCGCCAGCTGGGCTAGGTTTCGGGAAAATTGTGCAACAGCGAAGCACATTGCGGGGTACCGGTTTATAATCGAAGCTCCGATGATCCCGCCTCTCCACCTCCCGAGACTCGAGCCTTCTAGATGACAGACGCTTCCATGAATCGCCGCAGCATTCTCTCGATTGCGGCCGCTACCACGTTGGTTGGTTCGGGCCTGCCAACAGCTCCCGCCAAAGCCGCCGACACCGCGGCATCGGATGAATTTGGCGGGATCCGGTTCTGCTTGAACACCAGCACCGTTCGCGGCCAAGAACTGACGATCACCGAACAAGTCGACCTGGCGGCATCGAGCGGTTACGACGCGATCGAACCTTGGGTTCGCGATCTGGTTGCCTACAAAGAAGCTGGCGGCAGTCTGCCCGATCTGCGGAAGCGAATCGAAGACTCCGGGATCACTGTCGAAAGTGCGATCGGTTTTGCTCAGTGGATCGTCGACGACGACGACCAACGCCGAAAGGGATTGGAACAAGCACGGTCCGATATGGAACTGCTGAAGTCGATCGGCGGGAAACGGATCGCCGCACCGCCGGTTGGTGCAACCAAAGAGGCCGGTCCGGCGCTGCCTGTGATTGCCAAGCGGTACGCCGACTTGTTGAACGTTGGTGCGGAAGTGGGCGTGACGCCCGAGTTGGAATTGTGGGGCTTCTCCAAAACGCTAAGCCGCTTGGGTGAACTTGCCTACGTCGCGACCGAAGCCGGCCATCCCGACGCGTGCGTTCTGCCCGACGTCTACCACATCTATAAAGGAGGCTCCGACTTCGCTGGCCTGGCGATGATCGAAGCCTCGCGGATGCCCGCGTTCCACATGAACGACTACCCGGCCAATCCACCTTGGGAAACGATCGGCGATGCCGACCGCGTCTATCCCGGCGACGGGATTGCTCCGTTGGACGAAATCATCTCGCTGCTGCATCGCAACGGCTTCCGAGGCTATTTCTCGCTGGAGCTGTTCAACCGCGACTACTGGAAACAACCCGCGTCGGAAGTCGCCACGACCGGTCTCCGCAAGATGAAAGCTGCCGTTCGCAAAGCGTTGGCTTAACAAACCATTCGCTCCTGTCTGATGGTCGCCTTTCGCTCCGCGAAAGTGCGCACAACAGACGCACTTTCGCGGAGCGAAAGGCGACCCACCGCGACAAACTCAATCTCCCCTTCCCGTACTCCATCCTGTTATGAAAATGCAACGCCTTCTCGGTTCTTTGATCTGCTGTTCGTTCCTCGCTGCAGGAGCCACCGCTGCCGATCCAGTTCCTCCGCTAGACCTTCCCGAAAGCCAAGCGAATTCGGCGGCGGAGATGAAGCCGTACGAAGAGGTGATCGAACACACCGATGCGACGATCGAAATGCTGCCGATTCCTGGCGGTGTGTTCACGATGGGAACTCCCGACACCGAACAGGGCCGCGATGACTCGGAAGGTCCTTTGCATCAAGTCGAAGTCTCTCCCTTTTGGATGGGCAAGTATGAGATCACGTGGGAGCAGTACGAGATCTGGGGCGACGAACTCGATACGATCCGTCGCCGCCTTTTGAAGTCGAAGGAAACGCCGCGCGACGCGGTCGTCGACGGCTTCACGCGTCCGACCGAACCCTACACCGACATGACCTTTGGTATGGGCAGCGGTCGCCATCCGGCGATCTGCATGACACAGCACGCAGCGCGGACCTATTGCCAATGGCTGTCGGCAAAGACCGGACGCTATTACCGTTTGCCGACCGAAGCGGAATGGGAATACGCTTGCCGCGCGGGAACCAACACCGCCTACTCGTTTGGCGACGACCCAGAAATGCTCGACGACTACGCTTGGTATGGCGAAAACACCAACGACCAATACGAACCGGTGGGCCAGAAGAAGCCGAATCCGTGGGGGCTCTACGACATGCACGGCAATGTCTCGGAGTGGGTCTTGGATCAGTACCTGCCCGACTTTTTCAAGACATCCGCCAAGCTTAATCCGCTGGCGATTCCCAAGGTTTTGTTCCCCCGCGTCGTCCGTGGCGGCGGCTGGGACAACGATCCCGAACTTCTGCGCAGCGGGGCTCGAATCGCCAGTAGCGAGGAGTGGAAGGAGCAGGATCCCCAATTGCCCCAAAGTATTTGGTATCATACCGATGCGTTGAGCGTCGGCTTCCGCATCGTTCGCCCTTTGACCGTCCCCTCCGAAAAGGAGCGAGCCGAGTTTTGGGAGAACACACAACCCGAACAGCTTGATCCCCCCGAAGGCGAATAACCGTTTTCATTCCCGGTCTCTCACCCCCAACCCTAAATGAGTCCCACGATGTCGAACCAGTCCAAGACGCCCGAGAGCCAAGATACCCGCCGCGATTTCATCAAAGCGACGGGAACTGTTGCTGCAGCGGCCACCTTCGCAGCCACCGCGGCGCCGCAGGTCCACGCGGCTGAAGACAACACGATTCAGGTGGCCCTCGTAGGTTGTGGCGGCCGGGGCACGGGAGCTGCCGTTAACGCGTTGTCGGTCGACAACGGGCCGATCAAATTGGTGGCGATGGCCGATGTCTTCCCCAAGAATCTGGAACGCAGCCAGAAGAACATCTCCAACGCGTTTAAGGATCAAGAAGGCAAAGTCGACGTGCCCGAAGAGCGGCAGTTCGTCGACTTCGATGCTTACAAAAAGGCGATGGATGTGCTGCGTCCGGGCGACGTCGTGATCCTGGCAACGCCGCCAGCATTCCGCTGGGTTCACTTCAGCTATGCCATCGAAAAGGGGCTGAACGTCTTCATGGAAAAACCGGTCACCGTCGATGGCCCGACGACGGTGCGGATCATGGAGCTGAACAAGAAAGCGAAGGAAAAGAATCTGAAGGTCGCCGTCGGATTGATGTGCCGTCACTGCAAGGCGCGGCAAGAACTGTTCGAACGGATTCAGGGTGGCGAGATCGGCGAGATCAACATGTTGCGGGCGTACCGCATGGCGGGACCAACGGGGACCGCCGCGTGTGGACCGAAGCCCGAGGGGACCAGCGAACTGATGTATCAGATCGCCAACTTCCACGGCTTCCTGTGGCTCTCCGGCGGTGCGGTCAGCGATTTCCTGATCCACAACATCGATGAAACCTGTTGGATGAAGAACGATTGGCCCGTCAAGGTTCACGCTTCGGGCGGCCGCCACTATCGCGGCGACGATGTCGATCAGAACTTCGACAGCTATGCGATGGAATACACCTTCGCCGACGGAACGAAGATGTATATCGGTGGACGGACGATGCCCGGCTGCCGCAGCGAATTCGCCAGCTACGCCCATGGTTCGAAAGGCATGGCGGTGATCTCGACAGCATCGCACACGCCAGCGAAGTCGCGGATCTATCGCGGCCAGGTCGCCGACAAAGCGAACTTGGCTTGGGAATTTGGTCAGCCCGAACCGAATCCTTATCAATTGGAATGGGACGATCTGATCGCGGCGATTCGCGAAGACCGCGAATACAACGAAGTCGATCGTGGTGCGATGGCGAGCATTGTGACTTCGATGGGACGTATGGCCGCGCACACCGGTCAAGAGATCACGCTCGACCAGATGATGTCGAACAAGCATGAATTCGCCCCCGGCATCGACAAGCTAACGCTCGATTCGCCGGCGCCATTGCAAGCTGGCGACGATGGCCGCTACCCCATCCCATTGCCAGGCATCATCAAGAAACAAGAATACTTGAGCTAGCTTGGCAGTGGTTGAGCCACTCCGCTGGCTCAACTCAAATGTTAAAATCCAACTAGGCGAGCCACTCTGCTGGCTCGCCTTTTATTTTGGTACCACCTCTCAAACCGTCGCGACTCTCGGAGGATCTTCCCATGGCCGACACCTACCGATGCTTCTGGGTTGAAAAAGACGCTGCGGGAGATGTCCAGCAATCGATCATCGACCGCTCGGTCGCCGATTTGCCAACCGTTGAATCGCCGCGTGTTCGCGTCGCCGTCCGCTGGACAGCGCTCAACTACAAAGACGCGTTGGCGGCGACCGGCCATCCTGGCATCGTCCGCCATTTCCCGCACGTTCCCGGGATCGATGTCATTGGCGAAGTGATCGACAGCGACGACCCGCAGTTTGCCACCGGGCAAACCGTGATCGTCACAGGCCATGAATTGGGGACAAGTCATCACGGCGGCTGGTCACAACAGATTCAAGTGCCTGCGTCATGGGTAGTCCCACTGCCGCAAGGGCTCGCGCCGCGCGAAGCGATCATCTTGGGAACCGCCGGTTTTACAGCGGCCCAGTGCGTGCAAGCCCTGCAGCATCACGGCGTGGAATCCGGTTCGGGGCAGGTTGTCGTGACCGGAGCCAGCGGAGGCGTTGCCAGTATCGCGATCCAGATCTTGTCGCGGTTGGGCTACGACGTCGCCGCGGTCTCCGGGAAACCCGATCAGCACTCTCGACTGAAACGATGGGGCGCAGCGGAAGTGATCGATCGCAACGACTTCATCGACGAATCGAAACGTCCGCTGTTGAGTGCTCGCTATGCCGGCGGCGTCGATACCGTCGGTGGAACGACCCTCGAAACGCTGTTGCGAACAACCGCCTACCGCGGCTGCATCGCCGCCTGCGGATTGGCTGGCGGACACGAACTTCAGACCACGGTCTATCCCTTCCTGTTGCGAGGGATCACGCTGGCGGGAATCGATTCGGCGATGTGTCCGATGCCTCAGCGATTGGAAATCTGGAACCGGTTGGCCAGCGATTGGAAGCCGGCCGGACTGGAAGATCTGGCCAACGAGATCTCGCTCGACGACCTGCCAGCCGCTGTCGACAGCATGCTAGCTGGAAAACATTCGGGGCGTTCGATCGTCCCGATGTAACATCGGCGATGCTCAAAGCGTATCGGTGAACAACTTGTACGCTTTCAATCGCATCGCTTCGGGGAAGTCGTGGTCGCAATCGGGATGTTCGACCTGCAAGCGATCCGCGGCGTTGTGCAGTTGATAAACCTTCTTTGCCGTGGCAGCGACTCGGTCGACGCTGTCGTGCTGGAAATTACTGTCGTGCAGCGGAGCGACGATCAGCATCGGGCGTGGAGCCAAGGCGGCGATCAGCTCATGAAAATCGAACGGGATCTCTTCCAGTCGGCCACGGTATTCGGCCAGCCGCGGCATGTAACGCGTCGAAGTCCAGCCGCTTCCCAACTGCCAGACGGACGGCACGCTGCCGTAGTAGTCGAGAAATGAATCGAGTCCACAGCTGGAGACGATCGCCCCGATGCGAGGATCAAAAACAGCGGTATAGACCGCGTTGTGGCCTCCCAGCGAGTGGCCGATCGCACCGATCGATTCCTTGCGAACATAGGGCAACGACTGCAGCAGATCGATCCCACGCATGTTGTCCCAAATCGCCTTCAGCGTCCCACTGGTCCAACCCAACGCTTCGAGATCGGGTTGATAATTGGCCAGCAACGGATAACTGGGAGCCAACGTGACGAAGCCGCGCTCGGCCAATTCGGCGGCGTATTGACGATTCGCTTTGCCACCCAGGCCCACCACAACTTTGTGGCCAACCGAATTGTCGGTCGGATGCAAACAGAGAACCGCGGCGGCTGGCTTGGCGTTGTCGGCCAGCAGCGCCTTGGGGATCGAAAGGTAAGCCGGAACGCGGCTGCCCGGTTCGGATTGATACGTGATCAAGCGGCGGACATAGCTACCGCAATCCTCTTCCGAATCGATGCGGACGTCCAACGGCACCCGCTTCTCTTCGCCTGGCATCGCCCCCATGATCGCTTCCATCCCGGCAAGCACCTCGCGTCGGCGAGCTTCCCAATCGGCAGGCGACTGAGCGGTTTGAATCGCTCCATCGGCCGCGCGGTAGGCCAAGATCTCGGTCTGTGGCAAGCGAGTCGGCGCTTCCGTCGCAGGCGGGGTTGCGGCTGCCGGCGTTTGAGCCGTCGCGGTCGCTGGGGATCGAGCTGCCGATCCGGACTGGGCTTGAGCTGCGGTCCAGTGACAAGGGAGCGAGAGCAAAGCGCAGCCGGCCAGGCGCATGAAAAGTCGAGAGGCATTCATCAGGTGGGCTCCGAAAGGAGAGAGGCGGGAAGTTTTGAAGTGCCCCTCATTGTACACGCCCGCCGGAGTCAAAACTTCAGCCGACAAAACGCGTCCCCTTCCTCGTGCCAACCGCCCGCGCTCAACACCACCGCTGCGGCGCTTCCCGTCGTTTTGGTTCAAGATGCCCCCGGCTGTCCAATGGTTCGAACAGCCGCGGCGCACCGAACTGGCCGACCTCGTCATCGACCAAGACGACGTTCCGTTGCAGACCGGCTTCGCTATCGACCGCACCCCATGCAGCTTGGCATCCACGATGCACAGCGGTGCGATGTAACGAGGGGCCGTCATTCCCACGCCATGGGCGTGGCAGCAATTCGCTGGTGGTTGAGCGGAAGCGATACCACCGGTACTTTGCGTCAGGCGACCTCTTGCCCTCGAAGGCGGTCGCACGGATTGCCGTGACCGACGTTGCGGTCAGCGATGCAATCGCAGCATCGATCACAGGACTTCATTCGCCAGCCTTGGCAGAGGCTCTGAATGCCTTACGGACGCCAGCTAATGTGACGTATTGGACGCCTCTTTCGAGTGAGGGCGCGAGCGCGTCGCGTTGAGAATGTGGAGCCCGACTTCATTCCGTCTCGGTTGGGGAGGCCGCTACCTCCGCTCGCTTTCCTTGCTCTCGCTCGTGGGGCAACCAGGGGCGATGTCGAGCAATCTCGGCCTTGAAGTCCCCTAGGCTGGACCAATACAGCGGTTGGTTCAAATCGACCTCGGCTACCGCGACGCTGCCCCACTGGGACGCTTGAGCAAGCGGTTGCCCATCGCGATCGTAGATGGCTGAGATCATCCAATTTGACGTTACGTCTGTGTACGTGCTGCTGATTACATAGGTATGGTTTTCACAGGCGCGGGCGGCACCCAGCAACGGATTGCATCCCCACACCGGCCACGCGATCACCTCCGCCCCTCGGTTGCTCAATTCGCGAGCCACTTCGGGAAAGAATCCGTCGTAACAAACCATCATGCCGACTTTGCCAAATCGGGTTTCAAAAACGGGGTACTCGTCTCCGGGCATAACTCCGGATGCAATTTCATTTCGCGTCAAAGAAACTTTGCGGTATTTTCCCACCATCTCGCCTTCGGGCCCAAGCAGCACTGCGACGTTGTAAACCAAATGCCCCTCTCGCTCGTGTAGTCCCGCAGCGATGTACAGGTCATACTTTTTTGCCAGTTCAGCAAAGTAGTTCGAAGTCGGCCCCGGCATCGATTCGGCGACCTCCGCAGAGCTTGAACCGGAGTGATATCCCGTTAATGTTTCGGGCAAGACCACCAGATCCGCACGCTGCTTGGCCGCTTCGGCAATCAGCGGTTCGAATTGCTCTCGTTTTTCTTTTGCAGTCTTCCCTGCGGCGGGACGGTAGTGAATGGTCGCCAAGCGAACGACCCTCGGCTCCGCTGCGGCGGTTGGTTCGAAACGAACGTCGCTCCAAGCGATACGTGAGTGCGCTGGCCCCCAGCGAAAATGAAGTCCAATGACCGCCTCGGTAGCGGAGGAAGGAGCTCGATAGGTACCCGCAAGCTGAGTCCAGTCGTCAACGGTTTCGCCCTCGGCGGGATATTCAGGTTCCGATCGCGGCTTCAAACCAGGTTGGTAGGAAACCATGCTAACGCGGTCTCGCATCGCGCGGCGACCGTCTTTGTCCAACCACGTCACACTGGCGACTCCACTGCGCCGAACCACGTCGATTCCCTGTGTTTGCCGCCATACCGAGAATTGGTAGTGCTGGCCACCTTGGATTTTGATTTTCGTTTCCCAGTGCCCCACCAAACCGCGACGATCATCCGCGGTAATCGTCAACTCACCCTTTCCGCTCCGCCCACCATCGTCGGTGGAAGCAAACAACGGCCGGATCTCGGCGCGTGGGGAAACGGGCGTCCAGGTTTCGGAAATCGATTGTTCGGCCGAACCGGACTGTTCGGCTGGACCGGGATCAGCTTGGGCAACCCAAGCAGACATCAACACAGCGAGGATCGACACAATGTTTATTCGCATAACGGACCTTGCACGAAAACGAGAGGGCGTCCGGGGGACTCTTGAGATGTAAACTGAAAACCGTGAGCCAGCAGCACTGGCCGCGTTTTTTCCAAAGGCTTTCGGAGATGCGCTCAATCATAGCCCATCGCGCGATGCGACTAAAGCAAGTAGCGCATTGCGGCTGGTACAGCACTCCGTGAAGACGACGCCTTTTTTGTTCCGGCGGCGAAGATCGCTGAACACGGTTGCCTGTACGGCCAGGGAATCGACTATGCTCCATTGCGTCCCGACCGCACGTACGAACAGCTTGACGGAGCTCTTCAGCGGGCGGCGGAGAACCGAGAAATCATCGTGTTATACGCACACCGGATCAGCGAATCGGGCAGAGGCCATTTTGTAACTCCCGAAGCACTAACCCGCATCTTCCGCAAAGCCAATGAACTGGGACTAAAGTTCTACACGTTTGACGAACTTCCGTAGCATCGGCTTGGACGGAAGCGGTTGACGCGTAAAAAGGTGTCATTCCGTCCCGACACCTTTGATGCGCCCGACTTCGGAGTGTCCGTGTTTGATTGTTGTTCAGCAGCCCAGTGGCAAGGGAACGAGAGCAAGACGCTGCTGGCGGCAAGATTCCAAAACGAGGTGAACTTCATCAGACGGGCTCCGAAAGGAGAAAGGCCGGATTTTTTAAACTGCCTCCCATTCAACACCGGCTGGAGTCGAGGCTTCAGCCGAAACCGTGTGAGTCCCTGTCCGTTTCGGCTGAAGCCTCGACTCCAGCGCGGCGGACGCGTTCAATTTTCGTGGGGCTCGCCGATGCAGTAGAGCATTTCTTGTCGCTGGGGACCGTCGCCTTGGCCGACGCGGAAGTAGATCCGACCGCCGCAGATCGTGGGTGTTGCGTAGGCGTCGGTGCCCAGTGGATTCTTGGCGAGTTCGATATAGTCCGAACTGTCGGCTGCAAAAACGGTGCACGTTCCGTCGTCGGCGGTGGCAAATAATTTGTCACCAGCGAGCACAAGGGCGCTGCTGAAATTGCCTCCCAGTCGCTTCTTCCACATCTGATCTCCCGTTTCAGCGTCCCAGCAAACCCCGATCCCTTGATCGTTGACGGCATACAAGAAGCCATCGCTGACCAGCATCGAAGGTTCGTAAAGCTTGGTTCGGTTGCTCCAGACTTCGGTCGCATCCCCATCGACGCGGATGCACAGCGTGTGCGAATCGGGATAGCCGCCGCTGGCGTAGACATGATTTGCGTCCCAGACGACCGTGCCGCAGGTTGCTTCGCTGGTTCCGGGGACCGACCAGTTTTCTTCGCCGGTGGCCGGATCGTAGCTGGTCACGGCATCGCCGCCGGTGATCAGCAATTGATCCTTGCCATCGACATGCCCAACGATCGGCGAAGAGTAGGTCGAGACGGCGCCGCGGCGTTTCCGCCAGATCGGTTCGCCCGTCGATCGATCCAGCGCCGCGATGTAGCCTCCGCCGCGGTTATCGGCGGCGATGATCACCGAGGTCTTGTAGATCAATGGCGACGGTGCGTATCCGAATTTTGAGTTGAAGGCGCCAACCGTCGTTTGCCACGCGATCTCGCCGTCGATCGAAATCGCGGTCACGTGGATCGCATCGTGGTGCAAGAACGCTGCAAATACATGTTCTCCATCACACGCCAGCGTGCTGTTGGCTTGAGTCCCCTTGGCATGGACCTCGCGTGCGAAACCACCTTGATTGACTTGCGTCTGCCAGCGTTGCTGGCCGTTGGATCGATCCAATGCGACAACAAACTGAGTCTCCGCCCGTTCGTCGGCGGAAGCCAAGAAGACCTGGTCGCCAACGACCGTGGGAGAGGCATGGCCGCGGCCTGGAACCTTTGCCTTCCAGATCACGTTTTCGGTATCGCTCCACCGGATCGGCACCTCTTGATCGGCGGCGATCCCATTGCCACTGGGGCCGCGCCAGCTGTTCCAATCCGCTTCCGATACGACGATCGGCGCGGCGGCGGTATCGTCTAAATCGACGCGACCGGAGATCTCTTCGACTGGCACCTTCTTAGGAGAACAGCCCGCCAGCGCGAGCAACGCAATCGACATGAGTCGCATGTGAAAAGGCATCCGGCGCATCGATAGCTCCTCGGGGCGTGTAGGTATGTGTTGACGCAGGCATGTTCAATCAGCCTAAAGGATCGTCGCTCGCGAGAACATCGGACCGGGCATGCGGAGGAAAGACATTCGAGTTGCGTTTGCTCCCTCGGCGGCCATTCGTTCGCTAAGCCTCCCCAGCACTGAAGCCCCCCAAAAAAGTGTCATGTCCCAACAAATAGATGTCGACAGAAACGCGAGGGCGCCGAGACCGCAGAGATGTTGCCTTCATCTTGGAGCAAACTCTGCGTTCTCAGCGACTCTGCGTTGAAAATGCCGCACATCCTATCGAGCAAAGCAGCAACGCTTAGGACCGCGATGGTATCTTAGGTTTCGGCTTGGTAGCCGCTGTTGAAAGTTCGGTCTTTGGGAGATGTCTGTCGATGAGAACCTACCTTCGTTTTATCTGCTGTCTGATAGGTTTCGTCTCGCCTGCAATCAACAGCGTCGAGGCGCAGTCGCCGTTGGAAAACGTGCCGCCGGTGGCGACTTATTCGATCGTCGCCTTCGATCCAGAGACGCAGGAGTTGGGGGTGGCGGTGCAGTCGAAAATTCCTGCGGTCGGGGCGATCGTGCCGTGGGTTAAAGCGGATGTTGGCGCGATCGCGACGCAATCGTTTTCGAACACTCAGTTCGGCCCCGATGGTTTGTCGCTGCTGGCCGAGGGGAAGACGGCTGCCGAGGCGATTGGAATTTTGACGAACGACGATCCAGGTCGCGGGCGACGCCAGATTGGAATCGTCGATGCCGCTGGCAACGCGGCGACGTTTACTGGCGAAGGTTGCATGGCGTGGGCCGGCGGCAAAACGGGCCGGCACTACGCAGTCCAAGGAAACATCTTGGTCTCGGAAAAAGTGGTCGATGCGATCGCAGCGGGCTTTGAACAATCGCAAGGCGAACTGGCGACGCGATTGATCGACGCACTGGCCGCCGGCCAAGCAGCTGGCGGCGAGAAGCGGGGAATGCAATCGGCGGCGTTATACATCGCTCGCGAAGGTTGGGGATACGCCGGTCTGAACGATCGTTACCGCGACATCCGCGTCGACGACCACGCCGATCCGATCACGGAGTTGCGGCGAGTGTATCAGTTGCACAAACAGCTGTTTCCCACGCCGCAGTAAGTCGCTCGCGCGACCGAAGAGGGACCGTTATTCTGCGTCGTCCGCTTCGGCTGGGGCTTCCGCGGGGGCCGCTTCGTTTTCGCCAGCTTCCACTTCAGCGGCCGGCTTCTCCGCTTCGGCCTTTTTCGCGGCAGCTTCTTCGCGTCGCTGTTTGGCTGTTTTACGAACCGGTTTGGCTGCGACTTGGCCCAACAGTTCCGCGGCTTCGATCTGCACCGAGTTTGCTGTCACGTTGGTCAGCGTTGGCGGATTGGCATAGCCTTCGACGACGACGCGATCGCCGGGCATCGCAAATTGAGCGCCCTCCATTTCCAGCTTGATCCGCGTTTCTTCGGTCAATTGCACCTGAACGATCTGACGCGGACCGGTCATCACGCCGAGTTCGCCTTTTCGGCCGAGCCCCGCGACACGGCCGACGATTCGATATTTGCTGGGGCCAACCTGCTTGGGTTGCACCTTCGCTTCGCCGCCGAACAACGCAGCAGCACCACCACCGCCACCGGCTTCGGCGGGATAGATTCCCGGCGTGACGTCGGCCAGTTGATCGGGGCGCGGTGGGCGTCGAGGGTTGGGCGTGAAGGCTTCCATTTCCAAGATCGGTTCCTGCCCAACGCCTCGGTCGTCAAACATCCCGCTGAATCGAACGAAGACGCCTGGCCGGAGCCAACCGGCTGCCGCCGTCCCGCTGTACTGGATCTTGTTCGGCTCCTTCGGCAGCAGGACCAGGTACATTTGAGCGTCGCTTCCTTTGACCTGCATCAATTGTCCGCGCACGCCGACGAATTGCCCTTCGATACTGATCAATTGGTTTTGCCCCCAGGTCGTCGCAACCGCGACCTGAGTAAACAATGCGATGATCAGCAAACGTGAGATGTGGGACATGGCCGGAAGCCCTCGAGCGTTGAACGGCGTTGGTGACGATGCAAAGCCGACATTATAACGTCGGTCGCCGCTTACCGATTGAATAAAAACGCCGGACTGTTGATCAGCGCCCAGGTCAGATCTTCGGTCGCCGTCAAACGCTCGTTCGCCAACTGTTCTTGACTCTGTTGCAGATCGAGCCGCAGCTGCAGCATTTTGGGATCGTCCGGCGTCGGCTGTTTCAAAGCAGCGATCCGCTTGTCCAATGACACGACGACCGGATCGGCGGGAACGGGAGCCTTGGCCGCCGCGATCGCCTTGTTCAGTTCACCCAGTTTCGCGTCGATCTTGGCAAAGTAGTCGCGCAATCGTTTCTTTTGTTCGTCAGAGCGTTGCTCTGCCGCGACCGACTGGATCACCAACAACGGCTCGGGCAAGCCCAGCTGCACGTCGGCATCGGTCGTCGCACTCAAACGGAACCTTGCCAAGCGATGATCCGCCGCATTGTGAACTTGATCCAACGTGAAGGTGAGGATCGTTCCTTGCGGATGTCCGACGGGAGCTTCGGTTGCGAAGGTCGCCCAGTGAACGGTGCCACCAGCGGGCGAGATCGCCCAGCCTTTTTGATCTCCCGCGTTTCCGTCGATCGCTTGAGCGGGATCGAAGCCGGATTGCGTGAAGTCGGCTTTGGCATCCTTCAACTTCAGCTTCGCCAGCTCTTTCGGTTTATCCACAGCAGCTGCTTGGACGCTGAATTCGGTGACGACAAAGTTGCCATTGCCCGGCAACCCTGGTCCGCCTCCGGCGACGCCAGCTTGCGGCAGCGCTTCGAGCCGGAATCCGGTGATCCCCTGCAATTTGGTCTTCACCGTGATCACGTATTTTCCTTTATCCGCTTTGCCGCTGGCGACGATCGAGCGGTCTTCTTGGCGAGCTAGAGTCGCTCCGTTGGAAGCCGACAGGCCGCTGGGTTCCAACAGGAACCATTCCGACGTGGCATCCCCATGTTGCTGAGCCCAGGCGGCCGCATGATCATCTAATTTGTCGGCGTAAGCTTTTTGTGTCGCTGTCGCCGCGGCGATTCTTTCGTTGCGAGCCGCTTCCAATTGATCGCGTTCCGCCTTCATCGCCGCGATCCGACCGGAGCGTTCCTTTTCGACCGAAGCGAGTTGCTCCATCCGCTTTTGTTCCAACTTGGCTCGTTCCTCTTGCCACCAGGCTTCGCGCTCGGCCAGTGTTTTGGCTAACGCTTCGTGGTCGGCACCGATCTCGCTCAAGATCGTTTCAAACGCTTCGACTTCGCCCGGCTTAGCGTGTCGGTTGAGAACGCGAAGGAAGATCGCGTCGACCAAAGCTTGAGGCGTTTCGTTTTGTTGAGCGATCGAGGCCAACGCGTTTTTAGGGTCGGAGATCGCGGCGCCGACCGTCGGACCGCTGACCAGTGCCATCACCGGTCCGAGCTGCAGGTCGCTGGAGCGTTCGCACTCGCAGGAACTCTCCCGCGAAGGACGGCCAAAGTTTGCCAGGAAGCCGTCGGTCAACTTGATCCCCGAATCAGGAATCGCCGCGGCGCGGGTGCCTGCGGGAACGCCGGGGATGTGCGATTCAGCGCCGGTCACGCGATGGACCGCGTCGTACAGCACTTCCGCCGGCAAACGCTTCGCGGTTGCGTGGGAGTAGTTCAACGCATCGTCTTCGTTCCACTTGTTCGTTTCCACGCTCAATTGATAGGTCCGACTGTTCGCGATCAACCGCATCAGGTGCCGAGTATCAAAACCGCTGACGACAAACTCTTCGGTCAAGAAGTCGAGCAGTTCGGGATTGGTCGGCGGATTGCCAGCTCGGATGTCGTCGATCGGTTCGATGATTCCGACGCCGGTCAGATAGCCCCAGATCCGATTGACGTAACTGCGGGCGAAGTACTGGTTGTCGGGAGCGGTGATCCAGGCGGCCAGTTGTTCGCGGCGGTTCGCCGTTTCGGGCATCGGATGCTCGCACGTATACGGGAAGACCGGCGGTGCGATCGCTCCGGTTCGCTCGTGCTTGATCTCGCCATCTTCCTTTTCGTACAGCACCTCGTACAACGGCTTGGCCCCTTCGACCGCGGTGCCGCCGATTTTGGCTTTGCCCGCCGCCGGATCCGCTTTCAACGCAAAGCGTGCGAAGTAGGCACTCGTCTGGTAGTACTGGTCCTGGGTCCAGCGTTCAAACGGATGATCGTGACACTTGTTGCAGTTGAATCGAACGCCCAGGAAGAGGTGCGTCGTGTTCTCCATCGTGTCTTCGGGAGTCCGCAGGATCTTGTAATACGAGGCCGCGGGGTTCTCTTTGTTGGAACCGCTGGAAGCGACGATCTCGCGGACAAATTGATCGTACGGCATGTTGTCGCGGACACGCTGCTGGATCCAATCGCGGAACAGCTTCGCCCCTTCGGCTCCCAAGAACTTGCGATTGACCTGCAACAGGTCGGCCCATTTGTTCGACCAATACTCGACAAAGTCATCGTTGCCGATCAATTGATCGACCAATTGTTGACGCTTCTCCCGCGACAGCAGCTCCGATCCGGTGAAAGCCAGCACTTGATCAGCGGTTGGAGGCAACCCAGTCAGATCCAAATGAACGCGGCGGACAAATTCTTCATCGCTGCAGAGCCCCGAGGGTTGGATTTTCATGCGCTGCCATTTTTCAGCGACTAGTTCATCGATGCGGCCCCAGGTTTCGGGCTGTTCCCAGACGAAGTCGTCGCGGTTGCCCATGACGGTCAACGTCGTCGCGGCATACGCTCCTTCGAAGCGAGCCAGGATTGCGGCTTCGCCCCGTCGCACTGCTGTCATCAGCCCGGTGATGTCGCGCGTGGCGACTTCGGTATTGCTGCTTTCGATAAACGCTTCTTGCGTGACATCGCGAGTCACTCCGTCGGTGTAGGTCGCCACAACGCGAATCTGTTGCCGCGAACCGATCTGTTGCACGACGGGGTTTTGCGGCAGGATATCGATCTTCGCGACGCGCGCCGATTCGAGATTCAACCGCGCTCCTTCAGCGATCCACCGTCGCATGATCTCGTGATACGGTTCCCCTTCGTTGACCAAAACGCCGCCTTCGTGCGGCGCCAAGCCCAGCGTCTTCATCAGCATCAAACTGCTCTCAGGCGAAGCGATGTTCACGCGCCGCGCGGCCAGGTCGTCGGTCAACGCACGGATATCGAACAGCGGATCGTAACCACGCAGCGACAACTTAAAGCCGTTCTTGCCATCTTGGGCTCCGTGACAGGTCCCCTGATTGCAACCGAGACGCGACATCACGGGACCGACATCGCGAACGAAATCGATCGGCGCGGCGGAGTCCAAATCAGCAACCGTTACCGGAATTCTCAGCTCTTGATCCTGCAACCGCACGATCAACTCCGCTTCGCCCGCCGCGTTTCCACGCAGCAGGCCGCCGGGGGAAAGCGTCGCCAAGGGATCGGTCAACGTTAGATCGGCGATCCGCGTGACATCGACACGTTCACCGTTGGCCAGTTCGGCCTGCACCATCAATTGCACGTAGGCGAAAGGGCCGGTCAGTTGGATCTTTTCAGGCGACGCCACCAGCCCCGTTAGCTTGGCGTCGGCGGGGAGTGCTTCCGGCTTTCCGGCAGGCAGTATTTTGCTGCGAGATTCAGCCCAAGCCTTCGGACTGCCCGCGGCGAGCGCTGCGGGCGATGCCGCTTCGGAAAGGGGGACCGCCGCGAAGGTCTTGGCGATCGAGCCATCTTCGGGATTCAGCAACCGGATCAGTCCGTCGGCTCCCGCGACGGCCAATAGCCCCTGCGCGGAGAAGTCGATCGCGTAGACTGCCGTTTCCGGGATCTCGACTTGCGCAACTTGATCGATCGACGACGAAACGTAGTCTTCCAGCTTCTTCTTTTCTTCCGCGGAACGTTGCGTGGTGCGTTTGGCTTGGATCGCTTTGATGTCGGCGGGGAACTTGGCTTCGGGAACGTACTTGAAGATCCGCACCTCGCTGTGCCCATCCAGAGTCGCCGCGGCGGCTAACAAGGTTCCATCGGCACTGATATCGACGCTGAAGATTCGCCCTTTCATCGCGGGTAACTTTTTCAGCAGGTTGGCGTCATCGCCGATCTTCCGCGCGGTCTGCCGGAAGATCCGGTAGACCTTGGCAATTCCATCCGCTCCGCCAACGAAGATCTCATCGCGCGAAGGGTGCATCACCACGCTGTTGACTCCACCGCTGAGCGCTCCCGGCGTGATCGAAGTGATGTTGTCGACAAACCGCTCCGTTTCGACTTCGATCAATTTGCAGGTCATGTCGCGACCGACCGAGACCAGATGTTTGCCGTCGTTGCTGAACGCTGTCGCGCGGACCCAATCGTCGTGCGCCCCTTGAAACAATTGCTGTTCGCCCGTCTGGGCATCGATCGCGCGGACGATCGTATCGGCACCGCCAAACGCGATCAGCTTGCCATCGGGAGACCAACTGACGCCGTAGACCGTGTCGAACGTGGCGGGACGCGACAGCAGAAGCGTCCTTTTTTCGACGTCCCAAACCTGGATCTCTCCCAACCGCGATGGCAGGCCGGCGGCGACAGCCAATCGTGTTCCGTCGGGAGAGAAGCGGACCGATTCGATCCGTTCGCTGAGTCCGATCAGTCGGCCGACTTGGGTGAAGTCAGCGGTTTCCAGAAACAAGACTTCATGAAACCCGGCGATCGCCAACAGGCTGCCATCGGGAGAGAAGTCGATCGATGGGACGACGGGCGGTTTGCTGTAGACGGGGGGATTGTCGGCGGAGTACATGGGGCCGGTGGCGGGAGGCGAATCGTTGACCGCACCTTCGGCGATCCAGTTGCGGATCTTTTCGATCTCGACCTCGTGCAACGGCTTGCCACCACGAGGCATTTCGGCGACACCGTCGACCGGGGTGATCAGTTCGATCAGATAGCTCTCGTCCGATTTGCCGGGAACGATCGCCGCGGAGCCCGACTCGCCGCCAGCGAGCAGCGCCTCGAAAGCTGTCATCTCGTAATCGCCTTGCGGTTTGGCCGGTTGATGGCAGCCTTGGCACTGCGTCCGCAAGATCGGTTCGATATCGCGAACGAAGCTGGGTTGAGCGATCGGCGTTTGCGGCGGTTGTTCCGCCAGCAGAGTACTCAACAAACCAAAGGTTGCCAGCGACAGAACCATGCGTCGAATCATCCGGCGCAGCGGGGGGGCGACGAGCATCAGGCATCTCCTCCAAGAAATTCAGCAACACAATCAACCGGGGCATTTGAAAAAAGACCCGACGAACGATGGCCGATCCATCACCGCGTGAGTTGCCGGTGAGGTAGCGTGGGGCAGGAGCCCATGCAGGCAGGGGCGTCAACCTTGAGCAAACGGCGAGTGAAGCCACTTAACCCCGTGGTTAACGGGGGCTCAAGCAACCGATCCAGCGTATCACCCGGCCGGTTGCAAGTCAAGAAATTGGAGGGCACGCCGGCGATTCCAAGCTGCCAATCGCAGCGCCGCCAGCAATGGCTAAGCGTCCATCCCCATCGCTTTGAGAATCGCCGAGGTCAGCGAACTGACATCGCCGGCCTGTGTGCCGTCGGTCCAAAGATTCCGCATCAGGTCGGCGGAGATGATTCCGCCGGCGGAGAGCATCAGCAAGATGCCAGCCAACGACATCACGTTCCAAATCGAGAAGGGGATTTCATAAGCTGCGGCGCCCGCGCCTGCTTCGACGGGGGCATCGCCGGTGACGATCGCGTTTTCGTCGATCGATACCTCTTCGGCTTCCGCTGCATCGATGTCCTGGACCTCGTCGCCCAGGCTCGCGTCGGCTTGATCCCAGCCGGCTGCTTCACCGTCGCCGGAGAGCATTTCCGCACCGCCAAGCTCCATCGCGTCGCCGAACGACTGGGAGTCTTCGATCTCGATCACCTGCGACGCACTATCGTCATCGGCTTCCAGACCGATCCCGCCTGGGGAGAGTTGGAATTCTTCGTCGGCTTTAAAATCGACAAGCGAGCCGCTGCTGCCAGGGCCACGTCCCGAACCTGAACCAGAACCGAGCGCCGGGTCGGATAGCTCGCTCGACAGATCGATCGCAGAGATGCTGGAACCGCCCAGATCGACCGGTTCGCCTTCCAACGAAAGCCCGCTGTCCGAAGGGCTCATCAAATTTATCCCGCTGCCTCCCGCAACCGATACGTCGCTACCGGCACTATCCAAAACCAGATCATCGTCGTCGCTGATCACCAAATCGTCGTCATCATCGTCGCTGATCACCGATCCCGAGACGGGCGAAGCGGAGTCCGAACCGGCCAATACCGCCGAATCGCCAGCAAGATTTAGATCGCTGCCGAGGTCGCTGATCACATCGCTGCCAAGCGCTAGATCGCTGGCATCAGCCGCTGGTTCGGGCGCCGATAGATCGATGTCGCTGGGATCGCTCAACGCCTTCTCCGAAAGCGACAAATCGATATCGATCGCGTCGGAAGGATCGTCTTCGGCCAGCCCCAAGTCCAAGCTAAGATCGATGTCGCTGTCGCTTTGGCTGGCACCAATCAAATCGCCGCCAGAGTCCGCAATTTTCAGCACATCCAACTCGCTCGCCGAGTCACCGCCGAGCGACAGTTCTTCATCGCTCGGTGCCGCCGAATCGTCGCCAGCAAGAATCGGCTGCGAACCGGGAGCGTTGGTGTCGTTGGAAGGACTGTTAGGAGCGAACAGTTCCTGATCGCTGCCGCCCAGAGAGCCCACAGCTTGTTCTCCGCTGTCCGAATCTCCCAGATTGCTGAGCGCCGATAGATCGCTGCCCAGATCCAAACTGACATCGGACAACGGTTCGATCTCGATATCGCTGCCAAACAATTGTGCGGAGGAATCGTCGGCCGATTCATTCGGCTCGCGCTCGGCAAGCAAGCGATCGATCTCGGCCTGTGGAAACTTCCAGCTCGTCCCGTCCTTAAACGCACGGATCTCGCCGTCGGAACGCATCGTCACAAGCTGTTCGGTGGGAATGCCGAGTAGCTTTGCGGCTTCTTCGAGCGGAACGAATTGGTTCGCCATGGCGTTGGCTGACTCCCGGTCATTAATAAGAGTTGATTTCTAGAGCGTGCCGCCCCGACCGTTCAGCATAATCCGTGGCCACATGCGTTTCAAACAATCGCCCGCCAGGAATTTCAGGTGAATCCAATTTTCATTATTCAGCAACACCCAGCAGGCGACAGTCACCGACGAGCCGAGAACATCGATGTATCGAACGGCACGTGATGAGGTCTGCCAACAAATCGGCACGCGGCACATCGGCGCCCCGATCAATTGTCTTCCGTCGCCCTGGGGGCGTTGCCTATTTGCTCCAGGCCTTCCTGTTTGACATGGCGATGCCGCATTGATATCGTCTGCAACTGACCCGAATCGTCCTATTCTCGCTATCTATTCAGAGGCTTCACCAGTGAACATTCCGCGTCTGCATGCGTTCTTTGCCTTGGTTCTGATCTGTCCAATCTTGGCAGCCCAAGAAGAGTCGGCCCAGCCGATCAAGCGCATCGAAGGGACTCCTACCCGGGATCCTGAAGTTGCCCTGCCAACCGTTCCCGTGCAGCAACCCGAAGCCGACGAAGCAGAGTCGCCGACGGTCCAGCCGATTGCGGAACCGATGGTCGAACCGGTTGCGGAGCCGATCCCGGAACCGATCGCTGCCGATTCGGGCCTTCAGATTGTGATCGAATTGATCGACGACGATCGCGTTCTCAATGGCGAATTGCTCGATATCGGTGACCTGGAGCTGCAGACGGCGTTTGGCCCAGCTTCGATTCCCCTGGCCGAGGTGCTAGGGATTCGGCTAGCTCGCTCGGCGACCGACACCACGACCGTCGTCCTACACAATGGCGACATGGTCAGCGGACAAGTCGACATCCGCAGTCTGTTGATCCAAACCAGCTGGGGGAAATCCGAGGTCAACGGTGCCAACCTCGCTTCAATCTATTTCCGCAAGAACCTCAGCTGGAAATCGCTGGATCTGTTAGCCGGCTCGCGATGGACGTTGGTGGAAACCAAGGACGAAACGAGCAGTCGTGCCAAACCACCGCGCGCCAGTGCGCTCGCCAAACAATAGGTTCAGACGAAGTTCTCTCCCCTACCCAGAGGGGCAACCACCTCTTGGGCTCCAATTTTTCTCATGCCCGTTGCTTGCATCGGGAACAGGCCCCCCTTTACACTCTGGGGGATCCAGGGCTTTTAGAGGGTCATTCGTAGAATTTCCAGGACTTCCGAAGGAGAATCGCATGCCGATTCGATCGCTGCTGATTTTTATTGCTGCGTTAAGTGTCGTCTTTGCATGGGTTGCCGACGACGCTTCGGCTCGCGGTCGGCTGCTCAAGAAACTTATGGCCCGATGCGGTGCAAGCCGATCGGCATCGTGGGGTGGATCGTACGGCAGCTGTGGTACGCCGATCGTCCGCTGTTGCCCGACAACCTCCTGCTCCACCGTTGTCAGCAACGGCGCCTCCTTTGGCAGCACCGGTGGCAGTGGCGGGTCGTACACCAGCGCTGGATCAGCCGGTGGATGGGTGATGCCCGCGACCGAGGTGATCCATCAACCGACTTATGCGACGCCCGAGCCGATCCCCGCACCGAAAGAAGCCTTTCCTCGCGAGGTGATCGTTCCCGAATTCGGCGACGATGGCGAATCAGTTTTGGAGGGGACCCCACAGGAACATCATCACCTCCACACGCCGCCGACAACGACGCAACATTCCCCTTCTACGCCCGTCCAGTCGCGGATCGCCGCTTCGGCCCCCAAGCATGCTTTCCTGGTGCTTCGCGATGTTCCGATCGATGCGGAGATCTATCTGTTGGGGACCAAGATGACCGCTCGTGGTGCCTTGCGTCGTTATCGGATCCCCGTCGATGCGATGGACCAAGAATACGATTACCAGATCGAACTCAAGTTGCCAGGGCAGAAGCACCAGTCCGCAATCGCTGTCACCAAAGTGCGTTCGGGGGAAACGACCGAACTGCGTGTCGCCGAGTCGGGGGACCAGATGGTCTTCATCAACCAACGACACCCAAGCTCCGATTCGATCCCGCTGGCGATCCGATAACGACGGCATCTACCGACCGCATGCTTTCCCTAAGCCCGCTCGCTCGTGCGAGGGCTTCGACCGGCGACTGTGTCGCCGTTATTCGAACAGCATCTTCAGGTCGTCGAGCGACATTTGGCTGATCAGGCTGCCGTTGGCGGTCACGACAGCTTCAGCCAACTCTCGCTTGTGCTCCTGCAAGTGCACGATCTTCTCCTCCACGGTATTGCGACAGATCAACCGATACGCGAGGACCGGTTTGGTCTGTCCCATCCGGTGCGCCCGGTCGATCGCCTGGGCCTCCACCGCCGGATTCCACCACGGGTCGAGGATATAGACGTAGTCAGCGGCTGTCAGATTCAATCCGTGCCCGCCCGCTTTGAGACTGATCAAGAAGACTTGGCAGGCCGGGTCCTCCTGGAACCGCTGCACATGTTCGTTCCGGCGAGTCGTTTTGCCGTCGAGATATTCGTAAACGATCCCGTGCTTATCCAGCTCCTTGCGAACCAAGGCCAGCAGACTTGTGAACTGCGAAAAGACGAGCGCCTTGTGCCCCTCGGCCGTCACCTCATGCAACTGTTCCATCAAGCGACCGATCTTCACGCCGTGAGCCGCTTGATCGCCGTCGACCAAACGCGGATCGCAGGCCGTCTGACGCAGACGCAACAGCGCCTCGAGCACATGCATCTTCGAACGCTTCAGCCCCAACTCTTCCACCACACCCGTCAGATGCTGGCGGTAGTGCGATCGCAATTCGTCGTACAGCTTATGTTGCTTGGGCGTCATGTCGCAGTACAACGTCTGCTCGCTCTTCTCGGGCAACTCCGTCAACACCTGCTCTTTGGTCCGCCGCAAAATGAAAGGCTGCAACGCATTGGTCAGTCCCGCCAACCGCTGGCTGCCCGCTTCTTCGTTGGCGAATTGAGCGACCGACAGCTTGCCAAGCATTCCCGGATTCAGGAACTCCAGTAGCGACCAGAGGTCTCCCAAATGATTCTCCACCGGCGTACCAGTCATCGCCAAACGATGATCGGCGTCGATCAACCGCGCCGCCTTAGCCGATTGACTGTTCGGATTTTTGATCGCTTGAGCTTCGTCGAGGATCGCGTAATCGAACTGAAGCGACGTCAGTTGTTCGACGTCGCGACGCAGCGTTCCATAAGTAGTCAGCACCAGATCAGCCGATCCCAAACGATCGAGCAGCGCGGCGCGTTGGTTTCCGGTGTAGTCGATGATGTTCAGACGCGGGGCAAACTTCTTAGCTTCGGCGATCCAGTTGAAGATCAAACTCTTGGGGACAACCGCCAGCGAAGGCTTTCGCGTCTGGCCAGCTTTGGGCCGCGCCAGCCGCCGCGTCTGCAACAGCGCCAAGACCTGAATCGTTTTGCCCAACCCCATGTCGTCGGCCAAGCAACCGCCAAACTGGAAGTCGCGGAGGAAATTCAACCAACCGAGTCCGTCCTTCTGGTACTCCCGCAGTTCGCCCTGAAAACCGCGAGGTGCATCGGCCGGCTTGACCCCGGAAAACGAACGCATCCGCTTGCACCAAGCGTTGTACGAACGATCGGTCTTCACGTTCTCCTGGTCGGCTAACAACATATCCAACAACAGGGCCTGGTTGCGGCGGTAGCGAACGCTATCCCCTTCCATCCGGCCGGCCTTGGAGAGCTCCACAAATTGGTTCAGCCACTCTTCGGGCAGCACGCCGTGGCTGCCGTCGTCCAGGACGACATACGCTTGCCTCTGCTTCAGCGCCCGCAGCAGCGTTGGCAGCGTGACCGCCATGCCATCGAACTGGACGTGAGCCTTCAGATCGAACCAGTCTTCGCCGCTGGAGACCTCCATATAAAATTCGCCGGGCGATCGCATCCGTTGCCCCTCGGCAACGACCAACCAACCTCGTCCTGTCAACTTGATCACCGCGGGAGGCAGCGACCAGCGCGAAATTCGCAGCTCCGTTCCGCGGTACCGCGGGTAGTGTTCGCGAAAATTGCATTCCCTTAACGTCTGGATCGCTGCGATTTCGAGATCGGCATCGCGGGTCATCAGGACGCGCGACGCTTCATCCCAAACGACCTTCGTGTGATCGTCGACCTGAACCTCCCGATCTCCGTAGAGCATCGAAACCGCAGCCACCAAATGGTAGGTGCGATGTTCGTCGTCGGGCGGCGAAAGCGTCAGCTTCGGTTGCGGCTTCCCCTTCGCGATCGATACGTCCAACGATTCGGCGAGCTCCAACCGCGGCGGTTCGAGAGCCGAAAAGAAGGCTTCTAAAAAGGTCCCGATCTCGTCGTGGGGCAACTGCAGATCGCCGATCCGCTGCCAACCGCGAACCCACGATGCGACCTTGGGATCGATCGCGGCGATGCAATCGTCCATCAACAGGACTCCCGAATCGCAGACCGCCATCACGCGGCCAATCTCGCGATGCTCGGGCCCCTCTTCCGCGGCGCGTTCCAACCGAGGCATCACCGCCAGCATCGCCTTCGTCTTTGCTCGTCCCCGTTTTCCGTTGGGCTTTGCGGTCGCGGAGTCGGTGGGAGCCAGCGAGACGGCAAAATCCCAAGCGGCTCCCGTCCCGTGAACGATCGGCGTCCGTTCGCTTTTCTGCGACGCGACGTCGAGCGTCCAGAACAGCCGCTGCGATCCGCACAGCTCCGCCAACGTCTCTTCGACCAGATGCGGATGGATCCGAAACCGCGTCGCTCCCGCCGTGCGACGATCGGCGGCGGTGGTTTGGAAATCGGACTCCCACTGCAGCATCGCAAAGATCCGCTGCTCGTCCGCATCGCGCAAACGAACCGTCTCGGCGCGCGAGATCCGCGCCGGCTGCGGCTCGCTCCACTGCCCCCGCATGTTCTGCGTCGACCGCATCAACTGCAGATCGATGCTCGACGAATTCGCTTGGTCGGCCAGACTGATTAAAAATTCGTGACGACTCCGCTGCCCAGTCTCCACCGGTCGCGGCGGGGCCACGATCGCAGGGGCTTTGACCGACGCGATCTGCGCCGCGACATGCAATTGCTTCAGCCAAGCCGGTGCCGGTTTCCCCTGCGGCGTCATCAAAGCCGGCTGCGTCGGCTGGTAGTTCGAGACCTCCAACGGCTCCCCGATCTCGAAATCCTCCATGTCGGATTCATCGATCTCAAACGCCCCTCGGCCGCGGAGTCGAGCGTCTTGCACGCGATCGAGTTCTAAGATCGTTGCCCAGATGTGCTTGCACAGGTAACCTGAGGCGAATCTTGGGCAGGTGCATTTGACGAACAGAACGTCGTCGCCAGCCTCTTCGAGATCGATCAGAACGCCATAATCGTGTTCCGGTCCGCTGACGACCGCCCGTACCCCAAGCGTTCCCAGTTCCAGGATGTTCACCGCACCGCCGGCTTGGTATTCCTCGCCACGTTGACGGTCGCCGCGATTAAATTCCGATTGACAGCGTTGAGAAAATATTGCTTCCATGCCTTGGTCTGTATCGCAAGTGAACTTTCGAATACCCCGTCTTCTCCTATCATACCGCAGCCTGTTTCGCGACCGAAGCACACTCCCGCTAACATTCCATGCCAGCACCCGACACCTCCGCCATCGACCAACGGATCGCCCAGGCGATGCGCAGCGACCGTTTCCGCCTGCAACGCCAACTGCGGCAATTGAGCCACGTCAACGACGATCCCCAGCAAATCGAGCGGTTCCGTGAACAACTAGAGGAGTCGGTGGCGCTGGCCGAACTGCGAGCCGCTTCGATCCCTCAGATCACCTACCCCGAGGAATTGCCGGTCTCGTCGCAGCGCGACACGATCGTCGAATTGATCCGCACCCGCCCCGCCGTGATCGTCTGTGGCGAGACCGGCAGCGGCAAGAGCACCCAGTTGCCGAAGATGTGCCTGGACGCCGGACTGGGGCGCAGCGGGATGATCGGGCACACCCAACCGCGGCGGATCGCCGCCCGTTCGATCGCCAGTCGCGTCGCCGAAGAACTGGGGACGTCGGTCGGCCAATTGGTCGGGTATAAGATCCGCTTCGCCGACCAGACAGCTCCGACGTCGTTGATCAAATTGATGACCGACGGAATTCTGTTAGCCGAGACGCAAAGCGATCGCTTCCTGGATCAATACGATGCGATCATCTTGGATGAAGCCCACGAGCGATCGCTGAATATCGATTTCCTGCTGGGGATCTTCAGCCGGCTGCTGCAGAAACGTTCCGACCTGCGGCTGATCATTACAAGTGCAACCATCGACGCGGAGCGGTTCGCCAATCACTTCCGCGACGAACACGGTCCGGCACCGATCGTCAATGTCGAAGGCCGCAGCTATCCCGTCGACATCCAATACCTTCCCTCATTCCAGTCGTCCGAAAACGGCGACGATCGCGGCCAGGGGATCGCTGCGCACGTGGCGGCGGGCGTCGATGAAGCCTGGGCGCATGGCGTCGGCGACACGCTGGTCTTCCTGCCCACCGAACGGGACATCCGCGAAGTCGCTCGCCATCTTGGCGGGCACTTGCGCCGCCAAGGACTCGAAAACCGGACCGACATCCTGCCGCTATACGCTCGGCTGCCCGCCAGCGAACAGCAGAAGATCTTTCACGGTTCGAACAAACCGCGGATCGTGCTGGCGACCAACGTCGCCGAATCCTCGCTGACCGTCCCCGGAATCCGCTACGTCGTCGATACCGGAACGGCTCGGATCAGCCGCTACAGCCCACGCAGCAAGGTCCAACGGCTGCCGGTCGAAGCGGTCAGTCGAGCTAGCGCCGACCAACGCGCCGGTCGCTGTGGACGCGTCGGCCCCGGTATTTGCATCCGTCTATACGATCAATCGGATTACGAATCGCGCGAACACTTTACGACTCCGGAAATTCGCCGTACCAACCTCGCATCGGTGATCTTGCAGACGAAGATGATGCGGTTGGGATCGATCGACGAGTTCCCGTTCCTCGACGCGCCACGCCCCGAATCGATCAGCGAAGGCTTTCGCACGCTGCACGAAATCGGAGCGATCGACGAGCGGAGAGAGCTAACGAAAATGGGCCGCGTGCTGGGCAGTCTGCCGGTCGATCCACGCGTCGGACGGATGATCGTCGAAGCCGACCAAAGGGGCTGCCTGCAGGAGATGCTTGTCATCGCGGCGGCACTGGAGGTGCAAGATCCACGAATTCGGCCGCCGGAGAAGCAGCAAGCAGCCGACGCGGCGCATGCAAAGTTCGTCGATCAA
The DNA here is from genome assembly GCF_007741475.1 of Rosistilla ulvae. Lineage (NCBI taxonomy): Bacteria > Pseudomonadati > Planctomycetota > Planctomycetia > Pirellulales > Pirellulaceae > Rosistilla > Rosistilla ulvae. The sequence goes on along the minus strand of NZ_CP036261.1, from coordinate 6,390,603 downwards.
CGCAGCGATTTCCTGAGCTATCTGCGGATCTGGCGGTTCTACCGCGGCCTGCAGGAAGATCTCAGCCGGAACCGTTTGGCGCGAGCTTGTCAAACGAACTTCCTGGGGCTCAGCCGGATGCGAGAATGGGTCGATGTCCATCGCCAGTTGAAGGCGATGGTTCCCGATCTTCGCCGCCAGCAAGCCGACAAGCGGGGCAAGCGTCGCCGCGGCGGAAGCGAACGCGGCGATGGCGAACACGGCCTATCGAACGTCCGCGTGACGGATGCCTGCGAACCCGATCAAGCGACTGTCGACGACAACCTGTACGCATCGATCCATCAATCGCTGCTGACCGGTTTGCTGTCGGGCGTGGCGATGGCTGGCGAGAAACATCAATACATCGGGATCGGCAACCAGGAGTTTTTCCTGTGGCCGGGGTCAGGCGTTTTTGAGAGCAAACCGAAATGGATCGTCGCGGGGGAACTTGTCGAAACGTCGAAGCGATTTGTCCGCAACGTGGCTCGCATCGATCCGGGCTGGCTGGAACCGCTGGCCGAACACCTCGTCAAACGCAGCTACGCCGATCCGTTCTGGAGCCGCAAGGACCAGTCGGCGTTTTGTTATGAACGCGTCTCGTTGTTTGGGCTGCCGATCGTCGTCAAACGACGCAAAGCCCTCGCGCCGATCGATCCCGAGACAGCGCAGCGGCTGCTGATCGATGAAGGCTTGGTCGCCGGAGAGTTGGTGACGCGAGCGAAGTTCTACGCCCACAACCAACAATTGCGAGAGGTGATCGCCAAGCTGGCTCATAAAACGCGGCGGCGCGATCTGATCGTCGACGATTACATTGTCGAACACTTCTATCACGCTCAGCTGCCCAGCGACGTGGTCGATCGGTCCAGCCTGCAGAAGTTTGACGAACAGCAGCCGCGCCCCGATTGGGTCGACCTCTGCCAGAGCGAATCGGATCTTGTCGCATGGCTCGACCAACCGTTGGATACGGGCGAATCGCAATCGCTCTACATGCGTCCGGCCGACCTGTTGCCGGGGCTTGTCGAGAAGCTCGATCCGAACGCTTTTCCCGATCACTTGCAGGTCGGTCCGACCTCGCTTCCGCTGCAGTACAACTTCGATCCCTCGGCCGACAACGACGGCGTGACGGTAACGATCCCCAAGGTCCTGTTGGGACAGATCTCCGACGACCGTCTCGGCTGGCTGGTCCCTGGGCTGATCGAAACGAAGCTGATCGCGATGATCAAAGCGCTCCCCAAACGAATCCGCCGCAACCTGGTCCCCGCCGCCGACACCGCCCGACGCGTGATCGAATCGCTCGACGACCAGATGGGTCAGACCGCGTTCATGTCGACCGTTTGCCAGCGGCTGGCCGAGATCGCTGAAGTCCCGATCAGCCCGTCCGATTTCGATCCCGGCAAGCTTCCCGAATCGGTTGGATTTTACATCCGCGTCGTCGACGATGATGGCAAGCCGCTGGGAGAGGGCCGCGACCTGCAGGAGCTGCGGCAGGAGGTGATCGGCGACGACGAAGCCTCTCCCGGTTCGATGGCGAGCGTTGTCGATGTCCCCGACGACGTGTTGCAAGTCGATGGTTTAAAAGACTTTACGATCGACAACCTGCCCGAACGGGTCGAGCGAGAGCGAGGTGGCGTGCGCGTGACGCTGTTCCCGGCTCTTGTCGACCAAGGCGATTCGGTGGCGGTTCGACTTGTCGACAACGCAGCGTCGGCGGAGCACCAGATGCGGCGTGGGCTGGTCCGCCTGTTCACGCTGACCGACCGTAGCGAGATCAACAAACAGGTCCGTTGGTTGCCGGGATTCGATCAGGCCGCGGTCCAGTTGTCGCGCGTGATCCCCGGCGATTCGATCAAGCAAGGGCTGGCGGATCTGATCGCCAACATCGCCTTCGTCGATCGCCTGCCGTTGATTCGATCGCGGTCCGAATTCGAAGCGCGTCGCAAGAACCGCGGCGAGCGGATCGCGATGGCAACGCAAGACATCGCCAAGCTGCTGGGGCCGCTTGCCGAAAGTTATCACGGCGTGCGGTTGTCGATGGAAGCGTGCAAAGCGGGTCACCTGGCGTACGTCCGCGACGACATCAAGCGTCAGTTGAGCGAGCTGTTTCGCGACGACTTCTGGTTGACGACGCGAATGGAAACGCTGAAGCAATACCCACGCTACCTCAAAGCGATCAGCGTCCGGCTGGAGAAGCTCAGTTCGACCGCCAACCGCGATCGCGACGCGCACAACATCGTCGCCGCATTCCAAGACGACTACTTCCGCCGCACCGAATCGTACACGGTAGACCGCGCCGTGTTGGACGAATACCGTTGGATGATCGAAGAACTGCGAGTGAGCCTGTTCGCGCAAACGCTCGGCACCGCCATCAAAGTCTCCCCCCAACGGCTCGGAAAATTGCGAGCCAAGTTAGACAAATCGTAGAGACGGCGGTGCATGCCAACCGGCTGGGATGGCGGCGCGGGGCCGCTGAGATCGCTGCTCCCGTGACGCTGGGCCACGGGAGGCGTTTCTAGAATTGCTGCGTTTCGCTGTCGAACTACGCGAGGTCGCGGTCTTCGAACAACAGCAGCGAGACGACCAGTACGACGACCATGAAACAGGCGAGGTAGGTGAACGCACCGGCGAGATAGATCGGCGGGATCGGATTTCCGGCGTCGACCGCCGCCTGAACATTAAATGTGTTCAGGTTCGGGAAGACGACAGCAATCAACCGGCCGACAAATCTGACCAGCTCGTTATCCTCCGCCGAGGCCCTGACAATGGGCGATGTGATGTTTCCAATCACGTAGATCGTAAAACAGATCACGAAGTTGGCGATCACTGGCAATCGGGTTGCGATCGCCACGCTGATACCGGCGATCAACGTCGTCTCCATGAACAACAGGCATAGCCCCGGTGCGGTGGTCACCATTTCGAGATGGCAGGTTTGCCACGGCGGCTGCTCGGTCGTGTTCTCACGCGAATCGTAGATCGGTTTGTAGGCGGTGACGACCATCAACAGCAGCCCCAAGATCACAAACATCAACAGGATCGTCCACATGATTCCCAGGTACTTGCCGATCATGAACGATTGACGACTGACCGGCTTGCTGAGCACGGTCAACGCGGTGCGGCCTTCGATCTCTTCGGAGACGCTGGTTCCCGACGACCAAACCGCTTGGATGATGCTGAAGATCATGATCAGCGTCATCCCCGAATCTTTGAGGACTTTGATGTCTTCGCCCAAGGTGTGGAACGGAACCCAGATAAAGAGCACGATCGCGGCGAAACCGATCAGCAGCAGCGTCACGTACAGCGGCTGAGCCAATTCGCTTTTCGCCGTCGCCAGCGCGATCGCACTGACTTGCGGTGCCGCTTGGCGGATCGTGATCATCGCCGTCAGCAACAGCACGACAATAAAGGCGGTCACCCAGATCGTCAGCGCTTCGGGAGCCGCTGGTTTGGTCACGATCGCAATCTTGACCGTCGCCGGATCGACTTCGCGGTTTTGGAAGTAGACGCCATTGGTTGGATCCAACGGCAGCGGCAGGACTGAACGGATCAACGGATTCGCTTTGCCACGACGCCAGACAACGGGATCATCCGATTCGAATCGCTGGGGGCTCATCGTAAAGTTGTCGGGCGATTCGGCATCGGCGATCATGATCGTGCGGTCCGAAACGATCACCACTTCGGAAACCGCTTCTGGATTGTACTGAATCAGATCATGGCGTTGAAAAGGAGATTGATCGGCAGGCAGATCGGCGGGAGCAGGGTCGAGCGTAATCGTCGTTTCCCAGCGATCGCTCTCAAGCACCGCAGGTAGCGAACTGATGATTTTATCGCGATCGGTGACCACCATCGTCGAGGCGAGCCCCAGGATGATGAATCCGACCAGAGCCATCAGCAGATAGCCGGTGATCCCTTCGGATACGATTTGGAAAAACTCGCGAATCGTTCGCTGCCAAACGCCGAAGACCAAGCCCCAGCCGACGATCACTCCCAGCCCGACCATCGGTAGAATCAAGTAGGCGCTGTGAGCTGCGGTTGGGTTTTCATCGCCAGCGACCGTGATTTCGGGTGCATCGGCAAAGACGACCGTCTTCAGAATGCCCAGACCGGCGACAACGATCGCGATTCCCAAGGCGACAAAAGTCGCTTTCCGCGTGTCTTCGGCAAGGTTTCCCAACGCCGGGATGCGGGAGAATGCGGCCAACACCACGTAAATCGCGGCGGTCGCAAAAAGGCCTAGCAACATGCCTACGGCGAGGATCCAGATCGGCGTCAGCCACGAGGAGAGCCAGGAAAACTGTTGCAGCGGGATCAAAGCGAAAACCGAAGCCATTGGAGGAGTGGTCCGTTACGGGCAATGAAAACTTGAAAATACCGGGGATCGGTCGGCTTGTTACGCAACAACCGCCGGTTTAGTTCAATGCCGATTCGAGCCAGTTTCGACTGGCATGTCCCTATAAAAGAAAGCCGCCGCAAGTCATCCTGTACTTGCGAGCGGACCATGGGACAGAAAATGCTGCGACCAATGCTGACGATGTCATATCGATCAATAAACGCGAACCGGTTCGCAGCTCAATTCCCCAAGGAAATTATCGCTCGGGAAACCTTAGGTTCCCGAGTTGCGAACCGCTTTACGAATCAGCGACTTCAAGGAGTCTCTGGATTGAAAACCGGTCAATTGAACTCGGGTCCATGATCCTGCATCGCCTTTGGAAAAGACAATGATCTGTGGCATCATTGGGCCACGCATCAATTTGCCTGCCAGGCTGGGCTGCGCGTCACGATTGACGATCGCCATTTCAACACCTTCCAAATCGCCCGCCTGTTTCAACGAAGCAATCGTGTTTTGCTTGAGATTCACACACGCTGGGCACCAATCGGCACCCACGACTACCATCAACGGCTTTCCCGCTTCTTGAGCCGACCGATATGCGGTTGCATAGTCGGGATTGGGCGCTTGCTCGGAAGCAACCACCGAGAGTAAAGCAGTCAGTAGCACTGAAAACATTCGAATTCCCCCATGATCCTGGGTTTAAACAAGGCCGAACGCGAAGGTCGATACGTCTCAACCAGTCCGATTACACGTTCGGTATCTCCTGAAAAATCAAAGAGATCGCAAGTGTCGTCTCCCTACCGGGTGACCTCCGTGGGCCCCGTGACTTCAGTCGGTCGGGGGGGCTCTGGAAAAGAGAGGTCGTTTGGCGAACTCGCGCTGAGGGGGCGATTGTAGGCTTGAGGTCTACCTTGGCAACCACGAAACCAAACCCGTTTCGTAAAAACGAAATGGCAGCAGACGCCGAATTCGCGGTAAACTAGGCAAGCCTGCTCTCCTAATCTTCATAATCCCAAGCCTTTATCGAACCTGCGTTCTGGCCTTGTCGATCGAGAGGGCGATTTGATGTGCGACGCAGAGTCCCACCCGAGCGGTGCTGTGCCGACCAGCCCGTACGGACCAACTTCCAGCCTTTCGGGGCAGGTCACCTAATGGATCCGGAGCCTGCGCCGTGCCAACAAGGTGGACAAAACAACGCCCCGATGCCATAGGGTTCCCCGCTCCAGGCCGCCCCCGATGCCAACCGTGACACCCTCCGGCGCAGACGGTATAACTAGCAAATCGCCGGATCGGAGCTTTCCGGGCAACGTGGGAACTCAGATTCCTGTACATTGAATCGGTTTGATCCGCTTCTCATTTCTCTCCCGCATTACGCGATTGGTCTATGCGACTTCGAGTTGGCGTTATTGGTCTTGGGCCCGCGTGGCAACATCGGCATCGACCCGCATTGATGATGATGCGCGAGCGTTTTCAGGTGCGCGCCATCTATGCGCCGGTCGCCCATCTGGCAGCTCAAGCAGCAAGAGATTTCGAAGCCGAGACGATGGACGGCTACCGCGCGTTGATCCATCGTTCGGACATCGACGCGGTGATCGTATTGGACAGCAGCTGGCAGGGCTGGCTGCCGCTGGTCGCCGCCTGTGAAGCGGGCAAAGCGGTCTACTGGGCGAGCGATCTGAACATCGACGCACAGCGCGCCGTGGAACTGAAGGAACAAGTCGATAAATCGGGGATCGCCTTCATGGCTGAATTCCCCCGTCGATACGCCCCCGCGACGCTGCGATTAAAAGAACTGTTGGCTACCAAGCTCGGCAAACCTCAGCTGCTCTTTTGCCATCGCCGGCTGGGACGCCCCGAACCGACATCGAACAATCTGGTTTCGGATGTTCCGCAGCACCAAGACCGCACGACGCGCGAGCTGGTCGAGATCGTCGATTGGTGTCGGTATGTCGTCGCCGACAATCCGACCGATTTGAATTCGACAGTGTACGGCGAACGGGGCCAAGAAACCTATCGCCAATTGAGCTTGCGCTTTGGCACCGGCCCCACTGCGGTCTGCGCCCAGATTTCGGCTGGCCAATACGTCCCCTCCAGCTGGCAAGAAGCGATCGGATTTCGCCCTAGCGCCGACATGCAGATCTGTTGCGAACACGGCCTCGCCTTCATCGACTTGCCCAGCACTTTGGTCTGGTTCGACGACGCCGGTCGGCACGTTGAATCGCTGGAAACCGAACTGCCCGTTGGTGAACAGCTGTTGATCCAATTCCATCGCAGTGTCACCAGTTTGGTGCGAAAGATGGCAAACCTGCAGGACGCTCATTACGCTTTACAAGTGATTCGACTCGCTCAACAGAGTGCCGAATCAGGACAACGCATCTGTCTGAACGAATTATTCAGCCCTACTCCTCCGATTTAGCCCTCCGCGCCGCTGGCGAAAGGTAGAACTCACACCATGCAAGACTCTCACTCCTCCGCCCAGTCGCCGTTGTCTCGCCGCCAGTTGTTGACAAGCTCGTTCGCCGCCGCCTCCTTGGCCGCAATTTCGCCACAACTTGCTGGCGCTGCCGAGATGATTCCGGGACGTCATGCCCCGAAGTTCAAGTTCTCATTAGCAGCCTACAGCTACCGCTCGCTGCTGCAGGGAAAGGGAGATGTCGCACCCAAAATGGATCTGCTGGGCTTCATCGACGAATGCGCCCGGATGCAGTTGGATGGTGTGGAGCTGACCAGTTATTACATGCCCGAAGAACCGACCGACGCCTATCTGATCGGCCTGCGTTCGCACTGCTTCCGCCAGGGGCTGGCCGTTTCGGGTACCGCGATCCGCAACGATTTTGGTCACAGCGAAACCGTGGCTCGCAACCGCAACCTGGATCACGTGCGACGTTGGATCGATCACGCAGCCACTCTGCACGCGCCGATGATTCGGATCTTTGCCGGCCACGGCCAAAAAGGAAACTCTCCCGAACAGACCCATGATCTGATGGTCGACGGCATCCAGAAGTCGTGTGATTACGCGGCAAAGCACGGGATCTATTTGGCGTTGGAAAATCATGGTGGCGTGACCGCTTCGGCCGATGGGTTGTTGAAACTTGTCCGCGATGTCGATAGTCCTTGGCTGGGCGTAAACCTCGACACCGGCAACTTCCGCTTCGGCGGCGAGCCTTACGAACAGATGGAAGCTGTCGCCAAATACGCCGTCAACGTGCAGGTGAAAGTGGTTGTGAAAGACGCCGATGGTAAGCCGCAACCGATGGACTTCGCTCGGCTGAAAAAAATCCTCACCGACGCCAACTACCGCGGCTTCGTCGTGCTCGAATACGAAGAACCAGGCGATGTGCCAGCGGAGTGCCGCCGCTATGTCCAGCAGATGCGAACCGACCTCGCGCTTTAACGCGACGTTTGCACCGCGGCATCCGATCGCGACTGGTCTGAAAACAAAAGCCACCCTCCTCCACAAACGCGTCCCTAAACCGACACCGAAAGTTTCAACATGTCAGACGGTCGATACACGCTCGATGCCTTTTTGGAAAAGACCCGAGATCGCGATCTGCACCAAGGACTGTTCGAACTCGAATCGGACCGGATGCTCGACATCAACCTCAACGGCGAGGTTTGGATCAAACTGGGGGCGATGGTCGCCTACACCGGGCAGGTGAAGTTCGAGCGGGAGGGAATCCTATCGCGTGGGATCGGCAATTTGTTAAAGAAGGCGGTCTCGGGCGAAGGGACTTCGCTGACCAAAGCGACTGGCAACGGATCGGTCTTCTGCGCCGATTCGGGGAAGAAGATCACGATCCTGCAGCTGGAGAACAACGCGATCTGCGTCAACGGGAACGACCTGCTGGCCTTTGAGATGTCGCTGAAATACGACATCAAGATGATGCGGCGGATGACGTCGATGCTCGCCGGTGGCCTGTTCAACATTCGGCTCGAAGGGACCGGGATGGTGGCGATCACCAGCCACTACGATCCGATGACGCTGCCGGTCACGCCAGCTCAACCTGTCACAACCGACCCTAATGCGACGGTCCTCTGGTCGGGCAATCTCGAACCGGAACTGAAGACCGATGTCCAATTCAAGACCTTCTTCGGACGCGGATCGGGCGAATCGGTCCAGCTGCAGTTCCGCGGCAATGGGTTCGTCGTCGTGCAACCGTACGAAGAGGTCTACTTCCAACACGGCGGCAGCTGAAGCGAAACGCTGCGGCGGGTTCGATGCTGCAACATCACATGTCGCGGCAACGTTTACGACCAGTTACCGCCAGATCGGCGATGGCAGCCATTGCCGCAAGCGGTCGGCGATACTGGGAGCCGATTCGGGGAGCGGTTCGGCCTGATCTTGCGTCTCGGTGGCCACTGCGGGGTCCGCTGGTAACCCCAACACATGGCGTCCCCAATACGAGTCGAGCAAGCGGCCGCAGGCGGAAAGATCGCCATCTCGCATCCGTTCGACAGCGACAAACACTCGGCTTTGCAATTCCTTCCGTTCGTCGCTAGTCAAAAACTGATCGTACAGCATGACATCGTCGATCCAAACGGTTCCGGGACTGGCTAGGTCAAATGCGATCCGCAGTTCTTCGAGTCCTTCGACGGGCAGATCGGTGACCTCCAATCGAAACGGCATGCTCGACCAATCCGAACCGATCGCCGCACCGGGCTGTTCGCCGATCACCGTGCTGCGGCGAATCGACCGATCTCGGTAACGGCCTTCGAGCGACATCCGCAATCGAACCGTTTCGGTTTTTAGATCGCGGCGGACGCGGGCATGCACGGCCAGCCGTCCCGACGCGGGGGCATCAAAGGGATGACTTAACAACCAGGTCTTGGCGTTGGTCTGGCCGCTGTTGGTCAACTGGACCGCTTGGCTGCCCAACACGCCCGCGTCGGTAGCCAATTGGACGCTCCCCGCGGGATGTTGTGCCGAGAGCCAACCGGGAATATCGCTGCTTGCCGATCCGGGCTGTTCAAACGCTTGATTGGCCAAGCCGTCATACGGTTTGGGCTGGCCCAACGTACCAACGGTTTGCATCAGACGCTGCAATTGCAGCCCCAGGTGTTCGCGAAGTGCCGGCAAACCGGGAATCTCCACGCTCCAAACGGCGATGTCCGCTTTAGGTGCATCGATTCGATAGGCGATCAATTGCCCCGGCCGCAAGGTTTCGATCAATGTCCGCGTCGTCTGCGGCGCGCTCGAGACGCGACCGATTGCGTGCACGGTTTCGGAATTGTTCAATTCGATCTTCACTTGAACCATCCAAGGGGCGGGATTCAAAGCGTACAGATAGAAGCCCGTTGGGGTTCGCAAACGTCGGACGATCGCCAACTGAGCTGCTTCAGGATTTTCGGCTGGCACCGATTCAAATCGGCCGGGTGGCAAAGCTCGATAACATTGCAAGAACTCGCGCGACGCCGCCTCGCTGCCTCGCGGCGTTGTCCAACCGCCAACCGCCAGGACATTGGCATCCGCCGGCATCAGAATCTTCGCAATCGCGCGGCTACCATCGTCGTCCGATGGGACGCCGTGGGCAAACAGCCAGGCTTGCGTGTTCTCGGTTCCCCAAGGGCTTTGCGTTTCGAACGCGCCCAGCCGAACATCGGTCGGCGGTCGCATCAACATCGCTCCCGAAGCGGGGAGCGCAGACAAGTGATTGTCCCACAACGTGTCTTGAGCAAGCACTGCGTCGACGCTTTGTCGCGCATGGTCGGCTAGTGGTTGCGAGCGATACAACCGCATCGGGATCACTCCACTGGCACCTCCAATCGATTCCCAATCGATCCCGGCATCCAATGCGCGTCGCTGCGGATCGTGGGCCCCTTGCGTCCCATCGGACAACCAATCCGCGGTCAACAACAGAACGGGGCGATCACCGGCTGCCTTGGAAAGCCCGCCAAACAAGCCCGCCAACCGGCGGCCGCGCCAATCTTGAAACGCACTGTGCCCTTCGCCTTCGATCCAGCGGATCATTTGATTATTGGCCTGCGGCGCGTTCGATAGCGTCACGCGGAACGCGTCGAGCGTATGCTGGTCGACGCCCCAGTCGATGCCGGGCAATTGCATGAATGTCTTGCCCCCCAGGTGCACTCCCACGCCGTGCAGCGACGGGTGCTTGCCGTACCGCGTCCCCAGTTCGGCGATCACGTCCGTAATCGCTTTCTGGACGCGTTGATCCAACGGATTGTAATACGGGGCCATCCCGTGCTCCGACGGAGAGATGTCGACGTGGCGATGACCGGCGGAATTGATCGGTTCAACCCCCAACGACGTATTGGGATCGCGGAGCGAACTTTCCAACGCGGTCAGCGGTGTCGACAACTCCACGGCAGGAACAAGTTTCAGGCCGGCGCGGTCGAACATTCGCAGCAGCAATTCCAAGACATCCTTCTTGCGCGGGTCGATTCCTCGCGACGAGAAGAGGCCCATGTCATAGCGCGCCGTGGCGTTCATCGTTTCGGTCGGATAAAGGGCCGCCCCTTCGCTGTTGACCGTGACGATCGCGCCATTATATCCCGCCCACTTCACATATTGGACCAACCGCTGGCCCGCCTCCAAAAAGGTTTGCCAGTCATCGATCAACGAGACGCCATCGGGATCGAGCGATCTCGAACAGCCAAACGTATCGGCCAACAATGGCTTATCCAAATAGAGCGCCGCCAAACGGTGCGGATCCTCGCCAGCCCCGTTGCTTTCCGCCGGATCGATTTCCGCGGCGAGCGTGTCGGGCCCCGCCTCGAGACTCAAGCTGGCAAACCAGGCAGGCTTGGAGGAATCAAAATTCGTCAGCAAGACCATCGGCTGGCGGGTCTTGGGCCAGAAGACGATCCGATGTTCGTTCAGTTCTACTGGCGCGGCAATCGCTTGCGGCAGCACCGCCACCCCGGTATCGACGCCCAACGGCATTACTTTGCCACTGGCATTGGGTTCCAGCACGCTGACACCCAATCGCATCGGGCGATCGTTGGGATATCGTACAACCAACACATGCGGCTTTCCGGGATCCTTGATCTGCAATGGATACGATTGCCAACCGCCGGGCTGCAGTTCCGAAACCAGGCTATCCTGCCAGGCGATGTGAGTCAGCGGTTCGCTGCTCAACGGCTGATGGCGAACCGGCACGATCGACGGCATCGCATCGGGGACCAATTTCCCAGGCAGCAGCCGTTCAGGCATCCAGACCGGATTCCACCACTGGCGTTTGGTCGGCTCGATCCGCGCAAGCTCGATGAAGGGACGGAGGTCTTCCGCCGGCGGGGCGTCGCTGATAACGACAAACTGCACGCTCCGTTCAATGCTACCGGATCCTTGAGCCCAGGGAACTTCCAGCGACAGATAGCTTCGCTCGGAAGTCAGTCGGACCGTTATGTCATAGGCCGCTTCGGCGTCGGGAATCGTCAGAGGCCCGGCATCGATCGGCGCGACGCGACCATCGGCGTCCGTGGCGACCTGGAACTCGCGCTGCAGGATCGGCTTGTCCGACCGCGCTCGACTGAGTGTCATCATCAGCCGCAGCTTTTGATTCGGGGCCAACCCCGTCGCTTCGGGAACGATCGTCAGCGGCACGCTTTCGCCAGGTGCAAAGATCAGACTTTCGCGATCGAATTCAACGCGCAGACGGTCTCCCGGCGCACGGTCGACCACCAACTGGATTCGGCCACCGGGCAGCTCGATCGATCGAGGTTGGTCGATCAGGTCGGCCAACGCAACTTGGGACGCAGCGGGGGCTGTTCTCTTTTCATCGGCTCCCAGCTCGCTCCATGATAGGATCGCTTCGGCTGGACCGCGGGCGACAAATTCGAGCCCACCACGCAACGATGGCATCCGCGAAACGACCGAGATCTGCTTGCGATCGGTGGCCAGGTGCAGCGCGCCGGTCGAACCGGCGTCTAACGAGAGGTTTCGCAGACGATCAAGGTGGCCGTTGTCGATCTGGATCGTAAAACGGGCTTGCTCAGGCATTGCGGTTTGCCAATGCGCACGCAATCGCAGTTCGATCTCTTGCGAGTAGAGCGTAGCTGGCAGCGCATCGAGCAGCAGGGCGATCACTCCGCAAAATGCGAGCGAGCGAATTATCCAAGCGAATCGAAGCGGACGTCCTTGTCCGTGCATCGTGGGCGTCTACGAGGAGGAATGAATTAGTACGACCAAATCAATCTCCGGGCGGTTGATTTGCTGCCGTGGATAGTACGCATGCGATCGCGGCGAGGTAAATACCAGTCGCCGCTAGCGAAAACCGGTCGAGCACCGAACCGGCATGCCCCGCCATCCTGTACGCCCCGCCAGCAATCAGTCGAACTTACGATTCTCCAGCAGTTCGTGCATGTCGTCGATCATCGCCCGCATCGATTGATAGCGTGCTGACGGCTTCTTCTGAATCGCTTTCATCACGATTTCATCCGCCGCCGGTGGGATCTCTCGATCCGGAGAGCGCTCGCTCGGCTTGGGAGGATCGACGTTCTGGATGTTGTTAAACGTCTCGTTGATGTTGCGGCCGCGGAACGGTTCGCGAATTGCCAGCATTTCGTAAAGCACGATCCCCATGCTGAAGATGTCGCTCCGCTCGTCGAGATATTTGTAGCCGCGGACCTGCTCGGGAGACATATATAAGGGAGTCCCCGGACGCTGTCCCCCGCCCGTAAGGGTGCGCAGCTGCATCTCCTCGTCTTCCACGTCTTCGCGGCGGAACAAAAACGATTCCGATTCGTCGGAGTGTCCCCAGACTTTTGCGACGCCCCAGTCCAACAGGATCACCTCGCCGAAGTTACCGATCCAGATATTTTCGGGCTTCACATCGCGATGGATCACACCACGGACGTGCGCGTAGGCGAGCGCTTGCGCCGCAGAGATCGCGATCTCGATACGTCGCTGCAGCGAATAAGCTTCCGTTGTCGCTTCGTCCCCCATCGCGATCCGCTTGAGCGCCTGGAAGAAGTTTTCCCCCGAGATCCGCTTCATCGTGAAATAGATCCCAACCTCTGGATCGTGCCCGATCTCGTAGACCGGCACGGTATTGGGATGCTGCAGCATCGCGGTGATCCGCGCTTCGCGGAGGAACCGGCGGTTTTCCTTGGGATCGTGAATGAACTTCGGCTGCAAGGTTTTCATCACGACCAATCGGTTGACGACGGTGTCCCAACAGGAGCGCAGCTTACCGCTGCCTCCTTCAGCCATATCTTTGAAGTTCGTGTATTTCGCCAATCCAACAGGCATCGGATCGGGAAGCCGATGATCGGTAGCCGAGAGCACGATACCGGTCGAGGTATGATCAGCCATCTGAAATTCCGTTTCGCCCAAGAACAAAAAAAACCGACCGCCCACACTTGGGCGATCGGTTCAATTTTAACGAGTTTTGCCGGCCGCGTTATGCGTTGACAGGCAGGTTTGCGCTCTTAACGGTTGCGATAATCGCACTGGCAACCATGTAAGGATCCGCGTTCGACGCTGGGCGACGATCTTCCAACCAACCCTTCCAGCCGTGCTCGACGGTGAAGATCGGAATTCGGATCGAAGCACCACGGTCCGAAACGCCGTAGCTGAACTTGTCGATCGACTGCGTTTCGTGCAGACCGGTCAAGCGTTGATCGTTGTCAGCACCGTAGACATCGATGTGTTCTTTGATGCGTGGTTCGAACGCTTGGCAAACCGCTTCGTAAACTTCTTGGCTGCCGCAGGTACGGAGCAAGGAGTTACTGAAGTTGGCGTGCATACCGCTGCCGTTCCAATCGCCCTTGACTGGCTTGCAGTGGTAATTGATCTCAACGCCATGGCTTTCAGCGGTGCGGTCCAAGAGATAACGAGCCAACCAAATTTGGTCGCCTGCGTCCTTGGCACCCTTAGCAAAGATCTGGAATTCCCACTGTCCCAACATCACTTCGGCGTTGATGCCTTCGACGTTCAGACCAGCTTGCAGGCACAATTCCAGGTGCTCTTCGACGATGTCGCGACCAACCGCTCGGCCGCCACCAACGCTGCAGTAATAAGGACCTTGAGGTGCTGGAAAGCCTTGCTCAGGGAAGCCGACGGGCTTTTGAGTTTCCGAATCCCACAGTGTGTATTCCTGCTCGAAACCGAACCAGAAATCGCCATCGTCGTCGACGATCGTCGCGCGACCATTGGTCTTGTGCGGCGTGCCGTCGGAGTTGAGAACTTCGCACATAACCAGGAATCCAGTTCCGATCCGGCCTGGATCGGGGATCACTTTAACGGGCTTGAGCAACAGATCCGACTTGCCGCCGGTCGCTTGCTCGGTAGACGATCCGTCAAATGACCACATCTTGGCGTCTTCAACTTTGCCGCTGAAATCATCTTCGATCTTGGTCTTGCTGCGGAGCAATTGTGTTGGCTGATAACCATCGAGCCAAATGTATTCGAGTTTGCACTTGGTCATGCGGAGCTTCCCCCAAAGGAACCTAAAACAAAAGAATCGTGTAACAATTCGATCGAACCTATTCGACCGATGACAAACTTCCAATGATGAGCCGGCTGTCCGCTAGCGGAGTCCCCTCCCCATCGTTGTTCGTTCTCGCGTCCGCCTTATCAAACCGCTGAGAGTCGCACATCCTTGCGCTGTTACAGATCAATATCGAATCCAAGGGTTGCCTAGACCCAGACCGTTTCTCTGTCGAACCAATTCACCTTAATATCTTTTCGACTCGACTGAAAGTACTTCTGCGCAATATTTTGCCCTTCGCTGCCGTGCAGCTAACGCTAACGCGGCTTGGCGAGACTTCAGCGGCCAACAATACCACCCAAGCGGCAGGCTGTTGCCCGCTAAACGGTCAGCGTCCCAGCTGGTTAGCAAGAAACGGCGCACCATAAATTTTTTCCAACGCTACCCGAATTGCGGCTGCCGAAACCGAAACCGCTCGTGCCTGATCGGAGGTATAGATGTAATCGGCCGTCAAACTTTGGATGTTCCCGTCGAAGATCAGCCCGACCAGTTCGCCGGCGCGATTCACGACCGGGCTGCCGCTGTTGCCGCCGATGATGTCCGCGGTGCAAACAAAATTCATCGGGGTTCCCCGCGGGATCGCGGCGGCCGCACGCTGCCAGCTTTCGGGGAGTTCGTAGTCTTCCTGCCCCGCATGTTTCGCTGCGTAGTCGAAGATCCCTTCCATCTTCGTCCAGGCCGGAACCTCCACCCCGTTCTGCGAATATCCTTTGATCGTGCCGATCGCCAGTCGCAGCGTGAAGGTTGCGTCGGGATACTTCGACGTGCTGCCGGCGGCGAGCGAAGCTTCGGTGATCTGCGTGTAAGCCTGCTTCTCCTGTTCGTCCAGTTCGTCGCGGATCTTCCGCAATCGTTGGTATTCCCCCTGCATCGCTCGGGCCAGCAGGATCATCGGGTCTTCCGATTTGTCGATCAACGGCGCGCCGACTTCGACGAACTGCTTCCGCGTCTCGAGGTCGCCGACCTTGGTGCCGAAGACGAGTTCGGCCGCGCGGACGTCGGGTCGTTTACCGTCGAGAATCTCGACGACCAGCGGATCGTCGCCACCGCGACGCTCCGCCAAACGCATCAGTTCATCGGTCAATTTGACTTGCTCCAGATCGTTGTAGATCGGCGCAGTGCTCAGTAGATCCTGCAGCAGCGAATCGCGATTGGAGACGCGCAGCTCGGGCAATCGCTCGGAATTCGGCTTCTTATCTTCAGCAGCCATCAAGACCAGCGTCTCCGCCAGATCGTACAACCGCGACCGGAAGCCGCTGGTCTGATCGAGGATTTCGACACGTTGTTGTTGCAGTCGAGCGATGGTTTCCCAGGCCGCTGCCGCTTCGGGCTGTTTGGACCGGACCGCTTCGAGCACCCGCTGCTGACGACGGACCTTCTCCTGCATCGTCTTGGGATCTTGCAGTCCCGCCAGCATGCCACCGTACGCTTTCCGCGAGTTCTGGATGCCGAACAGTTCGTCCTGAGCCCGGCGCGATTCCTCTTTGCCACGCAGCCCAAACTGCTGCATCAGCACCTCTTTGCGCCGCAAGTAATCAAGCACATACGGGAGCCGGTGGTCGCGCAGGTACTTCAGCGCCTCGACAGTAAAGATCCGCTGCGTCCGCCCTGGATGTCCGGAGACGAAGACCAGTTCGTGCTCATCGATCTCCGTATCGCTCCACGGCAGGAAGTTCTCGATCTTGGCCGGCTTCCCCTGTTCGTAAACCCGCAGGATCGTGGCGTCCATGCAGTAGCGAGGGTATTCGAAGTTGTCGGCGTCGCCGCCGAAGAAGGCGATCTTGGTCTCGGGAGCCCAAACCAAGCGGACGTCGGTGTATTTTTTGTATCGATACAGATGGTATTGCGCACCGCCGAAGAGCGTTACGACATCCGACCGCAGCCCGGTCCGGTCGAGCGATTCCTTTTCGATCTCTGCGATCACAGCTCGCCGCGCGGTGACGGCGTGTTCGGGAGACATCGCCGGCGTGACCGCGGCGGCCACCTTTTCGCTGACATCGACGATCTCGACCAACTGGTTCAATTCGAGGTCGGGAGCTTTCAGTTCCTGCTCGTGCGATCGCGCAAGAAAGCCCTCTTCGATCAGGTTGCGATCGGCCGTGCTCAGTTTATGCAGCGTGTCCGAGGCGACGTGATGGTTCGTCAACACAAGTCCATCGCTCGACACAAACGACCCCGAGCCGCCGGAGTTCAATCGCACCGACGCCTGCATCAGTCGCTTCACCCAGGCATCATCTGCTTTGAAGCTGTAACGATCTCGCAAGTATTCATTGGGAAGGTCGTTGAACAACCACATCCCTTCGTCGGCAAAGCTGCTGCTGGATAACAAGAAAGCGAGCACTAGAGAAACCTTGTTCATCGAAGTCGTCCATGATCCGCGGGTGGAATTGTTTTTCTGGCGACGAAGATTGGTACAATCGCATCGACAGGGCGACATTCTATCGGGTCGCTGTGCGGCTGTGAATACAATCCGGCAGCGCCCCGCCCGAGGGCGATCGAGCGTTTGCTGGACCGGGCGCCAACACGTGCCACGCTGATAAAACGTCCGCTCGTGTCCCAAGAATAAAAGACTCTTCTCAATCCTCCTTGCTGGCCTGTGCTGTGGCTGTCGATTCAAAATGGTTACCGATTTCGCGAGCGGAGATCCTGCCCAAGGTGCTCGAAGGCCTGCAGCAGCGGTTCATCTACAGCGACGAAATCGGTGACGTCCTCTCGGCGGCACTCTACGAACCTTGCAATCTGCTGCTGTGGGGCCCCGGCGGGCACGGCAAGTCGGACATGGTCCTGGCCGCGCTTCGCGCGATCGGGCTGACCGACGACGAGATCTTCATCCAATCGTTCGGGGAAGGGATGAGCGAAGATCGGCTGTGGGGCGGCCCCGACATGGCGTCGCTGGACACGTGCGTGCGGTACGACACCTCGCGATCGTTCCTCGCACCTCAATACAAAGTCGTGATCTTCGAGGAATTGTTCGACGCCCCGGCGCAGGCGCTACTGCCGCTGAAGGATGTGCTCACGCGGCGGGTCTTTATGAATGGGCCCGATCGTGTCCCGATGCACGCCAAAGTCGTGATCGCTTGCACCAACAAAGATCCCCGCGATTTTGTCGAGGGAAACGACGCGGTCCAAGCTTTGATGGAACGCTTCTTGTTACAGAAGGAGGTCCGCTGGCCGCAGTACGAAGAGAAGAACTATCGCGAACTGTTCGCCAAGGTCCACCCAAACGCATCGGCCGCCGGGTATGAATTCCAGCGTTTGCTCAGCTGCGTGATCGCCGGGCTGAACGAAGAGGCGTTTACGATGTCGCCCCGGATGGCGCTGCAATCGCTGGAAGTCGTCGCCAATTGCGCGCGGATTCGAGGGGACAATCTGATCACCGCCGACGCGTTCCAGAGCATTCGTTTTGTCCAAGGGATGCAGTCGTATACGGCGGACCTGAGTCGCAAGATCGAGAAGCAGTTGCCGAGCGGGGCGATCAAATTGAAGCTGGAAGCGAGCGACCTCCGCGACGCGAGCGAAGATCCGCTGCGGACGTCGCGGGCCGAGATCCCGACCGTGATCTCCAAAAGTCTCAAGTCGCGTTACATCCACTGCGACGAGATCATCCAAGTCCTCACCCACGCCTTCTACCAACCGTGCAACGTCTTGTTGTGGGGGCCCGGCGGGCACGGCAAGTCGGACATGGTGATGACCGCGCTGCGGAAGCTGGGGTATGGCGAAGAGGAGATCTTCCTGCAGTCGTTTGGCGAAGGGATGAGCGAGGATCGGCTGTGGGGCGGCCCCGATATCTCCAAACTGGACGAGTGCCTTGAATACGATACGGATCGATCTTTCCTGCCGTATGAAATGGTGGTGTTGGAGGAGATCCTCGACGCTTCGTCGCAGGCGCTGCTACCGCTGAAAGACGTCCTGACGCGGCGGACATTCATGAACGGCAGCCGCCCGGTGCCGATGAAAAGCAAGGTGATCATCGCCTGCACCAACAAGGATCCCCGCGAATTCGCCAAAGACAGCGACGCGATCAAAGCGTTGCTCGAACGATTCCCCTTGCAACTGGAGGTCCGTTGGCCAACGTACGTGCAATCGGACTACGAAGCGCTGTTCGCCAAATCGCAGCCCGACGCAAGCAGCGACAAACGGAAGCTGCAGCGGATCTATGCGCATGTGATCGCCAGCCTGAACGACGAACGCGAGGCCGGATTTAAGGTATCGCCACGGATCGCGTTGGGCGGTTTGCGACTGGCCGTTAACAGCGTCGGGCGGCATGGGCGGAAGCGGATGATCGTCGAGGACATCCTGACGATCCGCAACGTGCAGGGGATGGAATCGTACAAGCGGGACGTGGAATCGCTGATCCGGTCGGCTCTACTGGAAGGGGGGATCGAGGTCTTGTTGAGCGATATCGACGAGCGGGCGATCAAATTGCGCGGGGAGATGGATGCGATCAACGCAAAATTTGACGCCGCTAGAACATTTGAAGGCGAAGCTCGCAGCGAGATGAACGACCTGGCGATCGAAGCGATGATCGAATTGATCAGCAGCGTCGACCGGCTGCGGATGGAGCTGGTTCAGATCGTCGTCACCGACCCCAAATTGATCCAATGGAAAAAGTTGTCGGAAAAAAATGTCGAGGAATTGGCCGACGAGATCGAAGCGGGGACGTAACACCGCCGAACAAGAGTAGGGACAGTCGCGATAAATCGGCTGGTACCGGTTTGGCGGATTTTGATTTGGATCGCTTTTCCAATTCACAGCCTCGCCGATCTGACAACGTTTAGCTATAATCCCTTGCTTAGCGGCTTTCGATGCGGTCTGGCACCGTCGTGTGGCTGGGACCGATCCGATCGGGCCCAAATCGAACGGAAGAAAGTTCGCTTTTGTGCTCGCGAGATTGCTCGCTCCCCTCCAATTGCCTCTTGCCCCAATTCAACGCATGGTGTCCGAGAAAATCCCATCCGCCGCCCCTTCGCGACTCGCTACCCTCTGCATTCCGTTGCGGCTGGCCACAGGTTGGGGGCCCTATCCCAAGAAACTGAGCCTGCTGGCAGCGTTGATGCTGATCCTGCTGCGACTCTCCATCGGCTGGCAGTTCTACAGCGAAGGGACTGACAAGATCCAAAACGGCTTCGATTCGAGCCGCTTTCTGAGCGCCGCCCGTGGCCCGTTTGCCGAACACTTCCACGCTGTCGTCTGGGACCGCGACGGCGGCCTGCGATTGGACGACGAAGCAACCGAGCGACGTTGGCAATGGTATCGCAACACCGCCGGTTCGCACTTCGGCTTCGACGATGCTCAGCAAAAGCAAGCTGATCAAGTGCTCAAGCGAACCCTGAACCAATATCAATTTGTCCTCGACAACAACGTCGACGAACTGGCCGAAATCGACTTCGGTCGGCAACGCTTGGCCGATCTGGCGGCGCGTCCGGAGCGGAACGACGTGACGAGTCTGGTCGGACAAAAAGAAACAATCGAGCGAGAATGGCGACAAAAACTGGACCCGATCTTGAACGAGGTGGATAATGCATGGGGGAACCTGGAACGCGACATGAACGCCGTTGCCAGCGACGACCAACTGCGCCGTCACGGTCACCTGGAACTGCCGCCACTTCGCAACCAACGAATCGACACCACCGTGATGGACAAGTTTGTTCCATGGTTCGATTGCACGATCGGCGTTTTGCTGATCTTGGGGCTGTTTACTCCAGTGGCTGCACTTGCCGCCGCGGGGTTCCTGTTTTCGGTTTTCCTGAGCCAGTTCCCACCGGCGACGGGACCTACATCCACGTATTATCAATTGATTGAATCGATGGCCTGCCTGGTCATCGCTTCGACCGGAGCCGGACGATTTGCCGGCCTCGATTCCATCATCCATGCTGCCTTCAACCGAGGCGGCTCCCACGAACAAGGGTGATCCCCATGGTCGATAAACTATCCGACGAAGCACGCCAAATCGGTAGTGCCAACTATTACGAAGCCGTTGGCGTCACGCGACGCGATTTCCTGCAGGGCGTTGTCGCTGCGGGAGCTGTCAGCGGTGCTGGCCTCGGCGCGATGTACTTCGGTTACGACAAGGTCACCGAC
This sequence comes from Rosistilla ulvae, assembly GCF_007741475.1. NCBI lineage: Bacteria > Pseudomonadati > Planctomycetota > Planctomycetia > Pirellulales > Pirellulaceae > Rosistilla > Rosistilla ulvae. Next base: position 6,369,732 of record NZ_CP036261.1, on the reverse strand, counting down.
CCGGTCCGCATCGGCGTGATCGGAACCGGCGATGAAGGAAGCGTTCTGATCGGCGGCTGCAACCCCGACTACGTGACCGTCAAAGCGATCTGCGACATCCGCCCCTACAACATCCACCGGGCGTTCCACGGCGATGTCAGCAGCCCCGCCGCGCAAGCCGCTCGGCCAGGCCTGATCAAGCAATACGGCTACAAGAGCGAAGCCGAAGCACGCAAGGAAGTCCAGGTTTACGACAGCAGCAACGGTGGCATCCAGGCGATCCTGGACGATCCCGATATCGAAGCGATCATCATCGCGTTGCCGTTGTTCCTGCACGCTCCAGTCGCCATCCAAGCGATGATGCGTGGCAAGCACGTGCTGACCGAAAAACTGATGGCACACAGCGTCGCGCAGTGCAAAGCGATGGCTCGCGGTGCTCAAGAAATGACCACCAAGGGAGGCGATCCGCTTCACCTGGCGACCGGTCACCAACGTCACTACAGCGTCAAATACGACAACGCGATCAACCTGATGCGTTGGGGTATGTTGGGCCAGATCCACCACATCCGCGCTCAATGGCACCGTGGCAACGTCCCGGGTGCCGACAGTTGGAAGATGCCGCTGCCAGGTGGCGAAGCGATCAACGGAACCAGCAAGCGATACGACAAGATCGCCGACCAGTTGGGCAGCATGAAGCGTAAGCTGGACGCCGAGACCGATCCCGCAACCGCGGAACTGTGGGCCAAGAAGATCGCCCAGTGGGAAGCGTGGGATGCCGACAAGGGTGTCGACGCATCGGGACACGGATACGAAGACGGTTCGATCGGCGATCGCGTTCGCCCCGCTCTGGAAGAACTTTGCCGCTGGCGTTTGTTCGACCGCACCGGTGGCGGACTGATGGCCGAACTGGGCAGCCACCAATTGGACGCTGCCACGATCTTCCTCAGCTCGCTGCGGAACGATGGCAAGAAGGCGCATCCGTTGAGCGTTTCCGCTGTCGGTGGTCGTCACATCTTCCCACACGATCGCGACGTCGACGATCACGTCTACTGCATGTTCGAATTCCCTGGTCCAGAATACGACCCGAAGTTCGGCATCAAGTACTACGATCGCGTCGAAAACTACCCGAACCCGAAGGGCGAGATCGAAGGCTACAACACCGATCCTGCCAAAAAGGTTGTCGTTACCTATTCGACGATCAACGGCAACGGTTTCGGCGGTTACGGCGAAACCGTGATGGGTACCAAGGGAACGTTGGTTCTCGAGAAAGAGAAAGACGTTTACCTGTACAAGGACAGTAACACGTCAGCCAAAGTGGGCGTCAAGAAAGATGGCGACATGGCGGCGATGGACACTCAAGCCAGCGGAAGCATGGCCGCACCGGTGGCTCAAGCTGCCGACAGCGGTCCCGTCAGCCGTGGTTACAACGAAGAGATCGAGCACTGGGCGTATTGCATCCGCAATCCGTCGCCAGAGAATCGTCCGCGTTGCTACCCCGAGGTGGCGATGGGCGATGCTGTGATCGCGTTGTCGACCAACGTTGCGATCAAGAACGCTAACCAAGGCAAGGGTGGTTACCTGCAGTTCGACCCCGAGTGGTTCGAGCGCGACAGCGACAAGACCCCCGATGGCAGCGATGTGGCTGCGGAAATGAAGGCCTTGAAGGACTGGAAGCCCGTCTAGTTCGCGGCTTGCCAGAGAGTTGAATCAACCGGATTTGATCCGGTTGCGAAGCGCCGGGGCAATCGCCCCGGCGACCGCCTGTCGATAGCGGTTTGCGGCTGAGGGATCGGTTTTGCTACGATTGGGCTGATGAGCAGTTGGACGACGCAGCCGATTTTTGATTCGCTCGGGCTGATCGGCCTGGTGGCGATCCTCTTTGTGCTCACGACACTTCTTGTCGTTCCGCAATCGACTCAGCTGACGCAACGTCGGCGACGCACCCTGATCGGGCTGCGACTGGTCGCTGCGACCGTCTTGATTTTGGCGCTACTGCGGCCGACGCACGTCGTCACGCTCCAACAACCCGCCGCCGCCACGCTCGCGATTTTGCTGGACGGTTCGCGCAGCATGACCCTTCCCGCCGGCGGCACTAAGTCGCGCTGGCAATCGCAGAACGAAGTCTGGCAGCGGATCGCGCCGATGCTCGACAGCAGCGACCCGACGCTAAAAACCGCCGTCTACGAATACTCCGGCGACCTTTCACCTCTCGATCCGGCGACCGGCGCGGTCGAGGCGTTTCTGAAATCGCAGCCCGAGGGAAAGCAGACCGATCTGGCGGCAGCCCTTCGCGACACGATCACCCGCGCCGCCGGCAGCCCGCTAGCTGGGATCGTCCTGATCGGCGACGGAACTCAAACGGCGGACATCGACATCGGCCCGCAAGCGGTGGCGCAAACGCTGGCCTCGCTGGAAGTGCCACTGTGGACCGTCCCCATCGGCCCCAGCCAAGACACGTCCGCCGCCCGCGACGTCGCGATCGACGGGATGCCCGACCAGTTCAGCGTCTTCGCCAAGAACCTGTTCCAAGTCACGGCCACGCTCTCCGCCCAGGGACTCGACAACCGCTCGATTCCGCTGCGGTTGATGCTAACCAACGCTCAAGGCGAGACAGAGGAGATCGCCCAGCGGGAGATCGTTGCTCAGGGGGGCGATGACGACCAGCGGATCGCGATCGAACTGCCCGCCCCCGCGCCGGGCAACTACCGGCTGGACCTGATCGCCGAACCGCAAGATGGCGAGATTCTGACCGACAACAATCGGCAAACCGCCTTCCTCGACGTCCGCGATGGCGGTGGCCGGGTCCTCTATCTGGAAGGGCAACCGCGGCCGGAACAGTTGTTCCTGCGACGCAGCATCGCCGCCTCGGCTGATTTCGAACTGACGTTCGAATGGATCGAGCGGATCGGGCAGGGGAAAAACTGGCCCGTCGACCTTGGGACTGCGTTTGATCCCGATCGCTACGACATCTACATCCTGGGCGATCTCGATTCCCAGGCGCTGGGCGAGAAGCAATTGCAATCGCTCCGCCAACGGATCGACGAGGGTGCGGGACTGTTGACTCTGGGCGGCTTCCACAGCTTCGACGCCGGCGGTTACGGCAGCTCTCCCCTGGCCGATGTCCTCCCCGTAAAAACCTCTCCCGATCGCCGCCAAGCGTTTGGCCAACCGCCCGACCGCAAACTGCAGATCGAAGGTTCGGTGCCGATCCAGATTACGCGTCCCCACCCAATTAATCAACTGGTCTCCGGCGGCCCACAACAGGCCGCCTGGGATCGTCTGCGCCCACTCAAGGGAGCCAACCGCTTGCTGGGCCCCAAGCCGATCCCCGGGGTCGAGGTGCTGCTGGAGTCACCCTCCGAGGAGCCTCTGTTGGTGATCGGCGATTTCGGCAACGGCCGCTGCGCCGCCTTTGCTGGCGACAGCACTTGGCAATGGTGGCGACAGGGGCAGCGCGAGGCGCACCAGCGGTTCTGGCGACAGGTCCTGCTGTGGCTGATGCGACGCGAACTCGCCTCCCCCGATCAGATCGTCTTGCAGATGGGTCGCCGTCGCTTCGCCGCCGACATCGAAGTGCAGTTCCAGGCGAGTATCGGTGGCGAGGCGGACGATTCGCCGGAGCGAAAACTGACGGTCCAAGTGATCGATGCCGACGACAAAGCGATCGACGTGCCAGCGACGCGAAGCGACGCGGAACCGGGGGCGGCAACCGTCTGGACGGGCAAGCTGCCCGAACTGGCCGACGGGATGTATCGCTTGCGAGCTGTGGACACGACCGCTGGCAGCAAGATCGAGCCCAAAGAACTCGCCTTTCAAGTCGCGTCGATCGACCGCGAACTCAGCCGCCCGGTGGCCGATATCGCTCAGATGCAGCAGCTCGCTCAGGTCACGTCGGAGATCGGTGGCCGATCGATCCCGCCCGACCAGATCGAATCGCTCCGCGAACTGATCGCCCAAAACCGCCAACGATCAGTCTCCCCCGTCGTCCAACAATGGCGACTGGGAGACGAGCCGATCAGCGGCTGGTTGACGATGCTGGTCTTCGGCGGCCTGCTGACCAGCGACTGGGTGCTTCGGAAGCGTTGGGGCATGGTCTGATCCCGACCAACGACGGCCCGCCGATTCGCCGGCACTGGCGTCACGGGGGGGCTGTTTTGCAAAGAGAGCTCGCGTTAGATCAGGTTGGTTTTGCGATGCTGCACCGCGGGTTCGACTGGCGGGTCGCAATCGGTCAGCTTCAGGAACTGCGATGACTCCACATCGTAGGCAAAAACCTGCCCCGTCTCGATTTTGTAGACCCAACCATGCAGGTGAAGGTCTCCCTTGGCAAGCCGCGCGGCGACCGAGGGAAGAGTGCGAAGGTTTTCCAGCTGGACGAGAACGTTCTCCTCGACGGTCGCGCTCAGCAACCGGTCGCCTTCCAGGTCGCTGTAGTTCTCTTTCATGATCCGCCGCGTTGAGTCAGCGTTCGACAACCAAGCGGCAACGGCAGGCATTTCGACTAGCTGATCCGGGTCGAGTATGCCCTTCATCGCACCGCAATGGGAATGGCCACAGATGATGATGTCTTTCACACCGAGCCCGGCGACCGCAAACTCGATCGTCGCCGCTTCGCCCCCACCGGCACCGTGCGGCGGAACGATATTCCCCGCGTTTCGCAGGATGAACAGATCGCCCGGCGGAGTCCGCGTCAACAGCGTCGGATCGATCCGCGAATCGGAACAGGTGATGAACAGGGTATCGGGGGACTGCCCCTTTGCCAGCTGTTCAAACAACCCCTGCAACGGCACGAAGCTCTCGCGTTGAAATTGATGGATTCCTTTGATTAACTTCTGCACGCTCGACCTCGATTCAAAACTGGCAATTTAACTTGGGGATTAACACGAATCTGATCGTCCGTGAACCTCCAGTTTTTACGCCACAGGACGCCAAGGCAAGAGCCCCAGACGCTGCCAGCACGCATTCCGCCAAATGAATTCGAAATCGGGTCGCCAGCGATCTGCTGACATCAAAAAAAGGGCGCCCAAGCATTCGCCTGGGCGACCAAAACCATGCAAAGATGGCTAGGCGCAGATGCTATTTAGTGCAGCAAGTTGCATTGCACTGATCGCTGCATTGGCAGGGACCGCCGACATCGCACGCGCACTGATTTTCATCGCAAGCACACGACTCGCACGTGCAAGCTTCGCCACAGCAGACGCAAGGCGCTGCCGCTGAGGATTGAGCGAACGGGGCGACGGCGATTCCACCGACCAAAGCGAGACCGATAAACATAAGCTTAAACATAGGTAATACTCCAAACTGAAATGTTGTTATCAAAAACAGACTAACTTCAGCGTGGAGGCCTATTTCCGCCAAACACACAACGTCGCTTGCCGCCGGTTATGACACCAGGGTAGCGGAGCAGAAGAGTGATCGAGTGCAGCGAGAGACGCATGCGGCGGCACAGTCGGAACAAAGACCGCCCAAGCGACAGGCGGAAGTTCAACCGAAGCGTTTGCTTCGCTTGGCACCGCGGGTTCGCTGGCCAATGGGGCAGAGAGATCGCAACATGAATTGCAGCCTTCGCCCATCGTGCTGTCGCAGCAAGTTCGCCCTGCGGTCGCAGGTCGCTCGCAGCAGCAAGAGCCGAGATCGGGTTGAGGTGCACAGCATTCCCCGGGCGACTGCTCAACCGCGCAACGGCAGCTGGAGATCCCAGGAACTGGAATCGCTATCGCGAGGCAAATGATTGCCACGAAGAGAGGGCGAAGTGCGATCATGCTTCAATGGTACGACCGGTCGAGACAGAATTCAACTCTTTCGCATCGCACTCCTGTGCCGATGCGAGCGCCAGTTGGCAGCTGATGCTGAAATACCATCTTCTCCGCAGCCAGTCCACGGATATTTCGGCGAAACGCTCTGCTTCTCAATGAACGCTTCGGCGCGATCCAACTAAGCCTGGATCTGCAGATCTGCACGAAACCACTCGACGGGGCGGCGTGCCAGCAAAACTGCGGCTTCAAATTCTTCGGGCTGCCCTGACAGATGGAGAAAACGCCCCCTAACATCCGCACCCCAAGGATTGATTTTCAGATACTCGCGTCCGTATCGAATCCCGGCACGCTAGGACAGACCGGTTATTTCGCCAGCCGACCGGCTCCAAAGCCCAGGCGAAACCTCTGCGCAAATTGACGCAAAAGGAGCCTAATCCGGGATTTGAAAACGCAAGCAACTAGAGAAAAACGAACTCCAGCCAGCAACACATTCAAGGTTGTGAACCTGAGAAACGATAAGAATGTCAAAGTTCGAGGGAGAAAGGCTGAAATATAGTTCCAAAACAGGGCAAATTCGCCTTGCCCTCGATTGCAAGATCGGTAAACTCTCGTCTTCTTAGCGTGAAGTCTATCCAGCCAGCGTAGCTCAGTTGGCAGAGCAGCGGTTTTGTAAACCGCCGGTCGTGGGTTCGAATCCCTCCGCTGGCTCTTCGACGACCTGGTTGAAGCGACGAATTGCTAAGAAAAGGTTGGATGTCCGAGTGCATTCAGCCGACCCAAACAGAATTGTTTTGGGGGGTTGCCCGAGTGGTTAAAGGGGGCGGACTGTAAATCCGCTAGCTTTGCTTACACAGGTTCGAATCCTGTACCCCCCATAGGCTTGCGTCGCATACATGCGTAATATAAGCGTGGTGTGCGTGCGTAGCCTTCGATGACTGCGCTGCACAAAAGCCGAACGAGGCTTTAGCAGCCGAAAAGTGGTGACGAAAGAGGTTTGCGGGTGTAGCTCAATGGTAGAGCCACAGCCTTCCAAGCTGAAGACGAGGGTTCGATTCCCTTCACCCGCTTTCGCCATCGGCTGCTGTAGCTCAGTGGTAGAGCACTTCCTTGGTAAGGAAGAGGTCATGGGTTCAAGTCCCATCAGCAGCTCTTTGCGAATTTTAACATGTATCGTTTCTGGCGGTTGACCCGAGTGTCGGGTGCAGCCAAGCGGTTGCTGGCGATTCGACGTTGTGTCGGCCATCAACTGGACTAACACATAGAATCTTGTAGGTGAAATAAAGCGATGGCCAAGGAGACTTTTGAGCGCACAAAGCCTCACGTGAACGTGGGTACTATCGGACACATTGACCATGGCAAAACCACAACCACGGGTGCTATCCTTGCAGTTCAAGCTGCAAAGGGCTTGGCGAAAGCCAAAGGCTACTCGGATATCGCCAAGGGCGGTACCGTCCGTGACTCGACCAAAACGGTAACAATCGCCGTTGCTCACGTTGAGTACGAAACTGCGGCTCGTCACTACGCCCACATCGACTGCCCGGGCCACGCTGACTTTGTTAAGAACATGATCACCGGTGCCGCCCAGATGGACGGAGCGATCTTGGTCGTTTCGGCTGCTGACGGCCCGATGCCACAGACCAAAGAGCACGTTCTTTTGGCTCGTCAGGTTGGCGTTCCTTACATCGTGGTCTTCCTGAACAAGGTCGATCTGGTCGACGATCCAGAACTGCTGGAATTGGTCGAGCTGGAAGTTCGCGAATTGCTCAGCAAGTACGACTTCCCTGGCGACGACGTACCAGTTGTCCAAGGTAGCGCTCTGCCTGCATACAACAACCCAGCAGATCCCGATGCCTCGAAGTGCATCAGCGACCTGATGGATGCGTTGGACAAATACGTTCCAGAACCATCGCGTGAAGAAGATCGCCCATTCTTGATGGCGATCGAGGACGTCTTCTCGATCGAAGGTCGTGGTACTGTTGCTACCGGTCGTATCGAACGCGGTGTGATCAACGTTGGCGAAGAAGTCGAAATCGTTGGCTTCCACGAAGACAGCAAGAAGACGATTTGCACCGGTGTGGAAATGTTCCGCAAGCAAATGGAGAAGGGTATCGCTGGCGATAACGTCGGTTGCCTGTTGCGTGGCGTGAAGCGTGAAGAAATCGAGCGTGGCCAAGTTTTGGCTAAGCCCGGCAGTATCACTCCGCACACCAAGTTCGAAGCTGAAGTTTATTGCTTGAGCAAAGATGAAGGTGGACGCCACACTCCATTCTTCAGCGGATACCGCCCTCAGTTCTACTTCCGCACCACCGACGTTACCGGAACTGCAAACCTGGTTGGCGCTGAAATGTGCATGCCTGGCGATAACGTTAAGGTCGAAGTTGAATTGCACAAGCCAATCGCGATGGACGACGGAGTTCGTTTCGCGATTCGCGAAGGTGGACGTACCGTTGGTTCGGGCGTTGTCACCAAGATTCTTGCCTAATTCGGCAAGTCGCAATCACAAAGCCAACTGGTTGACGTGTGAGCGATAAATGAAGATCATGCTAAGTGGCAATGCGATGCCAAACCATCGCCGTTGCCACTTAGTTTTATGTGGACCGCTTTTCGAAGCCCCGGTCTGCATTGCTAGGGGAGTAGCTCAATTGGTTAGAGCACTGGTTTCCAAAACCAGGGGTTGCGAGTTCAAGTCCCGCCTCCCCTGCTAGCACTTGCTTTAAAGGTGAAAGACTGCAACGCGGCCAGCGATTCGGGGCCGCCAGATGTCGCAGCGACCTTGGCTTGCAAGCTTTGCAGCTTGACTTGTCTATTGATTGGTAGCGCGGTGGCAGACGTAGTCACAGCCGAAAAGAAAAAAACATCGATACACGATTCGTCGGGAGTTCGCCCGGATGTCCACGGAAGTAGCCGGAAATTCAACCGCCCCGTTGTTGCCTGAACTGTTCAAAGGCCAGGTTTATAAACGCAATCAGGGCCGATTAGTCCGGCAGATGACCTGCCTGGCGTTCTGGGTAATCGTCGCCCTAGGCTGCAAAAGCCTCTACGATTCCCTGACTGGATTCTTCAACGAAGAGTCTGCGATGCTTGAACTTGCGATTCCAGGAGTCGCTTGCTTGCTTGGATTCTGGATCGCATTCCGCCTGGTCAACTGGCCCCGGTTTGCCGACTTCCTGATCGCTGTCGAAGCGGAAATGAATAAGGTTTCCTGGCCTAGCAAGGCGGAACTGGTTCGCGCGTCGATCGTCGTGATCTTCACGATTTTTTTCCTGGCGATGTCGCTGTTTACCTTCGACATCATCTGGCGGGCAATTTTCGAATTTATCGGCGTTGCCGCTTAACGAAATTGCAAACATAGATAGAGCTCCAGGCGAAATAGCCTGGGGCTAATAAGAAAGGCTGAACTGCGGTGGACGGCGAAGACAAACGCGAACAGGACGAACAACTCGATACCGCTGCGAACCCCGAAAACGCAGAAGGCTCAGCCGATACGCCCCGGAAATCCGAGGTCAGCGTAACGGAAGAACTCGCCTCGGGCGAAGCTGTCGATAAAACGAACGCGGCGACCGAACCGGCAGTCGATCCGATCCTGGAAGATGATTTTGAACCGCCGACGCGGCGGATCAAAAAGCCAGAGGTCGAGGTCGAAGAAGAAATTCTCGACGCTGAAGAAGCCCCCAAAGAATGGTACATCCTGAAGGTCGCCTTCAATCGCGAAGAGACCGTCCGCGACGCGATCATCAAACAGATCAACATGTCGGGCATGGAAGGCTATTTTGGCGAAGTCTTGGTGCCAACCGAAGACATCGTCGAATTCAACCGCAGCGGCAAACGCAAGATTGTCAAACGCAAGCTCTACCCGGGCTACTTGATGATCTACATGCACGTCAATGACGACACCTGGTTCTTGATTCGCGACACCACCGGCGTCAGCGATTTCACGGGAACCGCGGGCAAGCCTGCTCCGATGGACCCCGCCGAAGTCGAGCGAGTGATCACCTCGAATCAAGATGGTGAAGATGGCGAGAAGCAGCTCAAGACGTCGATACCGTTTAAAGTCGGCGAGCGGGTACGGGTCAAGGAAGGAAACTTCCAGAACCAAGAAGGCGAAGTTGAAAAACTGGATGAGGCAAACGGTCGCATCTCAGTTAATATCAATATTTTTGGCCGATCCGTGCCAGTAGAGCTTGACCATTGGCAGGTCGAACCGCTCTAGTATCCGCTCGCAGATTTGTGTACGTCGCCGATGGGAGCGTTCTCGCTCCAACGATGTTCGGTTGGCGTGGTCAGATCCCATAGAAAGACATTCCTGGCGGCAGGTTGAAGTCGGTGACGTAAACCGAGTACAGCCGCGATTGACCGCCTCGAGAAAGTAGACAATAGAAATGGCAAAGCAACTTGTTGGCCAGGCTAAATTCCAAGTGCCTGGTGGACAAGCGACTCCCGCACCTCCCGTGGGTACGTCGCTTGGTAAGTTTGGTGTAAACCTTGGGCAGTTCGTTCAAGCGTTTAATGATCGCACCAAGGAGTACGCAGGTACCCCGATCCCGGTGATCGTTTCTGTATACAACGATCGCAGCTTCGACTTTGTCACAAAGAGCCCACCCGCGGCATCTTTGTTGAAGCAGACTGCTGGAATCGCCAAAGGTTCCGGTGAGCCTCATAAAGACAAGGTCGCAACCGTCTCTCGCGCTCAATGCCAAGAGATCGCCGAAAAGAAGATGGCCGATCTCAACGCACGTGACATCGAACATGCGATCCGCATGATCGAAGGGACCGCGCGAAGCATGGGAATCGACGTCGTAGGTTAAGTCGCACCATTGTGACCCCGGCATTCAGCTTTGCGGTGTTCCGCGAAGTGCCGTCTGCCAGCGGTCGCGAATCAATCACGCGACCATGAACCATGGACACTCAAGGAATAAACCAAATATGCCACAGCAATCAAAGCGTTATCGTGCGATGGCCGCCAAAGCGTCGGCGGAACCAAAGCCACTGAGCGAGGCAGTTGTCTCGCTGAAAGAATTCAACACAACGAAGTTCGATCAGACGGTCGAAATTCACATGCGGCTCGGTATCGATCCGAACCAAGCCGATCAGATCATTCGCGGCAGCCTGGTCCTGCCTCATGGTATCGGCCGTACGCAACGCGTTGTCGTTTTCGCCAAGGGCGAAGCGGCTGAAGCTGCCAAAGCTGCCGGTGCCGATGAAGTCGGACAAGAAGACTTGGCGAAGCGAATTAAGGATGGTTGGACCGATTTCGACGTCTGCATTGCGACTCCCGACATGATGGGTGTTGTGGGACCACTGGGGCGCGTCCTCGGACCTCGCGGTTTGATGCCTGCCCCTCGCGCCGGAACCGTCACCCCCGATGCCGGGAAAGTTGTCGCCGAATACAAAGCGGGTAAGGTCGAATTCCGCAACGACAAGGGCGGCAACGTTCACGCGGTTGTTGGAAAGTTGAGCTTTGAAGCCGACAAGCTGTCCGAAAACATTCAGGCGTTCATCGATCTGGTTGTGGGTATGAAGCCACAATCGGTCAAAGGGACCTATCTGAAAGGGATTGCAATTGCCGCGACGATGAGCCCTAGCGTTCGCGTAGCCGGTTAATTCGCAATCGACACACGATTGGTCTTCCAGAGCGTAGGGCTTTGGATGCGTCAAATATAAAATTCGCAATCCGGTTTGTGATACCGCTTCGGTGGTGCCCAAGCTGCAAGTGAGACAGAAATATGAGTAAGTTCGTCAAAGAATTAGTAACTCGCGACATCAAGAATCGTCTTGATGGTGTCGAGGACGCAGTGATCGTAAGTACGGTTGGGATGGACGCCAACACGACGTGCGAGCTTCGCGCCGAACTGAGGCAGAAAGAGATCTCCATGTTGGTGATCAAAAACTCCTTGGCTCGCAAGGCTACCGAGGGCACCTCCTTGAGCCCGATGTTCGAAGGTGCGGCCGGTTCGTTGGCCGTTTGCTTCGGCGGCAGCGATTTCATCTCGCTCGTCAAAGAAGTCGTTCGGCTAGACAAAGATAGCGAGAAGTTCGGAAAGTTCGTCGCCACCGGCGGCGTGATGGACGGCGAAGCGTTGGACCCCGATGGGCTCAAAGCAGTCAGCAAGTGGCCGAGTCGCGAAGAGCAGATCTCGATGCTTGTCGGCCAAATCCTCGGCCCAGGTGCAAACCTGTCCGCCGCTTTGCTTGGCCCTGGCAAGACGCTCAACGGCCAAATCAAGAAGATTTCCGAAGAGGAAGAGTAGTCGTATTGCGACGGCCTTTGACGAGGCCTTCGCGGTTTGGTCCGGGATGCCATCAACGCGATCCCGCAGGAAAGTAACCCAGCCACCTACCGGGTGTCTGTTTTAAATAACCCTTACGTTGTGTACCTCACCCGTCGCGAGGCGGTGTTGTGGGAGGTTGAAAAGGCGGGCATTTGATGGTGCTCGTCTCACAATTCATCCGCCTTTTTGAATAGGAAAGAATACCCATGTCGGAAGACACCGCAGTAGCTGAAGTCAGCGCCGAAACTAAAGAAATGGGCGATAAGATCGCTCAACTGACCCTCAAGCAAGCCAAAGAATTGAGCGATTACCTGAAGGACGAGCACGGCATCGAGCCAGCTTCCGGTGGTGGCGCTGTCATGATGGCTGCTCCAACCGACGGTCCTGCTGCTGAAGCAGAGAAGACTGAATTCGACGTCGTTCTGACCGGATTCGGCGACAAGAAGTTGAACGTCGTTAAGGTTGTTAAGAACCTGACCGGCGCTTCGCTGATGGACGCCAAGAAGATGGTCGAGAGCTGCCCTGCAACTCTGAAAGAAGCCGTCTCGAAGGAAGATGCCGAGAAGGTCAAGGCAGAAGTCGAAGAAGCTGGCGGTAGCGTCGAATTGAAATAGTTCGCCCAACCAGCGTCGTCACAATCGCGGTTCGCCGCGTTCGTTCGACCGACATCTAATATAGAAGAGGGTGCGTTCCAGCTAATTTGGAACGCATCCTTTTTTCGCTTGATGAGTTTCGCTTCGGCGCTCTCCGCATTGGCACCGATTCGACTCAGTTCCCCGAGTTGAATCCGTCACCTGGCGCGAGCCACCCGCCTCGGTGTATTGATCGATTCTCCTGGCGTCCAACCGGTAGGCTCGCCGCGGAGGCGCCAGCCGCCCGCTTCGGTGTGGGGATTGATACTCCTAGCGCCCGGCTGGCAGTGTAGCCGCAGAGGCGGCGGCCGCATAAAGCCTGCGGCGCCAGCCGCAGGAACTTTCGAAGCGTCATCCGACGGCAGCCCCGGTAGGGGCGACAGATACCTCTACCTATCATGGTTTTCGCGGGCACTCCCCCCTACACCATCCATTCCACCTGTTTTGGCAGAGCGTTAGTCGATGCATTGGGACGGCGGACCAAGCGTCGCAGCTTGAGTACCGTCCGCAGGTACCAGCGTGGAAAGACCGTGACCGACATCCAAACCCAAGTCATGCAGATCAATGCCGCTGCCAACGGGCGGCGGTATGTCATGTGGCTGAAGAGCGAGCCCTGGCCGACGCGCGGCATCTGTGCCGGGGCGATCGCCAATCCGTAGGACTCCGCGATCTGTTTTGCATCGACGACGTTTACAATCGGGATGCCTTGGGTGAGCATTCGCGAAGCGACACAGTCGGGGACCTCTTGATCGCTTGGAGTCGATCGATGCACGCCAGCGCTGAAACAGGCGTTCCCGGCGGTGCCGCCGATCGAAGCTGATCCGCCACCAACATTGATGTAGGCGGCATACGGTTGATCGGAGCTGGCGTTTTGATAGATCTCCATCCGCTGACCAACCGAATCTTCGATGTCGGCGACGTCCAAGACGGGGATGCCGTTGCGGGTCGCAGCCAATTCCAACATCTCACGCGTTGGTTCGGTCATCCCGGCCGCGCGGTCGAACAGCCCTCCCAACGAAGCGCTCTTCGCGGCGAAGGACTCCGGAAAAATCCCGGCATCGCGGAGTTGACGTTCCATATCGATCCACATCATGTCGGGGGAGTTCGCGCCGTATTGGCTCGATGCCACCGACAGTACGATCGTCGGCTTCAGCTGCAGCGTTTCGGCAGCGGCATAAACCGCGATGTTCAGCGCCGGCCAAGATCCGCTGGCCCCGATCGCGATCGAATCCCCTGTCTCGACGCCCGCCTGCTCCAACCAGCGGACGACCACTGCCGCGAGGTTCGGGTTGATCGAAGTCTGCTTCGATTCCAAAGAACCTAGCTTACTGGTGACCATCGACATCGATGGGCCGATCAGATGCGATCCGCTCGGGTCCAGCTTGGGCAACGCCCGATGCCCCTGCGCGATCCGAAGATCCTTGATATGGCGGAGCGCTTCGTCCGCCATTTCCGCAGCGGCTGTTAATTCAGACGACGGCGCGGCGACTTGCTGAGGCCACAACTCGACAGCTAGCAAACCGGCCAGCGACGCGAGCATGCCGGCCCACAGCCACCGCCGCGAGATCTGCTTGGGACGCCAATACATCACCTGGAAGGGTTGCGTTCGATTCATCTTGAGGAACGATTGCCGATTCATGAGAAGTTCTCCACGCCGATGGTGATCAAGGTCAAACGAACCAACACCGCCGCCGACATCATCGGGGACAGCGTTTCAATAAATCCTTGGCGTTCAAACCAAAGCGCGATCAGGCCGGGGATGATGAAACCGATCATCACCACGGGGTTCAACGCCTCTTCGGCCGGCACTCCGGCCAGACTTGTCGCCAGCAAACGGAACATTGTTCCGACGACAAACCCAAACAGCATCGTCAACACGACCCGTCGGCGGCCGTACAAGATCACCCACCGGGAGACCTGGCGAATGATTCCCCAGGTCACAACCGCCGCGGCGATCGTCATCACCACGGCGACCGGATGATGCATCGACATCGCGATGTATCCGGGGACAATCATCCCGCCGACACTCAAACCGAAGACCTCGGTCACCAACAGGCTGACGACCAAACCGATAGCAATTGCAAGCAAAGTGGCATCCATTACGCGGCCTCCTGCAGTTGGGGTTCTTGGGTTTCACAGCGATTCGAATCTTGGGCCTGTTGGAAGTAATTCAACAGATCCATTCCAGGCCCGGCGATGTTCCCCATCCCCATGACCATCGAACTGCGCCCCGATTGGCCCTGCATCAATTCGACGATCCGCGCCGCGGGTTGATGTTCCGCACAGGTCAATCGATCTTTGGAGAGTCCTTTCTGGATCGCGCGGCGAGCAAACGTCTCGGTTCCCGTTCCCGAAAGGATGTAATGGTCGGCGGGTCGCCAGCGAACGCAGGCATCGGCCAACTGAATCGAGCGATCGATCCGATCCTCGCGGCAATTGAACAATGCGATCCGCCGCTCGACCTTTTCGTAGCGGTCGACCAACGTGTTCCAGCTGTGCCCGGTCGATTCGGGATCGTTCGCTGCGAATCCGTTGACAAAGACCATCTCACGCTCCGGATCGGCGATCCGATACAGTCGCATCACGCCCGGATCGGCGTCGGCAGCCCACATCCCTCGCAGCGCCGTCTGGCGGTCGACTCCCAGATCGCTGCAGATCCGCAGCGCGAGAGCCAAGTTGTCGGGGTGTTCGATATGAGAAAACCCGGCTAGTTCATCCCAAGTGACCTCGGCGACGCTGTCGTCCAGAATCGAAACCATCTTCGATCCGCGGTCCTTCGCCGCGTCGGCGATCACGTCGCGCGGCATCTGCCGCTGTTCGGCGGTATACATCGTTCCGCCGACAGGAACCGTCCCCGCCAGGGCGCGAGCGACGCCGCGAACGTCGGGCCCCATCACGTCCAAGTGATCGGCGCGGGCGTTGGTGATCACGCCGTGAGTCGATTGGATCAACTGCAATTCACACAGCGATTGCAGCTGAGGTTGCAGCGCCATGCACTCGACGACCAGCGCTTCGGCTCCCAATCGAGCGGCCGCGCGGACGACCCGTCGCTGTTCGATCACGTTGGCTCGGGAGGGACGAAAGACCGATGCTTCGCTGCCGTCGGGGAAGATCATCCGCGGCACGGTACCGGTTGTCTTGGCACACGTCCGAATTCCGCCAGCTCGCAAACCCGCGGCAATTAAGCGCGTAACACTCGACTTCCCACGCGTCCCATTAACATGAATCCGTACCGGGATCTTATGAAGGTTGTGGTTGTGCCACCAAGATTCGGCGATACCCGCAGCAGACAACGCGAGCGCACCACCAGCCATTACCAGAGTGCCGTCCATGGCCTCTCCTTTGCATCGAAGCAATTGAGTTAGAAAAGATAAGCAGAAAAGTTTTCACATCTCGGGTGGCGAACCGCTTCGTGTCCGCAACGCCGATGTAAAAATGTCGATTCGGGCGGTAAACGTTACAAACCCCGTACAGGCCTGACTACCAACCCGTTTGATTCTCCCGGCCTCTCAGCCCAGAGAATCGTTAGGAAATTAGCACCCATCCGATTTGTAAATTTTTCAAATCGGCTTGGACATTCCCCAACCGCCATCTGGAAAGAGAATAGTTGCAACCTGCGTGCCAAACGCAAAAAGAAACCAGCGACCAGCAAGCGAGCATCCGCTTCTTAGGCCGGAGGCCGACACAGGAACTGCCGGAGGCGTAAGCCTCCGGTCCACAGCAGCCCCCCAAAACAAAGGCCGGAGGCCGGCACACGCGGGCGATGGAGGTGTCGACCCAACCAGAAGTGTTATGTCCGTCTCTGAGAGAGACATCAGCCGCCGACGTTTCGTCGGCGGCAACTGAATCGGGCAGATGCAAATCGAAACGCTAGCTTTGTAGAAGCTTGGCGATCGGTTCCCCGCGATCGGTGATCGGGACCGGGCGGTCGCCGGCGTACAGGTTCTTCGTCCAATCGATCCCGACGGTGGCGCAGATCGTAGCGAAGAAGTCGGGGACGCCGACCGGGTCGGAGACGATCTTCTTAGAGAGTTCGTCGGTTTCGCCCCAGGCGCCTTGATGAGCCAAGCCGCCGCCGGCCAAGACGCACGTAAACGCACGCCCTTGGTGGCCGCGACCGCCACCGCTATCAAACTCCGGCGGCCGGCCGAATTCGCTGGTGATCACGATCAACGTTTTGTCCAACAGCTTCTTTTCTTCCAGGTCCAGGATCAGCGTCGAGACGGCGGTGTCCATCTCCTGAATCAGTTTGTGCTGTTGCAGGATCCCCGCGTTGTGCACATCCCAGCCCGCACCGTTTAAGAAGTTCAGATTGTGAGAGACTTCGATAAACCGGACGCCTCGCTCGACCAGCCGGCGACTCAGCAGACATCGCTGCCCAAACTCCCCTCCGTAACGCTGACGCAGATCGTCCGGTTCGTTATCGAGATCGAAGACGCGCGTGAATTCTGGACCGCTCAGCTTCAAGCTCTGTTGAATCGCTGCGTCGTAGTCGGTCAGTCGCTGTTCCGCCACCGCCGCACCGTTTTGTTGCAGCGTCGCCAAAAAGCGTTCGCGTCGCGATTGCCGATCCGACGTGATGCCGTCGGCACGACTCAGTCCCGCCGGTCCGCGATTGGTGTCGGTCAGATAGAGATAGCTGTCGCGGGCACCAAGAAAACCAGGACCTCGCGTGACGTTGGGATATCCGATCAGAACGTACGGCGGGGCGATGTCATTGGCCGCGCCGCGTTGGTTCGCGATGATCGATCCGATCGACGGATAGGAGATCGTACCGCTGATCGGTCGGCCGGTGTGCATCCGATTGGTCGCAGCGGCATGTTCATCGATCATTTCATGATACACGCTGCGGACCGCCGTCACGCGATCCATCAACGGAGCCATCTGCGACAGATGCTCGCAAACCTGCACGTCGTCGACGGCGGTATCGATCGAGTCGTAATAGGCGCCGGCTTTCCGGTTGGCCGGATCCCCTTTGCGTTTCGGATCGAACGTGTCGATCTGTCCCATTCCGCCACCGAGCCAGATCGAGATCACATGCTCGGCTTGGCCCATCAGCGACGGGTGAGCGGATTCGGCGGAGGCCGATCGTGGCAGGGCGATTCCGCCCGCGGCCAGCGCACCTGCACTCAACAGGTCGCGGCGAGTGATAGATGATTTCATAAGAGTCTCTCCGTTACGGAATCCAAACAAATTCACGGTGGTTTACCAGGCTCCAGACGATGTCTTCGTAGACCTCTCGCCAATCTGCTTGCAGCCGGGGGTCGGGGGTTGGGCCCGCGTTTGCGCGGCGTTCCATTTCAACTTGAATTTCATTTGCCTTTGGACGCAGATGGTTAAACCACGTCACCTGTTGCAGCCGCGGTGGCGGCTCGGGCATCACGACCTTGTCGTCCGGGACGATCCGCGCGTCGAAGCCATCGGCCAACGCCAAGGTGAACGCTTGGCGTTCGGCATCGGTTGGCGTGCGACATAAAAATCGCAGGAACAACGTCTCGACAAGCTGGTCCGGGGAATCGGCTTCGATTGCCAGTTCCGCCAAATCGCTTTGGTAGGCGGCCCGCGTTAGGTTCATCGAAAGTGTACCGTTGGCGAGGATGCCAGGCTGCAAGACGTTGGGATCGGTCTCGCGGTCGACGATCGGCATCTGCCGGGCTCCGGTCCAACCGAAGGCTTCCAGCACGTCGACGACAGCCCGCGCCTTGGGGAGCGACAAACTGGGGCGATCGCGTTCGTTCTTCAGATCGCCAAACATCCACGCACGGCTCGGGCTGCCCAGCGTTTGCCGGCTGCCCAACAGGACGCGGCCGTCGTGCACGAAGGTCAACGGCTCGACATCGATCTTGCGTCCGGTCGCTTGATGCAGCGAATCGACAACTTGCTCCGCAGTCAATCGACGTCGCTCGGTCGCATTAAAAAATCGCAACTCAGCCGACGCGTCGAGATTCTTTCCCGTCGCCGCCCGTTGGTAAGTCTCCGACGTTGCGATCAACCGCACGATGTGCCGGGTGTCGTAACCGCTGGAGACCAGTTCGCGAGCGAGCCACTGCAGCAGGTCGGGATGGCTCGCGATGCTCCCCTCCCAATCGTGGACCGGTTCGACCAAGCCGGCACCGATCAATTGCTTCCAGATCCGATTGACGATCACTTCGGTGAACCGCGTGTTTTGCGGCGTGGTGATCAGAGCGGCCAGACGTTCCCGCGTATCGGACGGCTTCATCATCAACGCATCGATCTCGGGACCATCGACGGCGCCGGTCGCCGCTGCGAAAGGCCACTCGGCAGTGACAGGTTCGTCCGGCTTCAGCGTCACTTGGATCAGCGAAACGCGATCTTTTTGGCTTTCAAAAAACGCATCCGGCACGCGACTGGTCTTCGGCACAGTGACCGATTTCCGCCCCATCATCGCGGCCAGCGAGTAGAGATCGCGTTGCGAAGTGCTGTGGTAGGGAGAATCGTGACAGCGGGCGCATTGCAGTTCGATCCCCAGGAAGGCCGATGCGATGATGTGACCTTTGGCCGCCATCGGAGCATCGTTTTCGGCGGCGATGCCAAACCCGGCACTTCCCCCTTCGGCAGCTCCGCCTCGCAGCATCAACAGCTCGGTCACCATCCGATCCAGCGGCTTGTCGTCTCGCAACGCTTCGTACACGAACCAACGAAACGGTCCGGTGCTGTTGAGCGATGCGTTCAGCAGCGACGGGTTTTCGGCGAGCGCGTCGAGCCAGAAACTCATCCAATGGTCGGCGTATCGCGGATCGTCCAGCAAGCTGTCGATCAGTCGCGTGCGCTTGTCGGGATGCGAATCGGCGAGAAACGCCTGGGCTTCAGCGAACGTCGGCGGAACGCCCACGGTATCGAGATAGATCCGCCGGAGAAACGCTTGGTCGTCGACGACCGCCGCCAACGCGACATCGGCGTCAGCCAGCGGCGGCGCGGGCCAAACCGCTCCGTCGCGAACCCATTGCTCCAGTAGTTCGATCTGTGGTTCGGAGAGTCCATCGTCGGTCGGCGGCATCGCGCCGCTGCGAATTTGCGAAATCAATTCGCTGGCATCGAGATCGCCCGGCACCACCGCGGGGATCTCCGATTCGCCCGCCTTCAACGCCGCTTCGCGCGAGTTCAGCTTCAGATCCCCTTTGCTCTTCTCGCCGTGACATCGGAAGCACTGCTCCCGCAACAGCGGCAAAACTTTGCCATGAAAATGTTCGGCTTGCTTCGGATCGGTGTCCGCCGATGCAGCGACGGCGCCTGCGATCTTTGCGGCGATAAACCTGTCGATCGGATTTTCAGCGTCGGCAGCCTGCACCGCCACATCCACGTCGGCAGGATTTTCAGCCGCCCATTGCCGAGCGATTTCGTGACGCCGATCCCAATACGGATCTTCAGACGCTGCAGCGGCACGCCGCCGCTGGTCGTCCAGTTGGACGAGTTGTTGTTCGATTCGGTCGATCGCTGGCACAACGGCCGCGTCGGTCAGTGGCAATCGTGTGTCGTCGGCACCGAGCAGGTCATACCGCTTGCCGTCGGGAGAGAGCATCGCAACGCAGATCTCTCCCGTTTCGGTCCGGCGGCCGGGACCACCGACGACCAGTTCCAAGACGACGCGGCAGCGACGCGTTTCGCTGTCCCCTTCGGTCGCGATCGTCGCTTCGCCAACAACCTCCTGCTGGCGGTAACCTGGCAGTCGATGTCCGGGCAGCGGCGGCTGAGTCAGCGGCTGCATCGGCTCTTCGCCATCGGGCGGACGCCCCGTCGACGATTTCGTCTTCGCAACCAATTGGCCGTCGACCCACAATCGCGCTTGATCGCGAACCCGCATCAAAAACTGATGCGTTCCCGCTGGCAGATCGACGTCGGCGGCCATCCGCAACAACAGCGGTGCCTTCCAGCTGGACCGGATGCCCCAGCTGTCGTATTCCATCGGAAGCCGCGACAACAGGAATTCGTCCCCGCTCCAACGCATCGATTCGGCCGGCCATTCCTCGCCTTCATACAACCACCGCTCTCGCGACGGCAAGCCGCCGGAAATTTGGAACATCACGCGGCCCTCGGGAAGACCTTGCAACTGCGGCATGACTTCGGGTTGCAGTCGGGCGATGCGAGCTTCACCAACGCGGCGGAAGCGAGCCGCCACGACTTTTTCGTCCAACACTTCGCGATGGACCGCAACCGCATCGATCAGCCCTTTAAAACCGCTGCCGATGCGGATCTCATCGTCGTCGACCACCGGCGCCAACTTGGTCGCTCCGCCCATATCCCAGCTCCCCGTCGTCGGTTCTCCATTGATGTAACCGCGGATCGAACCCGGATCGCCGAAACGATAGGAGATCGCGATGTGATACCAACCGGTGTTCGTCCGGAAACTCTGCTTCGACGTCCAACGATGCCAATGCCGCCCGCTGCCGGTCAACTTCGACGCGAACAGGAAATTGATTTTCGCCTCGTTGGCCTTGCCCGCCAAACGCAACGCCCAGTTCTGGTTGTCGCGAGCGAATTTCGGAGAACCGGTCCGCCCCTTGCCGATCACCACGTGCGGCGAACCAGTAATCCCGCCGATCGGACTGACCCAAGCTTCCAGCGTGATCGCTTCGCCGTTGGTGAAGTCGAACTCGCTGTCGGCTCCCGCGTCGGGAATGCTGAAGTAGCCCCCATCGAAACGGACCGCGGTGTTGCTGGCGTCCAAATCGGGGAACTCCGGCGGCCGCGGGCCGGCCTGGTCGCGTTGGAGATTGCCGCGAGCTTTCATCGGCGTCGCTTCTTCGCTGCCAAAGTCCCAGCGCGCGACCAGCGGAGAATCACCCGGTGAGCGACTGGCCGTTGCGATGACAAATAAGAGAGCGAGTAGGGAGGGGAGGAATCGGTGCATTGGAAAGTGAACTCCGTGCAGGCATGCACTGCGAGCAGGTAGGTTGAGCAAAGGGATAAAAGGGGAAATCATGGAGTCTCTCCTGAGAGTTTCGCCATCGCTGGCAGGCCTCCAATGAAAACGGGATCGACATGGTGGCTGTCGTCCATCGCATCTTGAATGAACAGGCCGTCGACGCGCTGACCATCGGCGTAGCCCAAATCGGACAGATCGATGCCGACGGCCAAGCCGCGGAATTTGAGCACTTTGCCATTGGGGAAGCACTCCTGCGTCTGCAGGTCTGCGATCGAATCGACCGGATTGGCGAACTGATGAATGTAGAAGGCGGTCAGATCGCGCGCGTTGGGCGATTCCATCGTCAGGTCGTAAACGCGGATCGAATGCGATCGCAGTCCCTCGCGAAATCGAAGCGGGCTGACGTGAAAGGCATCGCCGTCGGGCGGGTTGGAAAACGTTTGCAGATCGAAGAGCACGACGTCGGGGCCGGGACCGTTTTCGACCGGGCTGGCGAACTTGATCGCCATTCCAGGCGTGGCGGAGGGGCCGCTCAACACGGGATCGGTCGTCAGCGGTTCGCGGCTTCCGCCGGGATTGATCGCGCCGGTGACCAGGCTGCGATCCGAAGAGGTGACGATCCGTCCGTCGGGAAGCGTCTGGCCGGTGCTAACAAAAAGCGGCCCCGGTTCGGTCGCTTTAAACGACGCAACGCGAATCGGAATCAGATCTTCCACCGGCACGGTCACGACGCGGCCACCGCGCTGCAACGTGACGCCGGTCAGATTTTCAGCCCCTCCATCTTCGTCGGCTGTCGTTGTTTCGTAAGCGATAATGCGATCGGGCAATCGGCTGCGATAGCGACTGGCATCAAACGGAATCGCACCGCCGGCAAAGGCTTGGCCGCGGCTGAATTTTTGAGCGTCGCCGTCGGTCATGCGGATCGTCGGATCGCGATCGGGCATCGGTTCGCCATCGCCACCGATGTCGTAGATGTCCGCCGCTCCTTCGATCACTTGCACCTCGGTCTCGCTCGTCTCCGAAACGTTCACCGAGAACCGCGTCCCACGATCGACCACACGCGTCGCGGGTGTCTCCACGCGAAAGCCTTCGGCGCCGTCGGGGGCGTGGACCGAACAACTCCCCACATCCAAGGCGAGGCATTCGTCGGACATCACTCGAAAGACCGCCGGGCCCTCCAGGATTGCCGACGCGCCGGCCGGGAAGGCAACCTCGATCATTCCGCTCATCAGCACATAATCCCGCTCGCCAGCAAGCACCGCTCCCACGGGAGGCGACAGTTCACCGAAGAACTTTGCATTAGAATTGCTCGCCAAACGAACATCCGCTGCCGCCGTCGCGCTGCCGATGGACTGGCTCTCGGTTTCGTGAGCGATCTGCGGTTGAGTTGGATTTCCGAAGTAAAACGCTGCCACAGCGGCCAACATGATGGCGGCGGCGATTCCAATCGCGGCGGCTTTCGTACGAAACGCGTTTCGCTTCGGCGGCGTCGCAGACGTCGTCGGATCGGGTTCCATGTTGGACATCACGCGACGGACGAAGGCATCCTGATTGTCGGGCAGTCGCGACATCGCTTCGCGGACAAACTGATCTTGTCGCGATTTGGATTCGTCGACCGCCAACGCTAACAAACGATGCGTCTGAAACATGTCAGCCGCCAACGTCACTCGCTGCGGATCTTCCGCCATCAACTGGCGAAGCTCGGCCAGACCTTGCTCGTCGAGTTCGCCTTCGAGATAGTCGGTCCAGAGCTGGGCAAAACGATCGAAAGCGTTCATTGCAGACCTCCATCGGCCCGCGCCAGTCGCGTTTCCACGCATTGTTGGAGCGCCTGGCGAGCCTTCCAAAGTTGTTTTTTGACTGCTGCGACCGAGCGGCCGCAGCGGGCAGCCATCTCCTCGAGCGGGATTTCTTCTTCGTACCGCCAGTCGACGAAACGGCGGAGCGGTTCGCTCAGCGCATCCAGGCAAAGGTGCAAGCTATCCAAACGCGTGTCCCACCGCTGGGGAGCTTCCTCGCTGCGGCGATCCAATTCGCGTTGCAGTAGATCGGGCCCGTAACGCGAATGGTAATCGGCGATCCGCCGCAGCCGAGTGGTTTCGGTGCGAAGCTGGAATCGGGCGATTGTGAACAGCCAAGCGGCGAATTGCGTGCCGGGTTGGTAATCGGACAGCCGGCAATAGGCGGCGACAAACGTTCGCTGGGCCACTTCGTCGACATCGATACCGGGGGGCACGTGGCCAGCCAACCAACTGCGCAGCGGCTTCTCAAACCGGCGAATCACGGTTTCGAAAGCAGCCTTGTCGCCATCGCGGGTGCGGCGAAGCGCGTCTTCAAGGTGGGCGTCGTTGGAGGGGGTGGGATCGGTCATCAGTAGATTATGGCAGCACCGGCGGTGAGGTTACCCGTGACACCCGTTTTTTGGGAAAATTAGTCACCGCGATGTCGGATTGCACGTTTTACACGCCGCGGGCAAGCTCGGGGCGTTGGAATCGGCTAAACTCAGCCCTTTATTTAGATGCGTCCCCACCTCATGCGAGCCGTGAACGATGTCGGATTTCAGAAATGTTTGGGTACCCGTTGCCGCTGTTGCTCTTTTGTTGACCGGGGCGGTCAACCGAGGGCTGGCGGAAGATCCGGTGCAGGGCGCAACACGGATTGTCGATCTTGGCGACGCGGTCGATCTGGAGCTGGTGTTCATTCCCGCGGGCGAATTCAAGATGGGCAGCACGGCGGAGGAGCGAGCGTGGGCGACGGGCATCGAAGGCGGCGCGACGCCGGGAACCGAACGCGAGTCCTATGAAGGGGAGCAACCGCGGGCGATGCGAGTTGCCGACGGGTTCTGGATGGGACGGACCGAGGTCAGCGTGGGGCAGTTCCGCCGCTTCGCCGATGAATCGGGATATGTGACCGATGCGGAAAAGCCGGGAGGCCAGCCGCATTGCTTTGATCCCGAGTGGGAGATCTCCGCGATCGCCCCGCCTCATCCGTGGATCCCCAGCCCGGGGAAGAGTTGGCGCGATCCCGGTTTTGGTTTTCCGCTACGCAGCGTCTATCCCGTCGTCTGCGTCAGCTGGAACGATGGCCGCGCGTTCTGTGCTTGGTTGACCGAACGAGAACGGATGGCCGGCCGCTTGCCGAAGGGGCTCGAATACCGCCTGCCGACCGAAGCGGAATGGGCTTATGCCTGTCGCGGTGGCCGCGAAAGCACTTATTTCTGGTGGGGCAATGATTTGAAAGAAGGCGAAGGGCGGTTGAACATTTCCGCTGTCGATTTCCTGCCGGGGCGAAACAAGATCTGGCCGCTGGCGAACGCACCGTGGAGCGACGGTTTCGCGTTCGTCTCGCCGGTCGACCACTACGGCCCGCAGGGCCGCAATGGTTTCGGGCTGGCCGATATGTGTGGTGGCGTTTGGGAGATCGTCTTGGATCATTTCGATCCCCAGGGCGGGCATGAGCAGCTGTACGTGACCGATTCGAACTACCGTCCGGTCTGTCGCGGTGGCAATTATTTCGATGTCCCCGGCAACGCTCGCTGCGCCGTTCGACTGGGACTGCAAGGTCCCGCCTACGGTGACTCCCGCGACGGGTTTCGGATCTGTCTAGGCGTGCCACGCGACGTTCGCAATTAATCAGGTATGACCGCAGGAAGAGCATCGACAGGCGTTTCAGCGGGAACAACGCCGTCGCAGGCTCGCCGCGAGTCCCCACCCCTTTGACGTCTACACTTGCTGCAGGATAATCCGATTCGAGAATCGCGCATGGGTTGCGTTGGTTCGGTCGGGGGGCACATTTTACGAGAGCCATGTTCGATTCGCTGCAGACTTGGTTTGGCATTCCGCCGCAGGAACAGCCAGCCAATCACTACCGCTTGCTGGGCATCGAGCTGTTCGAATCCAGCGTCGAGACGATCGATGCTGGGTTCGAACAGCGGATGACGTATCTGCATGGCTGTTCGACGGGAGAGCACGCCGAACAAGCCGAAAAGTTGATGAACGAGGTCTCCGCGGCTCGGCTGATCCTGCTGAATCCTGAGAAGAAGGCGAGCTACGACGCTTCGTTGCGGCGATCGTTGGCTGCTCCCGTCGTCGCGGTCGCGGCGGCACCAGTCGTTCCCGCAGCCCCCGCGGCTCCAATCTCTCCTCCAGCCCGACCTGCACCGCCGCGTCAGGCTCGGCCGACGCTGGCTCCACCGGTCCGTCCGTCGGCCCCCACGAACCCGTTCGGCTCGCTGAGCCCACGCGCTGCGACGGACGCCAAGAACTTTGCGATCCAGACGCCCGCAAGCAATTCGCGCGACGCGGAGACGCCGAAGTCGAACCGCAACGCTCAGAACTGGATCATCGTCGGCTTTTCGGTGCTAGTCAGCTGCCTGCTGCTGGGGCTGGTCGCGTTGATTCTCGCCCTGGTCAATCCCTATGTCCCACCCAGCCCGGGGCAAAGCCAACCGAGCGCAGTCCGCAATTCAGCTCCTTGATCGCAGCAGCGCGAGCACGCACGTAGCGACGTATCTGTCGCCTCTGCCGAGGCTTGGAATCCTTTGCGGCAACGCGATCCTGCGGCTGGCGCCGCAGGCTTTATGCGATCGCCCCAAAACGGGGCTGAGCCGATAAATGAAGCGCGTGCGGGACAGGCATGAAGCGCATTTTCGTTTAACCGCGGCGGCAACGCCCCACGCGTTCACCGCCAGGCCTTCCCACGGCGATTGCGTCATCTAAACGCGACGTATCTGTCGCCTCTGCTGAGGCTTGGAATCGTTCGCGGTAACGCGATCCTGCGGCTGGCGCCGCAGGCTCTATGCGATCGCCCCCAACCGGGGCTGAGCCGATAAATGAAGCGCGTTCGGGACAGGCATGAAGCGCATTTTCGATTAACCGCGGCGGCAACGCCCCGCGCGTTCACCGCCAGGCCTTCCCACGGCGATTGCGTCATCTAAACGCTGCGGCAGGGAGGCGGGCAAACGAAATCAAACCGACCGACGCGCCCCGAGAAAGGATCTTCGATCGCTGAGAGCCTCTTGTTACAATAGGGCTCCAGCGGGGATTTTGCGTCGACCAGATTGACGCCTCGGGCAAACTTCAACAACGGAAACGGGCTCTTTCGGCGTTCGTTTCACTTCTTTCGAGCAGCACCTACTTGAACCAAAAAGCAGACAATATCGTCGGCATCGACCTGGGAACCACTTTCAGCGTCGTCGCCCATCTCGACGCTGCGGGGATTCCGCGGACGGTGACCAATGCCGAGGGAGACCTGACAACTCCCAGCGTGGTGCTGTTTGAAGAAAACGAGTTTGTCGTCGGCAAAGAGGCGGCCAAGGCGGCGGCGTTGTTTCCCGACAAGGTGGCGGAGTTTGCCAAGCGGGAGATGGGCAAACCGATGTTCTCCAAATCGTTTGGCGGCCAATCGTTTCCGCCGGAGGTGATCCAGTCGCTGATCCTGGAGAAGTTGAAACGCGACGCGGCCGACAAAATTGGCCCGATCACCAAAGCGGTGATCACGGTGCCGGCCTACTTCAACGAACCCAAACGCCGCGCCACTCAAGACGCCGGTCGACTGGCGGGGCTCGAAGTCTTGGCGGTGATCAACGAACCAACCGCTGCGGCGATCGCCTACGGTGTCTCCGAAGGCTTCTTAAATGCTCAAGGCGAATCGCAGCGAGCTGAAACGATCCTGGTCTACGATCTCGGCGGCGGCACGTTTGACGTGTCGGTGATGCGAATCGATGGTCAACACTACGAAGTGATCGCCACCGATGGCAACGTGATGCTGGGAGGCACCGATTGGGATCGCTGTTTGGCAAAACATCTTGTCGATCGATTCGCCGACGAACATCTTATCGATCCCTGCCAAGATCCAAGTGCGATGTCGCGGTTCATGCGCGAAGCCGAAGAGGCCAAGCGGACGCTGAGCGCTCGGTCGCAGGCCAATGTGCTGATCGAATTCGCCGGCGCGGTGATGCGGACAACTGTCACGCGGGCGGAGTTCGACGAACTGACAGCGCATCTGTTGGAACGGACACGGTTCACTGTCAACAAAGTCATCAAAGAAGCGGGACTCGGGTGGGACGAGATCACGCGGGTACTTCTGGTTGGCGGTTCGACGCGGATGCCGCAAGTTGGCCAGATGTTGAAGCAGCAGAGCGGCCGGGCGGCCGATCGATCGCTTTCGGCCGACGAAGCGGTTGCTCACGGAGCGGCTCTGTACGGCAAGATCTTGAAGTCGCGGGAAGCTGGCCAGCCGGAATCGATTCAAGTGACAAACGTCAATTCGCACGCCCTGGGTGTGCTGGGAGTTGAAACGGCGACCGGGCGACCTCGCAATCGCGTGATGATTCCCCGCAACTCGCCTCTCCCTTCATCGCATACAGCTCAATTTGAGACCCACAAATCCGGGCAGCCCAACGTCGCGGTGCAGGTGGTCGAAGGGGGCGACAGCAGCGGCCAGAATTCCACGATGATCGGCAAGTGTGTAGTTCACGATCTGCCCCCCGGCTTGCCCGCCGGAACGCCGGTCTGGGTGAAGTTCCAATACGACGCCGACGGAATGTTAGGTGTCGCCGCCAGCCTGCCGAGCGTTGGCATCACCGCTCGGTTACAGATTCGACGACAGAACGGCCTCTCCGACAGCGCGTTGACCGACTGGAACGACAAGATGAAAGAGATCTACAGCGCCCTCGATTTGGACTGATTCGATCGTGGCTGTAGAACTCTCACTCGACAATGGCCAGCGCCAAGTCTTCTCGCAAAACGAAATCACGATCGGCTGCGCCAGCCGATGCGACTTTGTCGTTCCACCGCTCGATGGAATCTACGACACGCACGCAGTGATCCGCCGCGTCGCCAACCGCTGGTTGATCGAGAGCAGTGGCCCGTGGCAGCTGTTCCCCGCCGAAGCCCATCCCGACACGCGGCACTGGCTCGTTGCGGAGACCGCGATCGACCTGGCGACGCGCGGTCCAACGCTTCACTTCCGCATCGATCCGACAGCCGTTGTGGCCGCCGATCGGCAACCGATCTCCGCTGCCCAACCTCCCAAACCAACTCCGCTCCAAGCTCCACCACAACCGATCGCAACATCGCAGCCTGTGCCGGTGCGTCCCAGCCAGCGGCCGAAATCACCGGCTGAATTCGACGACCACGCAGCGCCGCATCCCGATCAACATGGTCGCCCCTTCAACGATCCGGCAGAAGGATCACGCTCGGGGCATGCCTCCGCAATTCCGCGGCTCGGCCGCGCCGACACATTGCGTCGCCGGCGATCCCTCGGGTTCATGGGCTTTGTCGCTGAAGCGATCAAGGTCGTCCTGGGCGCCGCCGTTGGGCTCTCTTGCAGCTACTACATTATGTGTCGCTTCCTGCCCGACTCTGCGCTGCTGCAGATAATCGCTGCCGAACTGCCGGCAAACCTGCAGCCGGAGGTGATTCGGGGAGAGCAAATCGGCGGCGAACAAAACAGCGATCCGCCGCAGTGATCTTGTGTTATGATATCGGCTCCCCGGCTGCGATCTGCACGCCTCACCAACCTGATAAAATTCCAGTTATTGGAGAACCCTCCCCGATGGTCCGAACTCTCGTCTCCCTCCTGATCGCCGGTGTCATGATGACGCAATCCTTCGCTGTCGAAGGCAAACAGTATTTCGAAATCCGCCAATACAAGCTGAAAGAGAACGCCGACCCGACGCTCTTGGACGCCTATCTTTCCGACGCGTTGGCCCCCGCCCTGAACCGGATGGGAATCGAGCCCGTCGGTTTGTTCAAGACCGATTCGAGCGAAGAGCAGGAATCGCGGTTCGTCCTGATCCCGCTCGATAACGCCGGTCAAGTTGCCGAAATCCCAGCCAAGCTGGCGGCCGACAAAGCTTATGCAGAAGCGGCGACCGAATATAATCAAATTCCACCGTCGACACCGATCCTCGATCGCGTTCGCAGCGAATTGTTGATCGCATTCGACGTGCTACCCCGTTTGAATCAGCCGGAGCTTAGCAAAAACAAAGATCAACGGATCTTCGAACTGCGGACCTACGAAAGCGCCACCGAACACCGGGGCGATCTGAAAGTGGAGATGTTCAATTCGGGTGAGGTTCCGATCTTCTTGGACTGCGGAATCCAACCGATCTTCTTCGGTCAAGCGATCGTTGGCGACAAGATCCCCAACCTGACTTACATGACTGTCTATCCCAACCAAGAAGCCAAAGACGAAGGTTGGAAGAAGTTCCGCGTCCATCCCGACTGGAAGGTTTTGAGCAAGAAGGAACGTTATGCCAATACGGTTAGCACGATCCACAAATGGAACCTGTTGCCGCTACCCGCAAGCCAGTTGTAACATCCGATGAACGCAGCGGAATCCCAGCCGCTGCAACGTCTCGCCCAGGCCGATGCCCTGCATCTGCCCGGGGGACGGTTTACGCTGGGATTGCCCGACGCGATCCGCCAGACTACGGCAGACGGCACCCGCGATTCCATCTGTTGGATTCCCGACAGCATATGTTGGCGGCGTCCACTCTACGCGGTCGTCAGTTCTCGGATCGGCCGCCATCTACACCGTCGACACGATTGGTTTGCGTTGCTGCGTCAAGCGATCGCGGCGACGCGACAGGATGCGGCGACGCTGTTGATCAGCGACGGAACCGCCGCCGCCCCTTGGATCCAGCGGGCTGCCGATCGCTTTGCCTGCCCCGCGATCACGATCTGCGTGAGCCCCGAAAACGAAGACTTCGACCGCTGGATCGGCCGGATACAAAAGCATCCGCCAACCGACCGGATCGCGATCTCGCCTCCTATCGCTCCATCGACCGCGATCGCCGACGCCCCTCGCCGCGATGCAGTGACGATCTTTCTCGCCGATCGAGTCTATGCTCCGTTGGTCTCCAGCGGCGGCAATATCG
This sequence comes from Rosistilla ulvae, assembly GCF_007741475.1. Lineage (NCBI taxonomy): Bacteria > Pseudomonadati > Planctomycetota > Planctomycetia > Pirellulales > Pirellulaceae > Rosistilla > Rosistilla ulvae. The sequence continues at coordinate 6,339,328 of NZ_CP036261.1, read as the reverse complement.
ATCGACTGCTCGAGCGACGCCTGTCCGATCGACGCTGGAATCCTGCAAGCGTTTGGATCGCGATCGATCCCAAGAACCGGACTGCCCAGTCGCACATCGAGCGCGGTGCCGTCGGCTGGATGCTCGCCCCGCGTCACGCTCGGGTCTCGAGCGATCCGCCCGAGGACGCTCCAACAAACCATGTAACGCTCGACGAACTGTTATCGCAACGTGGGGAATCGGATGATGCCGACCACTGGCCCTATCTGGTCCATTGCACGCGAGAGCGCGACGGGGCATGGCCCGATCAAAGCGAAGCCGACTTTCACGACGACCTGCTCTCGGGCGACTGCACTTGCGAATCGGGACCGCTGGCGACGCTGCGGCGGATCTTGCAGACGGGGCGACTGTTGGCGACCGATCGACTGACGCGCGACGGCCAGCCGGTCGTCTGCCTCTCAGCTCGCCCGCTGTCCGATCTACTGGGCAGCCGCGTTTTCCGGTCCCATCTGGGACGCTGGGACTACGAACCGTATGGGATCGCGATTCACCGCAGCCTGCTGGAAACGCAGGGCAGCCGGCCGGCGATTTACGGCGACGCAGACGATTTTGCCGCGTTGGCACCAGCCGATCAGGCTTTTTTCCAAGACCGCGGCACCACGCACGATTGGCGACTGGAAAAGGAATGGCGAATCGCAGCGGATATCGATCTGACGACGATTGCCAGCCATGAAGCGTTTGTCTTTGTCCGCTCGGTCCGCGATCTACCGCCGATCGCTCGCTACTGCCGATGGCCGATTGTCGTCGTTGGCGTATAATGCCATTTGAATCGCATGCCAACTCGCCGAACGGTTGGCTCAACATAAATAAGGGTGTATCTCGTGTCTGTATCGATCCAACCTTCGGAGGCATTGCCGCTGAAGCCCTACAAATCGCTCTCCAACACCGAACTGTCCCAACGCATCCAAACGGTGCGTCAGCAATTGGGCGATTCGCTGCTGATTCTGGGGCATCACTATCAGCAGGACGAAGTGATCGAGCACAGCGATCTGCGTGGGGACAGTTATCAGTTGAGCCAGATGGCAGCCGAGAGCGCCGCTTGCAAGACGATCGTTTTTTGTGGTGTCCACTTCATGGCGGAAACCGCCGACATCTTGGCAAACCGCCCCGAGAAACTGGAACAGCGCGATGGACAGCGCGTCCGCGTGATCCTGCCCGACATGGCGGCTGGTTGCTCGATGGCCGATATGGCCGCAATCGATCAAGTCGAAAACGCTTGGGCCGACATGGGCGAAGTGATCGACACCAAGACGGTGATCCCGGTCACCTACATCAATAGCGCGGCCAGTTTGAAAGCGTTTTGCGGGAGGAATGGCGGGATTGTCTGCACCAGCAGCAACGCCCGGGCGGTCCTGGAGTGGGCGTTTGAGCGCGGCCAACGCGTCTTCTTCTTCCCCGATCAACATCTCGGCCGCAACACCGCGCTGACGATGGACATCACCAACGACCAGATGCCTGTCTGGGATCCCTACGAAGATGAACTCGGCGGCAACGACGAACAAGCGATCCGCGACAGCCGCGTGATCTTGTGGAAAGGGCACTGCAGCGTGCACCAGATGTTCCGCCCCGAACATGTCGACGCGTTCCGCAAGAATCACCCCGGCATCAAGATCTTGGTCCACCCCGAGTGTCCGCAAGACGTCAACGACCTGGCCGATGTTTCGGGCAGCACCGGCAAGATTATCAACACAGTTAAAGAGAGCCCGGCGGGAACCAAGTGGGCGATCGGAACCGAATTGCATCTTGTGAACCGATTGAAGCAGGAGCACCCCGAACAGGAGATCCATTTCCTGTCGCCGGTGATCTGCATGTGCGCGACGATGTACCGCATCGATCTGGCGCATCTCTGCTGGTGCTTGGAAAACTTGGTCGCCAAGGAAAACGTCAACGTAATCGAAGTCGATGAAGAGACCTCGCGATGGTCGCTGGTCGCACTGGAACGCATGCTTGCGGTGAAATAACGATGACTCAACCGATGAATCCGCCCACGCCCTTGTCGCGGGAACAGGTTCGAGCGATCGACGAGATCGCGATCGGGGAATTTTCGATGCCAGGCATCTGCCTGATGGAGAACGCCGGCCGAGGCGCGGCCGAACAGATCGCTGCTTTCACTGCCGCCACGGAGATTGCGATCCTGTGCGGCGGCGGGAACAACGGCGGCGATGGGTTTGTGATCGCCCGCCATCTGCAGCTGCTGGGACGCCAGCCCCACATCTTTCTGCTGGCCGATCCCGCTCGACTCGCGGGGGACGCGCTGACCAACTGGCAGATCGCGATGGCCAGCAAGTTGCCTTGTGAAGTCGTCGACGAGCATTCGCTGCCGAGCCTACAGCGAAAACTGGGCGATGCATCGTGTATCGTCGACGCGATGTTAGGGACCGGGGCCAGCGGAGATCCTCGCGGCACGATCGCCAACGCGATCCGCGACGCCAACGCGACCAATGCCGTTCGCGTAGCGATCGATCTGCCCAGCGGACTCGATTGCGACACGGGCACCCCCGGCGATCCCTGCTTTCGCGCCGACCTGACATGCACGTTTGTCGCTGAAAAGATTGGCTTTGCCGCCCCCGGCGCGAGCGACTTCACCGGCGCGGTCCGCGTCGTTTCGATCGGCGCACCGGCGGAACTGCTGCGTCGCTACACGGTCGACGATTAGACCGACGCCAAGCCCCAGGTGGCCAATTGCGCCAGGACGCTTTCGGTCGCCTTCCACTGCTCGTTGGTCGGCGGAGCGAAGAGTTCGGTCGTATGATGCTCGCAGATCCCCAGCAAACCGAGAGCCATCTTCAGCCCAAGGATCACCGAACCGATGGTTTCAGGCTGACCGTACAATCGCCCCAACACATCGGCTTGCTTTTGCAGACGGCGCAGCGCGACAGCATCTTCCGCCACAGCGGCTTGATAGATGCGGTGAAACAGCGACGGGCAAACATTCGCGCCGCCGTTGACGCCCCCGGTGCCTCCGGCCGCAATCGCTTCGGCTAGCAGATGTTCGGGGCCGACCAAACGGCACCACTCCGGGCGACGGGCGATCGCGAGGTCGCAGTACTGGCGGAACCGCTGCATATCGCCGCCGCTGTCTTTGAAACCGGCGATGTTCGGCTCGTCGGCCAACCGTTGCAAGGTGCGGATCGAAATCGTTTGATGCACGCAAGCCGGCATGTTGTAGACGACTAAGGGGATCGGGCTGCGGCGGGCTAGCCGGACCAGATGCCCCGCTTGATGCTCTTCTGCCGTCGCGAAGTAATAAGGTAGCGTCGATACGATCGCCGACGCACCGCAATCGGCGGCGTGTTCGGCCAGCCCAACGGAATCTTCCAGCGAGGGACTGCTGACACCCACTAAGACGGGGACGCGGTTGTCGACTTGCGAACAGGCCCGTTCGATCAATTCGCATTGCAATTTGAAGGGCAACGCAGGCCCTTCGCCGCAGGTCCCCAGTAGGAACACGCCCGATACCCCGCCGGAGATCAGATGTTCGAGCAAGCTGTCGAGCCCATGATGGTGCAAGCTGTCGGGAGCCGTCAGCGGGGTCACCAGCGGTGGCACGATGCCGCTCAAAGGGGCAGGGAAACGAGACGTCTTCATGCAATGCACTCCGCTCTAGCAGACAACCTGGGGGCCCGAGGCTCGCTTCGCTTGCAGGGCACGCGAAAAATCGCGGCCCCCAACAACCCGTCGCCACCTCAACGCGTTTTGGATGCCGGAAGTATATTCGTTTGTCGTGTTCAACTGAACATTTGTGTCGCAAAATTCGCGGGCTTTCCCGAGCACTCGGCGGGTCGTTTGCGGTGGGCAAATTTTTTCGAACACGCAACTTCGCATCCCTCCGCTGGTCCGCAAATCGCGGTCGCGCGGCGCTGGGGTCCAAGGGAGCGTCGATTCGCGGGGGATGATCTGGTTCTGGGGAGCAATTTGAGGCACAATAGTCGTTCCGGCCGTTGGACGCAGTGACGTTCAGGGCGTCCCGATCAGGAACCACAATGTCCAGTTCTCGCAGCGAAAACAATCCCTCCGCGATCCATCCAGGCCCCGGCGATCGCGTCGTGGAAGTCGATGGGCAAACGGTCTACTTGCGAAAACCGGCGTTGGCAGCCGTCCTGGCGTGGTTGATCCCCGGTGCGGGGCATCTGTACCAGGGCCGCACGCGGAAGGGCTGGATGTTCATGATCTGCATCCTGGTCACCTACTTCTTCGGCTTCGCGATCGGCGGCGGACACGTCGTCTATGCCTCGTGGATCAATGGCGACAAGCGGTGGCACTACCTGTGTCAGCTGCCGGTTGGCCTTGTCGCATTACCGGCGTTGATCGAAGGGAACAACATGCGGAAGCATACGGTTCGCGGTGTCACGACCGCCGACTGGAAGCCCTATTTTGGCGAACTTATGTCGCCGCCGCGGCGTCCGTTGCAGGAGAACGATGCGGACGACTTGGCGGGCTGGTATGCCGAGCGCGGCGCCGGATACGAGATGGGAACTTGGTACACGATGATCGCCGGGCTGTTAAACGTGCTGGTCATCTTCGACGCTTTCGCCGGCCCGTTGGCGATCCCGATCAGCGGCAAGTCGGAGCGATCGCCCAAAGACGAAAAAGAGGGTGAAGCGAGCGAAGCGAAGAGCCAGGAGGGAGCTGCCTGATGTTGCCGATGACCCCCGTCTATATGCTCTACTTCATCCCGCTGCTGATCTCGATCAGTTTCGTCTACGCGGGCACGCGGCACGAAGATCCCAAACAGATCTTGATCCAAGCTTGGCACACAGCCTATTGGATCCTCGCTTTCATGGGGATGATCTTCGCCCTGCTGTGGGTCGTCGGCTGGTTTCTCTAATCGCCAGCATCTGCAACGTTTTGCGGAGCGTGGAACCTGTGCTAGCAACAGTACCGATGTGGGCAAAACAGGCAGCCTGCGCCGACGCAACATGAAGATCACATGAAGGGACGATGAGTTCTTCGTGAGGATCGCTTGCCCCTCGATTCTCCAGCCCATACCTTTCCAAAGGTGGTGCATTTTGCGTTTGCATCACCGCCAAAATCGGTTGCAGATCGATCGAACCGGGCGGGTGACAAAAGCTTCACACAAGTCGAGCCTTGGATCGCATCGGATCTTCACACGCGTTTGATCCAATAGACGCTCGGATTGGACCTCGCAGCGGCTCTCGCGAGTCGAGGTTTCCGATCGCCACGGGTCTTCGTGGAAATCATCTCTTTCAGGCAAATCTGCAATGAAACGTCGCGGTTTCACGATCATCGAAATGTTGGTGACGATCACCATTATTGGGATCCTGGTCAGTCTGTTGCTGCCAGCGATCAACATGGCTCGCGAAGCAGCTCGCCAAACCCAATGCGCGAACAATCTGCGGCAGATGGGAACGGCGTTGATCGCTCGCGCTGAACAGGACAAGGGGCGGCTGTGCAGCGGTTCGTTCGATTGGGCAAACGACGGTGCGGTGACCGACATCGGCTGGGTTGCCGATCTGGTCCGCGATGGCCTCGCGCCTAGCGAATTCCGTTGTGCTTCGAATCCTTCGCAGATCAGCGCCGCTTACCGCGATCTGATCGAGATGTCGGTTGCCGATGCCGGCAACGAAGCCTGTGCGCCGCGGTTGGGCAAGGCTCCCGTGACGCAGATCGACGGCACGATCGCCAAAAACTATGCGTTGACCATTGTCGACGAAAACCTTGCCGCTTCGGGTACCGATCGGATCGCGATGCTGACGCGCGACGTCTACGATCGCGGCTTCAACACCAACTATGCAGCTTCATGGTTCCTGGTTCGCGGCGGCGTCCGGTTGGACGACAGCGGCAACTTGAATCCCGTCGACGCAGGTTGCAGCACCGACATGAACCATCCCAACGTCACGACGGGACCGCTGACGACGAAACAGATCGACTCCGCTCGCGTCCCCGGCTACACGATCCCGCTGCTGTGCGATGCAAAATCCAACGACACCCTGACAACCGACCTGGGCGACCGGCTGGGTGGCGAACTGATGACTCGTACCGTGGTCGGTGGTGCGATCACGATCTCCGGGCTCGCAACGCCTTCGTTCGCCGCGGGGACAGCTCGCGAAGGGGCTTCGGGTTGGTGGAAGGTTTGGAACAAGGAAACGCTGCAAGATTACCGCGGCATGTTTGCACTGCACCGCGGAATTTGCAACGTCGTGATGGCCGACGGCTCGGTGAAACAATTGTTCGATGAAAACGAAGACGGCTTCATCAACAACGGCTTCCCTCAAAACAGCAACTTCCAAAGCGACGTGATCGAAGCGGGGCCGTTGAAACTGGCCAGCACCTACACGCTGACCGCCAGCGGCAACGATTGAGCCCAAGGCAAAGCTGCGGTTTCGACCGACGGTCAGTTGTCGAACTTTCGACAGCCCCTCGGGATCTGGTGTAGAATCGTCGACCGACGAACGCCTCTACCCACCTAGATCCTGCCGAAAGACTCCGCCATGCTTCGCCTCTTCCATTGGCTGGCAGCGCTGCTGCTGCTCCTTTCTAGCTCTCTCGCTGCCGCCCCGAAACCGAACATTCTGCTGATCGTCTCGGATGACCAGGGCTACAACGATCTGGGCAGCTTGGGGAACGGGATCATCACGCCGGCGCTCGATCGATTGGCTGCCGAAGGGACCCGGCTGACAAACTTCTACGTCTCGTGGCCCGCTTGCACGCCGTCGCGAGCGAGCCTGTTGACTGGCCGCTATCCACAGCGGAACGGGATCTATGACATGATCCGCAACGAGGCTCCCGATTACGGCAAACTGTATACGCCCGAAGAATACGACGTCACGTTTGAACGCGTCGGCGGAATGGACCTCCGCGAAGTCATCCTGCCGACAGCGCTGAAGCCAGCCGGTTACAAGAGCGGGATCTACGGCAAGTGGGACCTTGGGACACTGAAGCGGTTCCTGCCGACCTCCCGCGGCTTCGACGATTTCTACGGCTTCGTCAACACCGGCATCGATTACTTCACCCATCGACGATACGGCGTCCCCAGCATGTACCGCAACCTGGAGCCCACGGTCGAAGACGAGGGGACCTATTGCACGTATCTGTTCGAACGCGAGGCGCTCCGCTTCATCGACCAGCACGCCGGAGAGTCGCCGTTTTTCCTGTACGTACCTTTTAATGCACCGCACAATTCTTCGGCTCTCGAACCGGAGATCCGTTCGACGGTGCAGGCGCCGCAGAAGTACAAGGATCTCTATCCCGCGGTCGATCCGGAAACGCAGATCAATAAAAAGTATCGCTACGGTGCGCCAGCCACCGTGACGACGCGAGCCGCACGGCAGCGGGACTATCGAGCCGCCGTCACATGCATGGACGACGCGATCGGCAAAATGCTCGACCGCCTGGAAGAAAAGCAACAACTCGACAACACGATCGTGATCTTCTTCTCCGACAACGGCGGCGGTGGTGGTGCGGACAACGCACCGCTGCGCGGCCACAAGGGACAGACTTGGGAGGGAGGAATCCGCGTCCCCTGCATCGTCCGCTGGCCCGACGGCGGTGTGAAACCGATGCAGGTCAACGACGCGTTTTTAACCAGCTTGGAACTGCTGCCGAGTCTCGCCGCGGCAGCGGGTATCGCCCCGCCGAAAGATGTCGTTCTGGACGGCTTCGATTGGTGGCCGACGCTGCGTGGCGAACAGCCTTCGCCGCGGAAGGAGATGTTTTGGAAGCGACGCGACCTGATCGGCGCTCGCGTCGGCAAATGGAAATGGGTCGACATGGCCGGCAAAGCTGGAGGACTGTACGATCTCGAAGCCGATCCGGAAGAGCGAAACAACCTCGCCCAATCGCATCCGGAAGTCTTAAAGCATGTCCAGGCACGGTATGCGAACTGGATCGCCGAGATGGAAGCTGCCGAGCCGCGCGGACCGTTCCGCGATTTCTAAACGGCTTGCCTGTCGCCGACCGCGGTGCAACTAGACGCCCGCATCAAACGGAACGGGAACTAACACAGCGTGCTGCTGGACCCACGTCGCCAGCCCGTCCCAGCTGGTGAAGGCCGACAGGAAGACGATCACCAGATAGCCGAAGATGATCGGCAGGCATAACAGACGCAAACTGATCCTCAGCAGTAGGTGCCACCGCGTCGCCCCGGGCTGGCGGCGTTGCCCTCGCCCCACCGCCAACCCGGTCATCAACCGAGCGGGCAACATAAAGGCGACCATTAAAATACACGGCAACCAGACAACCTCTTGTGGTGTCGCTTCGATTTTTAGCAGATACAGCGGCACGGCAAACAGCAGCGTCAGTGTCAGGCCCAGCCAATAGAAGATCGGCGAGGCGGCGAAGCCGGCTCGGATCGGCGCCACTTCAAACATCGCTCGCCAGCGGTTCTCGGCGGCAAAGCGAGCCTGCAGGAAGGGGAGATACAGCAACACGATCGCCATCAAGATCAAACCGACCGCGCCGACGATCGCCGCCACTCCAGTCTGTCCATCGCGAGTGGTCCCGATCAAGATCGCCGCTGGGAGCAACAGCCACAGCACCGTCGCCAGCATGCCGCGCATCCCCAGCCAGAACAATTTGCCAAGCTGCATCGAAGCGACAAACTCCCACAACCGATCGCGCGCTTCGACCCAAGTCGCAGGCCGCCAGACTTGCTTAAGAAAATGAATCGGCCGCGGCCACAGATAGCTCCGCAAACGACCGCCGCGGAACCAAACCCAACCGATATGAGCCGCGATCACAAAGACCAACAAGGTGCCAACAACCCTTAGCACTCCAGCCGCGTTGCCCGCCGGATCGACTAACCGAGCCGCTTCGGCCCACGTGGCGACCGCCCGGATTGGCAGACCCATGACCAAGATCGCAACGATCGCCGCCCCGATCCGGCCGGCTTGATCCAACAGGAACAACCCGTCGCGAAGCCGACCGCTGCGAGCGACTCGGCCGCTGACTTCCAACAAATATCCGAGCGCGACCAATTGGAAAACCGGGATCGCGGCGAGGACCGCCAACAGCACGACCAGGCTGGCCGTCTGAAAAGGACGGACGATGATCCACTTTCGCGCTCCCGCAGCAACCGATCTCCAACGCCCCGCTGGCCGTTGCGACTGAAAATCCGCGCGGATGTCGCCTTCGGGAATGTCGATCACCCCCGGTGGTGCGGCTTCGGACACCAGTTCCGCATCGATCGTCATTGCAAATGATCCTGGTCTCAAGTGATTTGTCGTGTTTGCATCGCTTAGCCGACGCAGCGTGCATTTTCATGCACCGAGTCGAGGAAAGCTACATGTGCGATCGAGGGGAGCCAGCGCGCTACCACTTGTCTGGTTCGTTGGGGGAGCAGAGATCTTGGCCAGCAGGGCTTCAATCGGCACAAAAAAACGAGAAACGACGGTCGGAGAGCGGCCTGATCCGTGCGGAATTGGCCGATCAGAGCCACTCTTCTGGCATAATCCGAAAACTTCGCTCAGTTTACCTAATCCAAACCAGGCTCAAATGACGATCGAATGGGCAGGGGGATTTTTGGTGCAGCATTGCGCTCCGTCCCTCTCGAATTGCTAGCTGGCTGAGATGTTTCCAAAACCACAGCTCTCGGTTTTTCTGATCCTTGCGATACTATCCGTCGCCAGCGGATGTCATTGTTTCCCTAGCATTCGCTACCGCGATCCGCACGCTGCGGATTACGAGACCGCCTGCAGTTGCGGCAGCGGCGATTGCCTGGAGTGCCGTGACCGCGAGGAGAAGACGAAAAAGGTCCCCTGGCCCCTGTTCCACAGCGTTCCGACGCGGCCAGTCTTTGAAGGAAACCCAGCTCAGCAGATGGTTCCGTACTGCGAACCGCAGAACGACGTCCTGCTCCCCCCGCTCCGCCCCGTCCCTCCGCCGGAGACAGCGGAAGCGATCGATCCCCCTCTAGACATGCAGGAGGAAACCCCGCCGGGGATAAACTACTCAGTCTAGCCAAGCGGCCAGGTCCCCCCAGTCGAATACGTAAGCCTGTTAAACCTTGCGGCTCGACTTATGCAGGCGTCAAGCTGCTGCCAACGATGTTCCGATGCTAAGGCTCGTAAGAGTTATAATAGGGAACATGTTGAACCTCACCCCGCAGGTTTCGGTGCGTTCTCACTAGCATGCCCTATCAAGGTATCGCGTAGGGACCTATGAAACTGCGACCCGCTTCTATGACAACACTTCTACGTAGCAGTGTCATCTGCCTGACAACGTTTTGCACGCTGTTGGCGCACACTGCCCAGACGGCTTCGGGCTCAAATCGCGATACGCCGGTCGTCCGGGTCGTTCGCGAAGCGTCCCCATCGGTGGTAAACATCCACGGTCACAAGACTGTGCGTGCCGGTGGCTTGCCTGGCCAAGGCCAATCGTTTCAACAGGTCAACGGCATGGGAACGGGAGTCGTAATCGATTCCCGCGGTTATGTCGTCACCAATTTTCATGTCGTTCAAGACGTCAATGACATCCGCGTCACGTTAGCTGACGGACGCCCAGCAGTCGCCCGCGTGATCGCTCACGATCTTCGCACCGACCTGGCAGTCTTAAAGATCGACGCTCGCGAACCGCTGCCGGTGATTCGCATCGGCACCTCCGAAGACCTCTGGGTCGGCGAGACGGTGATCGCGATCGGCAACGCGTTTGGATATGAACATACAGTGACCCAGGGGATCGTCAGCGCGCTGCATCGCGACGTCCCGGTCAACGAAGAGCAGAGCTATACCGATTTGATTCAGACAAGTGCGGAGATCAACCCGGGCAATTCCGGCGGTCCGCTGCTGAATCTCGACGGCCAGATGATCGGCATCAATGTCGCCGTCCGCGTCGGAGCCCAAGGGATCGCCTTTACGATTCCCGTCGACCAGGTCTTGGACATCGTCTCGACGCTGATTCAACAGAAGACCGTCAATGAGATCGCCCACGGGATCCAGGGCGTCACGCAATGGAACGACGACGAATCGTCCTTTGTCGTTACCAGCGTCTCCAGCGGCAGCTCCGCCGAGAAAGAAGGAGTCGACAAGGGGGATCGGATCCTGCAAATCAACGGCCACAGCATTCGCAACCGCATGGATTTCGAGCTGGCGATGCTGGAGCTGACCTCGCGTGATCCTATCGAGTTCGAAATCGCCAACACCCAAGGGGATGTCTCGCTGGTCTCGCTGCGATCGCAACCCAACCCCCGATCCAATACGCCTCGAACCACTCCGGTGGCCCAGCGTATCTGGACCAGCTTCGGCATCCAGGGCGAACCGGTCGCCGAGGCGACGATGCAAGACCTGAATCGCCGCATGGAAACCGCCTACGGTGCCGGATTGAAGATCACTTCGGTCCGCCCGGGTAGCCAAGCCGATCGCCAAGGAATGCAATCGGGAGACGTTCTTCTGGGAATCCGCAACTGGCAGACTTCCAGCCTCAACGATCTCGATTACATCTTGCGAAGCGACGAGTTTCGCAGCGGCAACCAGTCGCAATTCTTCATCATCCGATCGAACAAAACGATGATCGGGTATCTGCAAGTGGCCCAGGTGAGCCGACGCACCACGCGATAAACAACCGGAGACCGAGCAGATTCCCGGCTTGAACCCATCCGCACTGGCGAAGATACTATGGTTTCGCAAGTGCGGCATCGGTTGTTGCAGCCGATGACTCCGGCCCTGTTGGGGTGGTCTTCGCCGCACTGCAGATTGGCGAACTTAAGGGGCGGTAGCTCAGTCGGTTAGAGCAGGGCACTCATAATGCCTTGGTCGCGGGTTCAAGTCCTGCCCGCCCTACTTTCGCCTTCTCGGCAATAGTGCCCATTTCTAAAGCACCCGGTCGCTGGTCAGCGAACACTTACCGGGCTTTCGCATTTTGCCACTGCACCGCCGCCAAAAAAATTGGCTTCCGGTCGTCGAATCCTTACGGTGGCGAATCGAACAACGATTGGCAGGGTGGATTCAATCCGCCCCAGTGCAACGCCATCCAAGCCGACTCGGCTTGTCTCACGGCAAACTATTTTCTTGATTCCAAGAACGATTGGCACTCAGGTTGCAAGGGGGGAGCCTTGCGAGGTTCTACCAAGCCTACCTACCCGCCTTGGATTTTCTTCCAGGCATCCCCCCCTCCTTCTGCCATCCTTTTTGGACCCTTTCCCTATGAAGTCTAAGTCCCTCCGGTCGGGATTCACCCTGGTCGAATTGTTAGTCGTCATCGCTATCATCGGTATCTTGGTCGGTCTGTTGCTTCCCGCAGTGCAAGCAGCTCGCGAAGCGGCGCGACGGATGTCATGTTCAAACAACATGAAACAGATCGGTCTGGCGCTACACAATTACCATGACGTTCACAGGACGTTTCCTGTCGGCGCGTTTTACAACAAACAAGGCAGCAATTGGCGGGCCTTGATCCTGCCGTTCATCGAAGAAACTGCAGCTCACGATCAGATCAACTTCGAAACCGGAGGCTTCTGGGCCCACGACGTGGCGACGCAATCCAACAACCCCATTTTCAGTTCGTTGCGGATCGCTGGCTATGTCTGTCCATCGAGTCCCCATGGGGTGACGAATGTTGGCGACATCCCGCTTTCCCAACATGCTTCGACGGGAAATACCAGCATGGTCATGGACTACGTTGGCGTCTCGGGAGCGACTCCCGACCTGAACGGTCGGACCTCCGCCTGTACCGCCGACAATATCGTCAGCGGAGGAACGTACTGCAACAACGGAATGATGACGGTCTACTTCAACAAGCGGTTCCGCGATTGCACCGATGGCACATCGAACACGCTGATCATCGGTGAACAATCGGGGAACGTAAATGGTAAAGAGGCCAGTGCGAATCCATTGGGCGGCTGGCACGGATGGGTGAACAACTCCGGCGAACAGATGTTGGAAAACATGAGCCTTTCATCGTTCTCTAGCTTGTCCGCTTATGCCGGCGGAATCACCACAGTTCGTTATTCGCCCAACGCGTTCTGGAAATCGGGGGCGCCGTCGAGTGCCAGCAGTCAGTACGAAGTGAACACGATCCTCAACTCGTTCCACCCGGGCGGGATCCACGGTCTGTTGACCGATGGCGCGGTTCGATTTGTTGCGGAGACGGTCGAGCTCGACACGATGATCAAGCTGAGCATTCGCGACGACGGCCAGGTGATGGGCGAGTTCTAAACCCTCGCTGCTTCGATTGCCTTACCACCGAACCAAAGTGTTCTGCGATGCCGCTCGCATTCCCACAATGCGAGCGGACCTTCCCTCCATTGCCTTCAAAATCCCTTCGCCCCCAATGTATTCAACTTTCACATCTTGCAGGACCGACACGCGTCATTTCACATTCTCCCTTCTCACGACATTGAGCCTTGTCGCTTCGATCGGTTGCGATCACGAACCGGACTACCTGCATCCTGGAGCCCCGGTTTCGATCACGATCCTATCGTCCGGCACTCCGGTCGCTGGTGGACAGCTCAACCTGTCGGGACAAGGAGGTGGCGCGTCGCTGGACGCCCAGGGGCTAGCAAATCTTGAGCATGTTCCGTACGGGACCTACAAGATTATCCTGCTTGCTCCCGAGCCCGATCCCGTTCCGCCGGAACCTGGTACCGCGGCAGCTTCCGCCGCAGCAGAGGTCTCGTTTCCGAAAGAGCTTGGCAGCGAATCGACGACGCCGCTGAGTATCACTGTCGCGGAAGGAACCGAGAACACGTTCACGCTGGACATCGCGAAATAGAACGGCCCAGGGCCAAGCAGTGTTTCAATACGAGGCACCAGTCGGCACACACTGATTCGCCAAAGTGTTAACACTCATTACCCCGCGCCCCACCAAGCTCGGGTAATCTGGACTCGATCGATTGTGATAAACCAGGTTTCCGCAGCCGTTCAGAAACGGATCGATAAAATTGTCGATCCGTTTGCATGACGGTAGCCGTTGCCAGACCGACGTTCGACCGCCAGCCCAACTTCGCCGTTTGCCTCCGCTGCCGCACGTTCTTAACGCACGTGCCTATTCTTCAAGCACGCTATCGCGGCGGGGCGAGAACGTTTCAGCCATATAAGCCTGGTTGCGATTCCGTTTTCGAGAAATTTGCGGAAGCTCGCCAATCCATTACGGCGGCGAATCGGACAGTGGCCCCCAGTTCAGGCACAGCCTACGCCAAAGGAGCTGATTGCAGCGAGCCTACGTTTACCACGCGGGTGAAATCCTAAAACCTTGCCCCCTGATTGGCACCCTGGTTGCTTGAGGTGCTGGTGGCAGTCTGCCCGCCACGTTTCTTACCCATCGCGGATGCTTCGTCCGCGCTACTGTACCTTTCCGAGATTTTCAGGGAATATCTATATGAAGCCCAAGATTCAAAGAACCGGATTCACCTTGGTTGAATTGTTAGTTGTCATTGCCATTATCGGCATTCTTGTTGGCCTGCTGCTCCCCGCAGTGCAAGCAGCTCGCGAAGCCGCACGGCGGATGTCGTGCTCGAACAATATGAAACAGATCGGCCTTGCGCTGCACAACTACCACGACGTTCACAAGACGTTTCCAGTGGGCGCGTTTTACAACAGCCGAGGCACCAATTGGCGGGCTCTGATTCTGCCGTTCATCGAGGAAACCGCAGCGCACGACCTGATCGACTTTGAAACCGGCGGCTTTTGGGCGCACAGCGGACCGTTCTCCAACAATACCATTTTGAGGACGCTACGAATCGCTGGATACGTCTGCCCTTCGAGTCCTCACGGACCGACCAATATCGCCGACCTGCCCTACACCCATTTCACGTCGAACGGCAGTATTAGCATGGTGATGGACTACGTTGGCGTCTCGGGGGCGACCCCCGACCTGAATGGCCGAACGACTTCCTGCACGGCCGACAATATCGTCAGCGGCGGCACCTACTGCAACAACGGAATGATGATGGTCTACTTCAATAAGCGGTTCCGCGATTGCACCGACGGCACATCGAACACGCTGATCATCGCCGAACAATCGGGGAACGTTAACGGCAAAGAAGCCAGTGCGAATCCATTGGGCGGATGGCATGGTTGGGTCAACAACTCGGGCGAACAGATGCTGGAGACGTCCAGCCTATCGTCGTTCACGAAACTGAACGCTTATGCCGGCGGAATCACCACAGTCCGCTATTCCCCAAATGCGTTCTTCAAATCGGGGGCTCCGTCGAGTGCCAGCAGCGCCTACGAAGTAAACACCATTCTCAACTCGTTCCACCCGGGCGGGATCCACGGTCTGTTGACCGATGGTGCGGTTCGATTTGTTGCGGAGACGGTCGAGCTCGACACGATGATCAAGCTGAGCATTCGCGACGACGGCCAGGTGATGGGCGAGTTCTAAACCTTCGCTGCTTCGATTGCCTTATCACCGAACCAAAGTGTTCTGCGATGCCGCTCGCATTCCCACAATGCGAGCGGACCTTTTCTCCATTGCCTTTAACCTCTTCCGCCCCACCAGTGCATTCAATGTCAACACTTCGCAGAACCGACACGCGTCATTTCATACTCTCCCTTCTCACGACATTCAGCCTTGTCGTTTCGATCGGTTGCGATCACGAACCGGACTACCTGCATCCTGGAGCCCCGGTTTCGATCACGATCCTATCGTCCGGCACTCCGGTCGCTGGTGGACAGCTCAACCTGTCGGGACAAGGAGGTGGCGCGTCGCTGGACGCCCAGGGGCTAGCAAATCTTGAGCATGTTCCGTACGGGACCTACAAGATTATCCTGCTTGCTCCCGAGCCCGATCCCGTTCCGCCGGAACTTGGTACCGCGGCAGCTTCCGCCGCGGCAGAGGTCTCGTTCCCAAAAGAGCTTGGCAGCGAATCGACGACGCCGCTGAGCATCACTGTCGCGGAAGGAACCGAGAACACGTTCACGCTGGACATCGCGAAGTAGAGCGGCCCAGGGCCAAACGGTGCTTGAAGTTTTAGGGTTCAGCCGGCACGCATTCGCGCGACGGCTGATATCCTATACAGGAACTCTAGTCAGCCCACGCGAAGCGATTCTGGGCAGGTTGCGAATGCCGAAGATGCCGAAGATAATGGACTGGCAAGTGGCAACCACCTTTCCCCCGGCAATCGTTGCTGCGGCGTGCCTTGTTTTTCGCTCGCGTTTGATAAGGCTCGCTGATTCGCTAGCCCTCCCGGAGCCTGGTGGATGCCAAGTCGGCTTGCGGACATATTTCGCGGATGATTTGGGAACCCTATCGATGGATCGCATCGCTTATTTGAAAAACCTTGTCGTGATGGCGATCGCCGATGGCGCATTGGCTGAACACGAGCTGTCGCTGCTGAGCCAACGCTGTGCGGAACTCGGATTCGAAGAGCAGGAATTGTGCGCTGCGGTTTCGTACGCATTGGGGGATGACGCCCAACTGGAACTGCCGACCGACGCGGCGGAACAGGAAGCTGTCTTGAGCGATTTGATCCGGATGATGGCCGCCGACGGGCAGATGTCCGAATCCGAGAAGCGTTTGTTTGCGTTGGCCGCGGCAAGGATGGACTTTTCTGGTGAGAAGCTCGAACGCCTGATCGACCGTGTCGTCCGCACCAACCACTCCGCCTGAAGCCGGATCCCAATCAACGTGACAGATCAGGTAAGCGATAGCGTTCAAGCGAGAGTCGACGCCAACTGGCGATCGGTTTGCGATCAGGTTGCCAACGCCTGCCGCGCCGCTGGCCGCAGCCCCGACGAAGTGACGATCGTTGGAGTCACGAAATACGTCGACGTGCCGCTGACCCAGGCTCTGCTGCGCGCCGGATGCCGCGACCTGGGAGAAAATCGCCCGCAAGTCCTGTGGCAAAAAGCCGAAGCGATGGCCGATCGTTCGATCCGCTGGCATCTGATCGGACACTTGCAGCGGAACAAATCGCGGCGGACGTTACCGTTGGTCTATCGGCTGCATTCGATCGACACGCTTCGCTTGGCCCAGACGGTCGCACAGCAGAGTGGCGAAGCTGGCCAAACGACATCCTGTCTGCTGGAGGTCAACGTCTCGGGAGATGAGCAAAAGCACGGTTTTCGTCCGGCGGAGATCGAAAAGATCATCGCCGACTTGATCGCTCTCCCGAACCTGAAGATTCTCGGCCTGATGGGCATGGCCTCTTTCGACCAACCCAATCACGATCCCGCCATCGATTTTGCATCGCTCCGTGCGTTGCGAGACCGCCTGACCGTCACAACCGGACTTCCGCTACCAGAACTTTCGATGGGGATGAGCGGCGATTTCCAGGCGGCGATCGCCGAGGGATCGACTTGCGTGCGGATCGGATCGCGGCTGTTCGAAGGGGTTCGCTAGAGTCCGCACCGAGAAAACGCAGCTTTTTGCGGTCTCAATTCAAGCGGCCGGGGTTTCACTGGTAATCTTCGCGGTTTCCCTAAAAGTTGCAGCCTCTTGATGCGTCGCGTGCGGCAATGTTTCAAGTTCGTTGCTACCGCCGGAAACTCAGCGGTTTATACTTACTCTTGAAGGACGCGACAACATTGCAGCTCGCGCCGCCTCTTGAATCGATCCCACCTTTCCGTTTGGCTGGCGACCTTTGTCAGCGGAGACTTTTCCCCATGAAGCCCCTCGTACAACCTGCCAAAAACCGCCGCGGCGGGATCCTCACCTACCTATTGATATTGATCGTGATTTCCGCTGTCGGGGGGGGCGCGTATTGGTACGTCAAAATTCGTCCCGCCAAAACGAAAAACACCGGCGAATTGATCACCGATGTCGTTCGCCGCGGTGCGTTTGACCACATCGTGCTCGAGCAGGGGGAGATCGAGAGCAGCAAAAACATCGAACTCGAATGCGAAGTCGAGAGCCGCGGTAGCGGTGGGACGGCGATCCTGTGGGTGATCGACGAAGGAGCCCGCGTGAAAGCGGGAGACAAGCTGGTCGAACTCGATTCGTCGCAGCTAGAACAGGACCTCAAGACACAGCGGATCGTGCTGCTGGGTGCCGAGGCGAATGTGACCAATGCAGCGGCATTGTTGAAACAGGCAGAGATCTCGCGGCAAGAGTACCTCGAGGGAACCTTCAAGACCGAAGAGAAAGCGATCCTCAGCGAATTGGCGGTCGCCGAGCAGGAGCTTCGCAAAGCGCAACTGGCGCTCGCCAGCACCCAGCGACTGGTTGCCAAAGGGCTGGTCAAATCGCTGCAAATGGAAGCCGATCAGTTTGCCGTCGCCAATACGCAAAACCAACTGGAAGCTGCCCAGGGACGACTGAAAGTTTTGCAGGAACTGACCAAACAGAAGTTCTTGGTTCAATATGACAGCGACATCGAATCGGCTCGCGCGGTCCTCGAAGCCAACAAGAGCACGCTCAGCGAAGAGCAGGACAAATACGCCGAGATGGAAGGCCAGATCAAAGCCTGTGTGATCTATGCCCCCAGCGACGGCGTTGTCGTTCACGCCAACCGCTTCAGCAGTCGCGGTGGGAACGCGGAGTTTGTCGTCGAAGCCGGCGCGACAGTTCGCGAGCGGCAAGCGATCATCCGCTTGCCCGATCCGACGCAAATGCAGGTCAAAGCCAAGATCAATGAATCTCGGATCGCCTTGGTTTCCGAAGGCATGCCGTGCAAGATCAGCGTCTCGTCGCTCAATGGCGTGGAGCTGTTGGGGCAGGTGACCAAGGTCAATCGCTACGCCGAACCGAGCAGCTTCTTCACGTCGTCGATCAAGGAATACGCCTGTTCGATCGCGATCATCGATCCGCCCGAAAGCATTCGCACCGGGATGACCGCCGAGGTGCAGATCTTTGTCCAACAGAAACCCGACGCTTTGCAGATCCCGATCCAAGGCGTTTACGAGCACAGCCAACAAACGTTTGCGTTGGTGCGCACCCCCGAGGGCCAATTCGAAACCCGGAAGATCGATGTCGACGCGACCAACGATAAACTCGCTGCGATCGCATCGGGATTGGAAGAAGGAGATGAGATCGTCCTGAACCTGCGTCAGCATTTGCATTTGTTAGACGATCTGCCATCGGGATCGACCGATACCAACACCGGATTGGCTGGCTTGATCGAAGGTAAGACCGGCGTCTCGGTCACCAATGGCGCTCCGCCCAGCACGCCCCAACCTGTCGATGGTCCCAGCGCCGCGCGAGCCTCGGCTCCGTCAGGCGGCGAGGGTCCTCGTGGTCCCGGCGGCCCTAGGGGGCCGGGTGCGGGAGGCCCACCGTCGCCAGCGGCGATCGTCAAACGAATCTTCGACGAATCGGACACCGACAAAGACGGCTCGCTTTCGGAAGCGGAGATCGGAAAGATGGAAGACCGCCGTCAATCGATGGCCAAAGCGGCCGACGCCGACAGCGACGGCAAAGTCACCCGGGCCGAATTGACCAGCGCGATGGCTGCCCGCTTCGCCGACTCCAACAACGGCGCGGGGCGATAATCCGATGGTCCGACTGGCGACTTCCATTCGCGAGCTGAAAAAGGAATACGTGCTCAAAAGCGAAACCGTCCGCGCGCTCCGCGGCGTTTCGTTCGACGTGCCCGAGGGTGACTACGTCGCCATCATGGGCCCTTCGGGCAGCGGCAAAAGCACGCTCCTGAACATGCTCGGCTGCCTCGACAAACCCTCCAGCGGACAACTGCTGTTGGGCGACGACGACATCTCGCGAATGACCGACGACAAACTTGCCGAGGTTCGCAGCCGACGGATCGGATTTGTCTTCCAATCGTACAACCTGATCCAACAATTAACAGTCGTCGAAAACATCCAAGTGCCGCTCTATTACCAGGGGCGACTGGGGCCCAAGGAGCGTCAACGGTGCGTCGAACTGGCCGGTCTTGTTGGTCTGCACGATCGATTGGACCACCGCCCTACACAGCTGTCCGGCGGTCAACAGCAACGCGTGGCGATCGCTCGCTCGCTTGTCAATGATCCCTATTTCATCCTGGCTGATGAACCGACGGGAAACCTTGATTCGCGAACGACCGCCGAGATCCTGGCGATGTTCGATCAATTGAACAACGAGGGGCGGACGATCATCCTGGTCACGCACGAAGACGAAGTGGCCGAACGAGCTCGCCGCGTCGTCCGCTTGAAGGATGGTCTGCTGTGCAGCGACGTCCAGAACAGCGAAGAGAACCGCGAGAAAGCTCGCCAAGCTTCGCTGGCTGCCGCCGAAGCGGTCCGCGACGAATAAGTGCCCCCGGCGGCGACTGTCCCTGCCGAATCACAACACGAAGCATTGCCAACACCGACGAAACCTGAACATCTATGTTGCTTCTGAGAACCTTCCGATTGGGCGTCAAAAGTTTGATGCTGCATCCGCTCCGCAGCGGTCTAACGATGCTTGGCATCTTGATCGGCGTGGCGGTGGTGATCGCGCTGACGGCGATCAGCAACGGTGCCAGTCGCGTGGTCCAGGAGCAGATCGAGAGCCTTGGTGCCGACACGATCATCGTCCGCACGGTCAAACCACCAAGCGACGTCTTCGCCGGCCGCAGCGCGGTCCCCTACGGTCTGTCGCGCGATGAACTGGATCTGTTGATCGCCACCGTGCCGACGATTCGCAGCGCCCTGCCAATTCGCGAAATCAAACGCCAGTTCATGTATCAGGACCGGTCGATCGATGGCCGCCTGGTCGGCTGCACCCCCGAATATGCCGACGTCACAAAACTGGAACTGCAGCCGGGGCCCGAGGGAGCTTCGGGGCAATTCATCACCGATCTGAACAACCTTAAACGCGATAGCGTCTGTGTGCTGGCGGCCAAGGTGGCGGAAAAGCTGTTCCCGTTTGAAAACCCGATCGGCAAGCGGATCTATCTCCCCGAGCACACCGATTTCTATCGCGTCGTCGGCGTGCTGAAGCATCGCACCGCGTCGGCGGCGATCGGCGGCTCGCTCGATTCGCAAGACTTTTCCAGCGACGTCTACATCCCGCTGAAGACGCTCGAACAACGGATCGGTGATACGATCGTGACCCGCGGCAGCGGCAGCTTCTCGATGGACATCGTCGAACTCAACCAGATCACGCTGAAGATCGACAAGGTTAGCAACGTCCGGACGACCGCCGCATTTATCGAGGATCTGCTGGGGCCGCGCCATACCGCGCTGAACGACATCTCGGTCGTCTTCCCCCTGGAGTTGTTGGAACAAGCCGAGAACATGCGGCTGATGTTTATCGGCATCGGCGTTCTGATCGCTTTCATCTCGCTGTTCGTCGGCGGCATCGGCATCATGAACATCATGTTGGCCAGCGTTACCGAGCGGACTCGAGAGATCGGGATTCGCCGCGCTCTAGGGGCCAAACGGGCCGATATCGTTTGGCAATTTCTCGTCGAAACGATCGTGCTCAGCTTCGTCGGCTCGCTGCTTGGGATCGTCCTGGGGCTGCTGAGTCCGTGGATGTACGACGGCATGCGGCTGTTGGCGACCGAATTTATCCCCGAGAAGCTCGCAGCGCTTCCCGAGGCGATCCGCGAGGCGAGGCCACAAATTGTCGAGCTTTCGATTCCGATCGCCGTCGTGATCGCGATGGGTGTCGGCATCCTCAGCGGCCTCTATCCGGCGATCCGCGCCGCTCGGATGAATCCGATCGAAGCGTTGCGCCACGAATAAACTGCTCCTCCAACCTGCCTACTTAAAGATCCTTACGGCGATCGGCTCGTGAATCACGGCTCATCCGTGTTTGTGTTTAGGCAAATTAGCCGACACGCGCGAGCGCGGCGTGGTCCAAGAGAACCGGACGCTAGGACGTCCCGGCTGATACCTCAATCTGAAACACTCAATGGCCCCGGCGCGTCAATTGCGACGGTTGCCCCTTCGATACAATATTGAGACGAAAGGAAGCGTAGGCGGCCAAACTGGCAGAACGTTGGTGCAAATTGCGACAAACTGGTGTCAAATTGATACCACTGGACAGTTTTTACATAGCTCCCGAGCAGAAAAAGAACAAGTTACAAAGCCCCAAAGGTGGGTAGCCGAAGCGAGCTGAAAAATTTAAGTCCTTTGTTTTCAGACACTTAGTCGAATTTGGACAGTAATTTGTGAACGCTTTTGCACGGTTTGGCCTCTAATTTCCTAGTAAGGACCTTTAACTCGAAGCGTCTTGTAATGTGTGACGAGCTTCACAGCGAAACACGCGTACTAATGATAGGATTCAATCTGTCAGGCGATTGCCCAAGATTGATCGAGTTTGA
The DNA here is from genome assembly GCF_007741475.1 of Rosistilla ulvae. Taxonomy (NCBI): domain Bacteria; kingdom Pseudomonadati; phylum Planctomycetota; class Planctomycetia; order Pirellulales; family Pirellulaceae; genus Rosistilla; species Rosistilla ulvae. Next base: position 6,317,214 of record NZ_CP036261.1, on the reverse strand, counting down.
ACGATGTACGTTGACAACGAAGTCGTTGTTTTAAAAGCAGAATCTGAACAGAACTCAGACGCTTTGCTTTTCGTAACACGACTCGACGGAAGGACAAGGAGTCCGGAAGTCGTTGTCCACGTTAACCCGCCTCGGGAAGAGGCGAATCCCGGGCCTAATTTTAGGCAGCAATGACGGAGCGACCCGCCGGGGTCGTAGGGATGCCGTCGCTGTCGGTATACGGGGAATAAGTGTGATGCACGAAGACTATCGCGATCAAGCCGTCAAAGAACTGCGCGACCACCTGCGTTTTGCTCCTCGCAGCAAAAAGCTGGAGCAAGCCGCGCGAGCAGAGAAACTGCTTTCAGAAATCGAGACAACTAAGGATTACCCCTTTGATCTCGTCTGTTTCCGCATCACCGATTATCGCCCCGAGCAACCCTCGCGTCGTTTGGTCCACGGCAAAGATATCCGGCACGACCTGCGTCTGTTCGTCGAAGATGTCTCCGACGCCGCCGATATCAATGCCGATGAAGCAGCCGAACCGGTTCATACCGTCGACGATCTGAGCAAGATGTTTAACGTCTCGACCAAGACGATCAGCCGCTGGCGCGATCAGGGTCTGGTCAGTCGTCGATTTGTCTTCGAGGGTCGCAAACGCGTTGGCTTTCTGCACAGCAGTGTCGAGCACTTCGTGGCTCGCAATAAGGACCGCGTCAAACGCGGCGAGCGGTTCAGCCAGCTGAGCGAAGACGAGAAGGGCGAGATGATCGAACGCGCTCGCCAGATGGCGACTCGCGGCACCAGTCTGTCGGAAGTCACTCGCCGCCTGTCGGCGCGGATGAGCCGCAGTGCTGAAACGATCCGCTACACCCTGAAGAACTACGATGCCGAAAATCCCCAATTGGCGATCTTCCCGAACCATCGCGGTGCATTGACCGAAGATGACAAACGGGCGATCTTCCAATTGGCCCGTCGCGGCACCACGGTCCCTCAGTTGTGCAAACGCTACGGTCGCACGCGCAGCAGCATCCAACGAATCCTTGTCGACATGCGTGCCGCTCGGATCATGGAACTGCCGCTGGACTATATGTTCAACGAGGACTTCGAAAACGCCGCCCTGGAACCGGCGATCTTGGGCGCGATGCCCGAACCGGAGAAGGCGCCGCGCAAGCTACGCGTACCCGCAGGCCTGCCACCTTACTTGGCCAGCCTGTACGACGTGCCGCTACTGGATCGCGAACAGGAATATTACCTGTTCCGCAAGATGAACTACCTCAAGCACAAAGCGAACAAGCTCCGCGAGCAACTGACTCCTGGCAACGCGAAAACGTCGCTGATGGACGAAATCGAAGCCCTTTACGAACAAGCGGTGCAGACGAAAAATAAGATCGTTCAATCGAACTTGCGGTTGGTCGTTTCGATCGCGAAACGACACGTTGGATCGACCGACGACTTCTTTGGTCTGGTCAGCGATGGCAACATGTCATTGATCCGCGCGGTCGAGAAGTTCGATTACGCCCGCGGCAACAAGTTCAGTACTTATGCCAGTTGGTCGATCATGAAGAACTTCGCCCGCACGATTCCGGACGAATTCAAGCACCGCGATCGCTTCCGCACCACCGGTGAGGAACCGTTCCTGGCCGCTCAAGATGAACGCAAAGATCCGATCGCCGAGGAATCGGCGCATCAACGTCGCCAACGTCAGGTCAATCGAATCCTGAATCGCTTGGACGACCGCGAACAACGGATCATCAGCGCTCGCTTCGGTCTGGGACGTCGCAACGAACCGCAGACTTTGAAAGAGGTCGGCGAGGAGTTGGGCGTGACGAAGGAGCGGATTCGTCAAATCGAAGCCCGCGCGTTGTCGAAGCTGCGGGAAGCAGCCAACGCGGAAAAGATCGAGATCGATATCTAAGTCGCAGCCCTTTCTGCGACCGCCGACCTGCAGCTTGCAGGTCGCGATTGGTCCGTCCCCCCAATCCAGCGGCTGTTCTCAGCAGCAGCCGTTGGCCGGCCGATCGCTCTTCAGTTTTTCTACCACGGTTCGGTGCTACGACCGTTGCCCGATGATGTCCTCTAGACGCTCCACTCGGGGCTTGGAATGTCCCGAAACGATCCGAGATCCGTGCCGGTAGATCGATTTCGTCTCATGACGACTGCCGATGGCGCGAACAGCGAATCGGCCCTCGGATAAGTTTTGGTCGCACAGATTAGAGCAGCAGGAAAACAAAACCGGCTGTGGCGAGTCCCTGCAGTGTCGCCGCGTGCAGCTTGCATTCAAACGGACGCATTCGCGACATCTCTTGGCAGCAACGGCAATCGCCGGCGGCACACTCTGTCGTGCAGGGCGGATCGGCTGCGATTTGATATGGCAGCGTCAGCGTGTTGGCCAAGAAATGGACCGCCGAAACGGCGGTGGTCGCGATACCACAACCATTGCCGCAGCGTTCTAGATCGGGTTCTTCAAAGTACAATGGATTGTGGCACGAGCAGATGGGATACCGATTCAGAGGCGAAAATGGATGGAAGTCCGCCTCAATCACTGTCACTTCACCCGACAGCAGTGCGGCCGCTTTGTCTTTGGGGGCCTTTGAACCGTCGCTGACCGGTTCCAACTTGATTCGGTCCAACGGCTTCATCAAGCTCGCTAAACGCTCGGCAATCGGATCTCGCTTGGGCGACTTGGATTTCCCCTTCGCCGACGGCTTCCCCTGATCGGGTGCCGCCGACTCACTGTCGCTTTCCGACGATGGCGGTTGGATCATCTCAACTTGGAAAACGCGGGCGACTCTATCCTCCCTGTCAAGATCGGCCGCAACGGCCTGGTGCTGGCAGAAAAAAGGAGTCACAGACACTGCTAGCAAAGCTGCGATTGTGGGAATCTGCGGTCGCATCATCGTTACTCTAGGCTGGAGAATGCCACGAAAACGGTCCACAAAACGAGGGATCGGTGGACCAGCTTTAGATGATCATCGACATCCCCACGCCTTGCCACCAGCGTTACTGTTACCGTCGACAGGTTTGATACAACCGGCAAAGCCAAGTCGAAACGGATTGCGGGTCTCCTCACACGTGGGGAAAGTTGCCTGTTTGTCTGCGGAAAACGATCTGCGGTTAGCGTGCGGCAACTACGATAAGCGGTTATTCTGAACGGTCCGGATACCCGTGCGTTCGTTAATCCCAATGGCCGCTGACCAGGTAGATCTCGTCGATGCGATTGCTACACGTCCTCCGAAGGTTGTCCCAAGCGAACGCTTGGGCACGCCAGCTGATGCGAGCGCAAAGCCCTCGGGCCGCGCGGCCGCCGCTGCCGGTGCGGTTGCGTCGCGCAGCCCCTTTAACGGTGGGACGCCTCGAAAAACGAATCGTCTTGGACGCCAGCGGCGTGCTGTCGGCGATGGGGGAATTGGTCATCACCAGCGATGCTGCCGCCGCCAACGAAACGGTGACGATCGATACCAACACCGACGGCGAACTGCAGATTACCGAGTTGGGCTCCCCGCTGGAGATTGTCGACGAACTGGGAGCACCGGTTGCGTCGCTCGCGGGTGTCACTTCGATCGATGTCTCCTTGGGGGAGGGACAAGACCTGTTGGTCGTCGATTTCAGCGCCGCCCCGCTCCCCTCATCGATCCCAAACATCAGCTATCACGGCGGGGCGGCGAGCGATCCCAGCGGAGCTCCACTGGATCGCTTGAGCGTGATCGGCAGCGGAACTCAGTCGGCGATCTACGCTCTCGACACCCTGCTGCCAGCCGATGGTTCGCTGCAAGTCGGCGATCCGTCGCTAGCATCGACAACGATCGCTTTCGATGGCCTGCAACCGATCGAAATCACCGGCATGGCTTCGACGCTGCTGCAGACCAACGACGCCTCGGGCGGCTCATCGACAATCGAGATCTCGGGTGAGTTTGACCTTGTTGGCGGCGGAAGCGATGCAGACCTGAACGTTCACGACGGCGCAGTCCTCTCGGGAACCGGAACCGTTCAAGCGGGCGACCTGACCGCCAACGTGAACCTTCAATCGGGCAGCACCCTGTCGCCAGGCAACAGCCCGGGGATCATGGCGGTTGCCGATTTGAACTTCGCCGACAACACAACGTTCGACGTCGAGATCGACGACCACGATTCCGCCGATCCGCTGATCACACCGACCGGCGGCGTCGCGGGGATCGATTACGATCAGATGCAGGTTCAAGGTTCAGTGACGATTGGCACCGGTGTTGTGCTGGATCTCGAAGACCTGGGATCGACCGAAGCGAATCCTCGCGACGTCTATACGATCATCGACAACGATGGCTCCGATGCCATCGTCGGTCGGTTTGTCGACACGTCGAACGTCGTGTTGGAAAACGGCGATACGGTGACCGCTGCGGGAGGCCTTCGGTACCGCATCGACTACAACGGTGGCGACGGCAACGATGTCGTGCTGACCGGAATTCCAGCGTCGCGGTCCGAGGTGTTTGTTTCCAACAGCTTCACTCAGACGCCGGGAACGTTGATCGCCGACGTCGACTTCAATACCGACGGCAACCAACCGGGGCTGTACGGAATCGATGCCTTCGGAACGCTTGCCGAAGCGATCGCAAATGTCGATTCGGGCGGAACGGTTTACGTCGACGCAGGGACGTTTGCCCATTCCGGAACACTGCTGATCGATCGATCGGTGACGATCGAAGGCCAAGGCATGAACCAAACGGAGATCCGCAAAGCGGTTGCTCCGGTCGGCATCGATGACGAAGCGATCCGGCTCACCGCCGATAACGTCACGCTTCGCGGCATGCAGTTGGGATGGGTCGACTTTCTATCCAACGACGGTCAAGGCAACGTGGTTGTGACGCACGCTGACCAGACGACGATCGATCGAGTTCAGTTTGGCGAAACGTTGGGTGGCGATCCTTCAAATGACGAAGGCTACCGCAGCGCGATCGTCTTCGAAAACGCAGACGATCTGGTCGTCTCCGATTCCAACTTTGCAGGGCGTTGGGCATCCGCAGCGATCCGCGACGGAAGTGGCGGCAGCGGCGAACGACTGCTGATCACGGGGAACCAATTCAGCGAAGACCATCTCCACGGCGAAGGCCCGATTTCGATCGGCTCTTCGCCGGGAGCACCCGGCGCGACCGTCAGCGGCACGATCGCGTTCAACTATTTCGCCAACGGCATCGATCCCACCGACACTCCCAGCGCGGGCGACCAGTACATCACCGTCGCGATCGCCGATCGCGTCGTCGGCACCGATGGCTTGACGATCCACAACAACACATTCCACTGGCACGACGCCAGCCTGCCCGCCGAAAGCGTTGGCGTCTCGATCGATCCGGCGATCCCTGGCGCCGACCGGATTTCGATCCAAGACAACATCTTCGACGGCTTTGCATCGGGCGATGCGGCGGCGGTCCAAAGCAGCGGCGTGATCACGCCGGTCAATGCGGTTGTGACCAACAACGTATTCTTCGGCAACGACATCGATTCGAACCAACCGCTGGACGCATCAAATCGGACGGGCGCGGATGCCGATCCGTTCTTCGACGGAGAACAGGTCGGATTTGCCGGATCGACGCTGCCCGACTTCTTCGCCCTGCGGTACGGTTCCGCCGCGGCTTACCAATCGATTTCGTTCCAAGCTGATATCGCAACCGCGACGCCACACATCGGAGCCAATCAAGGCGATCCCACGCCGGTTGGCACCGAAGACATCGTGATCGCGGGGACCGACCTGAACGACTTATTAGTGGTCACGTTCGACGGCGGCGGATCGGGAACGTTTGTCTTGACAACGGGAGTCGGCACGGCCAGCGAAACCACGCTTGGCCCCGTCGTCTTCAGCGACATCACCTCGCTGACCTTCGACAGCTACGGCGGTGACGATGTCATGAAGATCGTCCAGCCCGACGGCGGCAGCATCGACGTCGGCGGTGGGATCTTCTTTAACGCGGGTTCGCAAACGCTCGACGGCGACGCTCTGATTCTCGAATCCGGACTGGCACAGACGACGATCGACAGCGTGCACTACTTCTTCGCAGACGAAGGAATCGCAGGGCATGTCGGTTCGATCGCGATCACCGACGCCAGCCACAACGGCGGACTCGGTGGTACGACCACGATCCACTACGACGGGCTGGAACCGATCTACGACAGTCTGAACGTCGACGATCGCAGCTTCACTTTCAACTCCACTGCAGCCATCGAAACGATCACGTTGTCCAGCCCCGGCGATTCGGCAGATCCGATGCTGCCGCCGCTAGACAATAAGATCGGTTCCGAATTCGGTGGCGTTCCGCTCAGCGAAGTTGTCCATTTCAACAACCCCAACGTCTCGTTGACGATCAACGGTGGCGACGGCGACCAAACAATCAACATTGATTCGCTGGATGCCGATTACCACGCGGCACTCTCGATCAACGGCGACGATGGCGTCGCGGACGTCGTCAATTTCAATAGCTCGCTGGGCGCGTTGTTGCTGGGATCGGGAAGCGTCACCGGCACCCTGACGGTTACCGCCGAAACGATCGCCATCCACGACGGTGTCAGCATCGACACCAGCGGTGGCGACACCGATGGCGATGTCACATTCGACGCTATCGCGGGCATCACGATGCACGATACGTCGACGCTCGCTGCGGGAACTGCTGATGTTCGCATGAGCGCCCAAGGAGACATTGGGATCAGCCGAATCGTGTCGGCGGAAACCGTCGCGATCACCACCACCGACGGGCGGATCGTCGACAATCGCAGCTCCGACGAATCTGCCAACATTACAGCGACATCGGCCGCGCTGCGATCCGCAACGGGAATCGGCTCGGGAACCGCTGCCGACGACGCGGATCTCGATCTCGATGTTTCCAACCTCGCCGCGGTTACCAACGCGGGCGATATTCATCTTCAAAATGCCAAAGAGCTATCCGTCACGACGGTCGACGGATTGTCGGGGATTGCGATTATCGATCCCTTGAACAACAACGCGTTGGGAATCATCACAATCCGCACCGCTGGGGCATTTCAAGTCGCGGTGGGCAATGGGATCCTCAACAGCGATGGCGGCGATATCACTCTGGCCGCCGAAGGAAATACGGTCGACAGCGACCTCTCTATCGCTGCCGCGGTTACCGCGTCGGGCGGTTCGGGAAACATTCACCTGCTGGCTGGCGATTCGATCGCGGTGGCGGCCGTTGCGGTTACAGCGACTCAGGCCGGCGCGATCCTGTTGAGTTCGGGGACCGATTTCAATAACGGCAGCCCGCGGATCGGCAGCGCTGCGGGGCAGATCGCTTTGACCAGCGCCGCTCGCGTTCAGTCCGATGCCGGACACATCTCTCTGCTCTCCGCCGATTCGATCGGTTTGGGAAGCGACGTTCAGGTACAGACATCCGGCTCGGGAACGATCGATCTCTATTCGACCGGCGGCGCGATCGCGATGGATACGACCGCGATTCTGCAATCAACTGATGGCGACATTCGAGTTTCCGCCCACGACGACTTCACGATCGGCGATATCGTTGCCTCGGCTGCCACCGTTTCACTGACAAGCGCCACAGGATCGATCCTCGATGCCGACGCCAACGACTCGGATCTCGATGTCGTCGCGCAACGTCTGCGATTCGATGCCGCTGTCGGCTTTGGGGAACTGGGCGCATCCTCCAATGCCATCGAAACAAGTGTCGACGTCGTCAGCGGCCGATCCGCCAGCGGCGGCATTCATCTGGTTGAGAGCGATGGCGTGACGGTGGGCGATGTCGACGCGACCGTCTACCGCGTTTCGGCAACGACAGTCCCCACCGCAATCGTCGATGGCTCGCAAAGCGACCTGGTGACAATTGGCGGAAACGGCAGCGTCGTCCTGCGGTCGCTCGCCGGCGATATCACGCTGACCGATGGGACCGCAACCGCGGACGGCAATGCTGTCGTTGCCCATGGCAGCGGCAATGTCTTGATTGCAGCTGAAGGCATCGACGCCGATACCGTTGTCGACGCAGACATTCGTTCGACCTCTGGCAACCTCAGTTTAATTGCCGCCGGCGACCTAAAGCTGAACGCAGATGTCGATGTTCAAACAGGAACCGATGGCACCATCGACGTCGAAGCTTCGGCGGGATTGCTGACGATGGACGCAACCGCGACGCTGCAGTCGGTTGCTGGCGATATCCGAGGAGTGGCAAACAACGACCTTACGATCGGCGACATCTTCGCCACCAATGCCAACGTTTCACTGACCGCTCGCACCGGATCGATCCTCGACGCCGATGGCGATGACATCGACGTCACGGCACAAGGGCTTCGCCTAAACGCGGCCGAAGGAATCGGAACCTTGGGCGCCAGCAGCAACGCGATCGAAACAAGCATTGGCGTCGTCACAGCGCGCGCGGCCGTTGGCGGAATCAACCTATTGGAATCCGACGCAGTTACCGTCGGCGATGTCGCGATCACCGTCAACCGCGTTGCCTCCGACGCGTCGGTCGTCGTGGTCGAAGACGCGGCACAAAGCGACTTGGGGACGACAGCCGATAACGGCAGCATCGTCCTGCGGTCGCTCGCTGGCGACGTCACGCTAACCGACGGTCACGCCGCGACAGACGGCAATGCGGTCGTCGCCGATGGCAGCGGCAACGTCTTGATTGCAGCTGAAGGCATCGACGCCGATATCGTTGTCGACGCAGACATTCGTTCGACCTCTGGCAACCTCAGTTTAATTGCCGCCGGCGACCTAAAGCTGAACGCAGATGTCGATGTTCAAACAGGAACCGATGGCACCATCGACGTCGAAGCATCGACCGGATCGCTGGCGATGGACGCAACCGCAACGTTGCAATCGGTCGCTGGCGATATCCGAGGAGTTGCCAACAACGATTTGACGATCGGCGACATCGTCGCCACCGATGCCAACGTTTCGCTGACCGCTCGCACCGGATCGATCCTCGACGCCGATCCCGATGACGCCGACATCGACGTCACGGCACAAGGGCTTCGCCTAAACGCGGCCGAAGGAATCGGAACCTTGGGCGCCAGCAGCAACGCGATCGAAACAAGCGTCGACGTCGTCACGGCTCGCGCGGCCGCTGGCGGTATCAACTTGTTGGAATCCAACGGAATTACCGTCGGCGACGTCGCTATCACAGTCAACCGCGTCACCTCCGACGCGTCGGTTGTCGAAGTTATCGACGGGGCACAAAGCGACTTGGTGACGACATCCGATAACGGCAGCATCGTCCTGCGGTCGCTCGCTGGCGACGTCACGCTAACCGACGGTACCGCCGCGGCAGACGGCAATGCGGTCGTCGCCCATGGCAGCGGCAACGTCTTGCTGCAGACGATTGCAACGACGGCAGACATTATCATCGACGGCGATGTCCGCAGCCAAAGCGGCCACGTGAGCATCAACGCAGCGGACGACATCCATCAGAATGCCGATCTGATGACCGGCGGCGAAGGGACCATCTCCCTAACGGCCTCCAATTCAAACGATGATGGTGTCGGCAACGATGGAATCGTGATGCGTTCGGACGCGCAAACAGTTTCCGGAGGTGGAAACATCCGCTTGCAAGCCGCTGGTGAAAGCGACCTGTTCCTGGGCCTAATCGATGCCGGAACCGGAGACGTTTCGTTGCTCGCCGAACGCGACGTTCTGGATAACAATGGGGCGACGTTAGTCAATGTTCGCGGCGATGCATTGCGAATCGTTGCCGATGCAAACGGGAACCAAACGGGGACGATCGGAACCTCCGATACCGGCAACTCCATTGAAAGCAACGACCACGCGATTCAAACCGCCGTGACTACGCTAGCGGCTGTCGCTGGCGACGGGATCTACATCCTTGAATCCGACGCTATCGCGATCGATCACACGACCGACATTTCGGTCCAACAGGTGGGCGCCGACGCGACGGTGACCACGATCACCGATACCAGCCTTTCGGATCTTGAGACGACCGATGCCGGCCCCATCAAATTGAAGACGTTGGCCGGAACGATCACGATTAACGAAGGGGATGTCGACGACAACGGTGTCCGCGCCGCCGGCTTGGGCGACGTGTTGATCGCCGCCGGTGGAAACGCTTCCGATGTCGTGATCAACGCAGGCGTATCGAGCGATTTGGGCAACGTGAGCATTTCCGCTGGGGACGACATTGCGTTAGCTGCCGATCTTTCCGCGGGTGGCGAGGGGACGGTGTGGATCCAAGCGGGCAATGCGTTCGCCGAAACGCCAGCCGTCGATGGCTTCCACATGCTAGCGGGTTCAACGATAACCAGCGGTGGCGATATCGCCATCGAATCGCTGGGCGAGAGCGATCTTGTCGTCCAAGCGATCGACGCGGGAACCGACGCGGTCCGTTTGTCGGCGGCCGGGAACATCGTCGATGGCAACGGAGCCGCACTCAACATCACCGCGGGCGCGGTCATGTTGATCGCCGACGCGAACTCCGATGGCGAGGGAAGTATCGGATCGCCCGATCCATCGAGCCTGCCAAGCGACAATCTGAAAGCGATCGACATCGCGGCCCAACGCGTTGCCGCACGCAGCGCCGATGGAATCTACCTGCATCAGACCGCGGGCGATCTGATCGTCGACGCGGTCACCGTCGATGTGAATCGCGTGCATTTCAATTCGACCACATCCGAAGATTCGCAAACGCTCGCCGATCTGGAGACAACCGATTCCGGTTCGATCAAAGTTGTCGCGTCCGATGGCGATCTAACACTCGACGATGGTGACGACGACGGGGGCGCAGTGAGTGCAGCGGGGGGCGGCGACGTCCTGTTGGACGCACGCGGGTCGGGCAACCTGAACATCAATGGATCGGTCTTCAGCGGAAGCGGCCAGATCGGCTTGCAAGCTCAAGAGTCCATCGAACTGGCAAACGATGTCACAGTGCAGACCGGCGGCGACGGGACGATTGTGATCGACGCGAGCCTTTCGGCGGGAACCAGCGGCGCCATCGCGATGGCTGCCGAAGCCCGCGTGCAAACGGAAAACGGCGATATCCATATCGCTGCCGACCAAACGATTTCAGTCGGCCGCATCGAGACGCTTGCCAACGTGAGTATCACCAGCATCGCCGGATCGATCGTCGACACCGACATGGATGACGCGGCAATCGACGTCACGGCAGCGGGCTTGCGAATGAACGCCTTCGACGGCGTAGGCGTCCTCGGAGCGACGGCCAACGGACTGGAGACCCAAGTTGCGACGCTGAGTGCGCGTGCGGGAAGCGGTGGCGTCCACGTGATCGAAGCCGATGGCCTGCGTATCGATGATGTCGCGGTCCAGGTGCAGCGTCCCGAGTTCCGGTCGACGCTAACGACGGTCAACGACCTCGCGCAAAGCGACCTCCGCACGACCGATGACGGCAGTATCGTGCTGCGGTCGCTCGCCGGAGAGATCACGCTCAACGAAGGAACGGCATCTGCGGGGGATGGCGCGATCCAAGCCGATGGGATCGGGAACGTTCTGATCGCGGCCGAAGGCCTCGGTTCGCAGATCAACGCCAACGCAAATATTGTCAGCGGCGTTGGCAATATCAGTCTGATCGCCGCCGATTCGATTGCAGTCGCCGCTGGCGTGAACGTTACCACAGCGGCCAACGGCACGATCGATCTCGAAGCGACGACCGGGGCGTTGACGATGGCGGCAACTGCCACACTGCAAACCGATGCAGGCGATATCCGCGCGGCGGCGGGAGCCGATCTGACGATTGGCGATATCGTCGCGACCGACGCCGACGTCTCGCTGATCAGCACCGGCGGCTCGATTCTGGACGCGGATCCCGACGATGCGAATGTCGATGTAACAGCCATCCGCTTGCGTTTGGCTGCGGCCATTGGCGTTGGAACGGCAACCAATGCGATCGAGACCGATGTCGATACGCTCAGCGGCCGCGCGACCTCTGGCGGGAACCAGTTGCTCGAGACCGATAACATCGCGATCGACGATGTCGAGGTGACGGTCCAACGGATCGCCAACGACGCAACCTCGACGAATCTGACCGATGCGTTGCAGAGCGATCTGCGCACGACGGGCGGCAGCGGTTCGATCGCGTTACAAACGCTCGATGGCAGCATCACGCTCAACGAAGGAACCGCAGCGACCGGCGACGGCGCGATCTCGGCCAACGGATCGGGCAACGTTCAAATCAACGCAAGCGGCGTCGACAGCGATCTGATCGCTGGCGCCGACGTCGCCAGTGGCAGCGGAGCCATCGTGCTCGATGCGTCCCGCAACATTCTGCTGAACGCCGGCGTCGACGTGACAACAGCCGGTGCCGGAACGATCGCCCTGACAGCGACCACGGGCAACCTGACGATGGCTCCAACAGCAACGCTGCAATCGGTGGCCGGAAACATCACCGGGACAGCGGCACAAGACGTCACGATCGGCGACATCACATCGACGATGGCCAATGTGATCCTGACTTCACAATCATCGCAAATCATCGACGCCGATCCGGCGGGCGATTCCGACCAAGACATCGCGGCGGTCGAAGCGATCCTAACGGCTCCGCTAGGCATCGGCGTCGGAAACGCGATCGAAACCTCGGTCGACGTCTTGGAGGCCGAAGCGACGACATCCGGGACGATCGCAATCGTGGAATCCGATGCAATTGAATTGCGTCGGGTGATCACAGGAGACGGTCGCATCGCGGTCACCGCGGGTGGAACGATCACAGCGACCGAGGTGCAGTCGACCAACGCAAGCTCCTCCGATGCAGCGATTGGCCAGGCCGACAGTCGCGACATCGCGTTGGTCGCCAATGGTGCGGCGAGCAGCATTTTGGTGACGAAGATTACCGCAGCGGCGGGCGCCGATGTGCACCTGACCGCCGACAATGACATCCTAGATACCGACATCGATGATGACAATTTGATCTTCGCCGACGACCTGCATTTGATCGCGGGGAATCAGAGCGATGATGGCGACAACGCGGTTCAACTGACAACAACGATCAACGACCTGCAAGCCGAAGTCAGTGGCAGCGGCCGCGGCGATCTAGAGATCCTCGAGACCGACGCATTGAACTTGGTCACCAGCGATGAAGCAACCGACGCCGATGTATTGCGAACCAGCAACGGTGAAATTCGCGTGTCCGCTGGCGGATCGATCGTGCTGGCAGATCCCGACCTCAGCAACGACGGCGGCGACCGGACTGCCGATCCCGAAATCGTCGCCGGTGGTGACAATGGACGAATCCTGTTGCAGACCGACGGCGACCTGACGATCGACGAAGGAGTTCAAATCCACGCGGCACAATCGACAGTTGGCGCGGTCAGGATCAGCGCTGTCGGCGAGATCGTTCTAGGCGATCAGATCGAAATCAACACCGGCGCCAGCACCGGCGTCGCCCGCGTCTTTGCACCGCGCCCGGAGGAGGGCGTGACTGACACGGCGTTCTACGATTACGACACTGTCTCGACCACAATTCTCGCATCGGAACCGGGAGGTTTCGGCGGCGACCTGACGATCGACGTGGGAACAACTGGAGAACGTGGGCTGGCGATCGAAATCGACTGGGGTGCCGAAAGTGGGCGGTTTGAGGTCGTCGACGGTATCGATGGCGACTCAATGACAACGGTCCATCACATGTACACCGAAGCGGAAGTCTTAACCTCCACGCTCAACGGTCGCGTTTCCTCTACCAGTCCGATCGAAGTTCGCTTTGCGGTTCGACAACACGAATCGATCGTGATGGAAGGGGCATCGATCCAACAGGGACTCTCGGGAACCCAGATCGTCGATGGCGGATTGATTTCGTCGACCGACAATCCGATCACCACGCCACTGCTGGAGAATGGCGAGACGTCGTTTATGGTTCCCAACCTATCGATTCCGACACGGCTGTTCTTTCCACCACCGGAGTATCCCGAATTGGTGCGTCGCGTCAGCGAATCCTACATCGAGACGTCGACGCTTCTGACAACAACAACGCATTCGACGGAAACCACGACGGTCACGACAACGACGGCCCGCGACGAGTACTTTCAAATCCGTGTGATCTCGCCCGATCCGAACGTTGAATCGGAAGTCCCACCGGAACGCTTGCCCGACGACATCCTCTCGGGCGACAAATTGCAGACGTTATTCGCAAACCTGCCCGATGGCACCTACGAGGTCGAATACGTGTTGGGGGAAGGAAACGCGCGGTCGATTCTGCGAGTAGAGATTCGCCAAGGCAAGCCGATCATTCCGGGTGAGGATCTGGAAGGAGGCCTACTGAAGCTGAAGGAACTCGACTTGGATTCTTTGAAGTCGACGCCCTCGGAGCCAGCGGCAACGCCAAGCGATTTAGAAACGACTCAAGTGACACCAACGGCAGTGGAGTCGGACTTTTCGGCAGGGGAGCTAGCGGGAGCAAGTGTCATCTCTGCAGAACCGACTCCATTGGACGATCGACAAACGCCGCATGCCTGGCAACCGGAACCGCCCACATCCCGCGACGACGGCCTGGCGGATGCAACGACGGAACGCCCCAACGAATTAATTGCGACGGCGGCAGGAACATCGTTGATAGGATGGATGGCCAAGAAGCGGAATCGACATACTGGCGGCGAGTTTTCGCTGACACGTCGGATTGCACGCCGATTTGCGAAATAAAGGATGAACGTCTCTGGGGGCCGCACCGGTTTCCCACCGACAACCACCGCACTCAGAAGTATTGTTTAGTTCGGACAGTTTGACGATGACAAACAACGATCCTAAAGACCCCGGCAAACGCACCGTATCAGATGAATTGGAACAGACGTTCGAATTCTTCGAGGACGATGAGGATAGCCCCCTGCCGCTGTCCGATGCGAAGCAGTCGACCGATCCTGTCGGTGATCAAACCGTGGAGTTCGATGAACCTGTTGTCGACAAAGATGTCGACGATTCCCCACTAAGCAAGGCGTTTGGCCCGACGGGAACGATCATCGAAGGGGAACATTTCCTGGATCCTCAACAAACGTTCCTGGTGGGTGATAAGACGGTTGATCTGAACGATCAGGAATCCGACGACTCTCCGACTCTCGACGCCGACGATCTGCAGGCGTTGCAAGAAGACGACGCGGGGCGGATCGATCCCAGACAGACGGTCGACGAAGGCCTCGGCAAAACGTTTGAAACCCCAACTGTCGATCTGGGCAACCCGCAAGGCTTGGGCGATTTCCCCACGATGGAACTCGAAAGTGGGATGCTATCGGACGTTCCCGATCTAAAGGAGACGATCGATCCGGATTCGGTGCTCAACGGAAACAACATCACCCAGACGATCGATGCGCGGTCGCTTAGCGACGCGGACAAGCAGATTTGGGGGCTGACCAGCGACTTCAGTCTCTCCACCGACAATCAAGCTCCGCCAGCGGTGCCCCACGGAGCGGTCGATCGCGACGACATCACCGAGAGCAAGGTCTTGGTTCCTGGACGTCAGCTGGCTGGTATCGGTACCGATCTGAGCATCGGATCGGACTACGAATTGATCGAGGTCTTGGGCGAAGGGGGAATGGGAACGGTCTATCTGGCCCGTCAGACATCGCTGGACCGGCTGGTCGCTCTCAAGATGGTCCGCCCGTTGGCCGATGCCAAGGCGCAACAGCTCCGCGAGACCGGCCGGCTGGATGCCGCGGAAAACAATCGGCGAAATCAGTTTTTATCCGAAGCGATCGTCACGGGCGACCTCGACCATCCCAACATCGTGCCGATCCACGACCTGGCCTTGGCCGACGACAAGGCTTTGTTCTATGCGATGAAAAAGGTCGACGGGATCCCGTGGTCCAAAGCGATCATGGACAAGTCGCAGGACGAGAATCTCGAGATCTTGCTGAAAGTCTGCGATGCGATCGGATTCGCGCATGCCCGCGGCGTCGTCCATCGCGACATCAAGCCCGAAAACGTGATGCTTGGCGAGTTTGGGGTCGTGATGCTGATGGACTGGGGACTGGCGATCCCGACCTCCAAGTGCAAAAAGAAATCCTCGATTCAAAAAGCCGCCAGCTTGGGCGGATCGCCAGCCTACATGGCTCCCGAAATGGCAGCCGGACCGGTCGAGAGTATCGGACCGGCCAGCGACATCTATTTGTTGGGAGCTGTGCTGTTCGAGATCATCACGGGCCGACCGCCACACATCGGCAACAACTTAACCCAGTGTCTCAAAGCTGCGGTCACCAACCAGATCGTCGATGTCTCCAGCCGGCACGATGGCGAACTGATGCAGATCGCCCGGACCGCAATGGCGACCAAACCGTCGCGGCGCTACGCCAGCGCCGCCGATCTGCAGAAAGCGATTCGCCAGTACCGTTCGCATGCCGAGAGCATCATGATGACGGTGCGAGCGGATACCGATCTGCTGCAGGCGGAAGAATCGAACGAATACACCGATTTCGCGCGGGCCACGTTTGGATTCGAAGAGGCGTTGACGCTTTGGCCAGGCAACGAGATCGCCGAACTGGGGCTCGACAAAGCCCGCGTCGCCTATGCCACCACCGCGTTGGAAAAAGAAGACTTCGAGCTTGGGCTGTCGCTGTTGGACGATCAGCACGAGAACCATCGTCCGCTGATCGAGAAGCTTCAACACGGACAACACGACCGCGATTCGCGCCGCGGTCGACTGCGTCTCGCCAAGCAAGTCGCCGTCGGCCTAGTCGCGTTTATCCTGCTGGGGGGCAGCGGCGCGCTCTACAAGATCAGCACCGAAAAGAACCGCGCGGTCGACGCTGAACGCCAAGCTCGCACCAACGCTCGGCTGGCGGAAGCCAAGCGAGCCGAAGCGCTTGAGAACATGGAACTGGCTCGACGCAGCCAAGTCGAAGCGGAGTACCAGAAGGGGATCGCGCAAGAAGAGGCGGACGAAGCCGATCGACAGCGGGCGATCGCCACGCAAAAAGCGATCGAAGCGGAGAGCAATTTCCAATTGGCCGCGGCCAACGAACGCAAAGCGATCAAAAATGCAGAGGAGGCAGCTCGCCAAGAACAGATCGCGTTGCAGCAACGCTCGATCGCGATGAAAAATGCCGAAGAAGCGATCCGCCAACGCGAGAACGCGGTCTACGAAGCTTACGTTGCGCAGATCGGTTTAGCCAAAGCGAGGATCGATCAAAATGAATTCGATGATGCCCGCCGGATCCTGCTGGAATTGAAGGCGCAAAAGAGCGATGGGGAATCGCCCGGATGGGAATGGCAATGGCTGTGGCAGCAAGCCAACCAAGCACAAGATGACAAACCGTTGGCGGCCGCCGGACGCAATCTGGCGATCAACCGCACCGCGACTCAAGCGATTGTGACGCTCGACGACGGCACGACGCAGCGCATCGAGATCGACGACGCTGGGGAGATCACGACAGCTGAGGTCGGCCAATTGCCCAAACTGGGATCGGTTGAGGTGACGGCGATCTCTCCCGATCAACAGGCGATCGCCACGGCGGGTGCCGATGGAATCGTGCGGTTGTACGATGCCAAGACGCTCGAGTTGCAAAGCGTGTTGCGCGGTCACAGCGACGAGATCACATCGCTTGGCTTTGTCGACGAGCAGCGTTTGATCAGCGGCAGCCGCGATCGGACGCTGCGATTGTGGGATCTGAATCAACAGCGAGAACTGGCCCAGTGTTGGCACATCGCCGCGGTCAACGACCTGTCGCTGTCGCTCGCCAACGGCAGAGTCCGCGTTTTGGCGGCGGTCGCCGATGAACGCTCCGGCCGCGCCGTGGTCTGGGACCTGGTGGCGGGGCAGTTTCAACGCGTCGGCGATTTCCTGGAACACGACGCGCCACTGATGGCCGTCGCTCTCTCCGCCGATGGACTTCGCGCCGCCTCGGGAGACCGCAGCGGTCGCGTGCTCGTCTGGAAAACCAACGCGGTACGCCCTGTCGATTATGCTTCGCGGATCACGATGGCGGTTAAAGCGATCTCGGGAACCGATGCCCCGAATAAACCAGCTGCCGAATCGGAGTTGCGATCGCCGCAAGCGACGCCGTTTAGCGAACTGATCGACTCACAAAACGACAATACGCTCAAGCTGACGCCCGCCGATTCGCAGGCTTCCCCCGCAGTGGCGCACACCGATGCGATCGAATCGATCGAGTTCAACGACGACGGGACGCAATTGTTGACGACCTCCGACGACTACACGATCAAGCTCTGGGATGTCGCATCAACTCGATTGACCAAGACGCTTCGCGGGCACGGCGGCTGGGTTCGCGACGCGGTCTTCTTTCCAGGAAACGATGGCCGGATCTTGTCGACAGGAAACGATGCGGCGGTTCGCGTTTGGCAACCGGCGACTCTGCAAGAGACCGTTGCGTTCCAGTCGACCGAATCGGACGCGCCGTCGCTGCAGACGCGTCCCCATGACGATGAGATCTGGTCGGCGTCGTTTAACGCCGACGGAACGAAGATCGTCACGGCCAGCCGAGATCACACGGCTCGCGTTTTGGAGATCGACCCGAAGACGCTGGGCTTCAAAAATACTGTCGACTTGGTCGACGAGAACGGACGCTTGCAAGAGGGCTCGCCGTTTGTTGCCCTTTCGCTGGCGGTCGATCCCAGCCACAACCGGTTGTTTGTCGGCAGCGCCGATTCCACCGTCCGCGTCTGGGACATGGGAAGCGGCAGCCAGTTGTCGAGCGCCGCGGGAACTGGACTCAACACAACGCTTGCCGTCTCATCCGATGGCAGCTTGTTGGTCACCGGCAGCAGCGACGAAGATGCGAGGTTTCTTGTTTGGGAAATCGACGCGCAGGGTATGATCGCGGAAAAGCCGAAGTTTCGACTAAAACAACATCAAACCACCGTCACCGCGATTGCGATCTCACCCGACAACCGATTGATCTTCACCGGCGATCGCAACGGGTTGGGCCTGCTGTGGGATCGTGCGACGGGCAAAACCGTCGGGGCAGCGTTGAATCAACACCTCGGATTCCGGATCAATGCGGCACAGTTCACGCCCGACAGCCAGCAGTTGTTGATTGCCGCCGACGACCAAAAGGTCTCGCGAGTCGATTTGAAGACGCTGCAATTGTTGGATGTCCTTCCGCACCCAGGTTTTGTCACTCGGTTGAGTATCGCCCCCGATGGTCGCAGCGCCGCGACGTTGGCGGAATCGTCGCTCGAAGGGACGCTCACCAGCACCGTCACGCTGTGGGACCTCAGCAATGGAAAGGACCGCGTGATCGATCGCGCTGTCCGCCGCGGCGAAGCGGCTGAGGGCGACGCTGCTAAAAAACAACGCATCGTGAGCGTTCGATTTGGCGATTCGGAAACGCTTGTCACGTCGCATGATCAAACCTCCGGCGACTTTGTCAAAATCTGGAGACTCGGCGACGCAAAGGCCGCCGTTGACCAAGTCTTGCAAATGCCGAAGAAACTGGCGACGTTAGCCGATGCGGTGCCGATGGGATCCGACCGTCTGCTCTCGCTGGCCGGCGACGCCGCCTTCTTGTGGGACTTAAAAAGCCTGAATCACATCCGCAGCTATCGATCGCATGGAGGCGTGACCGAAGCCGATTTCTCGTTCGACGGAAAGTATGTCGTCACGGGAAGTCGATCGATCCGAATCTGGGACGTCGCCTCGGGGCGGTCGCTGCAGAAGATGGAGGTCCCGCACGATGGAGCAGTCCGCACCGTACAATTTTCGCCCATCGAATCCGACTACACGTTTGCCAGCGGTGGCGAGGACGGTGTCTGCCGTCTGTGGCGTTGGGATCCGCAGCAGCAAGCGATCACGTTGATCAAAGAATTGCAGGTCGCGGGAACCGAGAAAGCGACGATTCATCAAGTCCGGTTTTCCCCCGACGGGAACTATTTGTTGAGCGTTGGGGACGATGCGGTCGCTCGCGTCTGGAGCGTCGACCAAGATCAACCGCCACGCCTGTTCAAAGACAAGGAATCCGATGCACCTTTCTTGTGCGGAGCGTTCTCCGACGATGGGCAATGGATCGCCGTAGGGTCTGAAGACCGGCAGGCGCGCGTCTGGCAATTGACCGACGACGGCGAAGGGGCCGACACACCGCGAAGCGTCTTGCAGGGACACGCCGATCAGATCGAAGCGATCGGATTTCTGGGGAGCGATCCGCGACAGCGTCGCATCATGACCGCCAGCCGCGATAAATCGGCGCGGCTGTGGGACCCACGGCTGTCCGATCGGTCGGGGAAGGGACGCGAGATCCTCGCTCTCCGCAAGCACTCCCTGGGGCTGACTGCCGTCGACGCCACGCGCGATGGCAGCCTGATGATGACCGCCAGCCGCGATGGCACGATCATCTTGTGGCCTGCCGGCTATGCGACGCCAACGATGTAGCTGATCCAACTAGGGTGACTCGGCGCGTTGATGCCGCGACGCCACTCCCCGGCGTCTTTGCCCGCATCCTCTTCCTGTTCCCAATAGACGTGACTCTCGCGGAAGCCCGCCTCGGCTAACAGCTCGCGGACCTCGGGGATCGTCCAGAAACGCCAGTGATACTCAAAGGCGTTTTTCATTTTGCTGCCATCGGCAAACTTGAAATCGATGCGGAAGTGAGCGTCCGCGTTGACCGGGTTGAAGCTGACTTGTTGCCAATGGTATTCGAAGCCGTGCTTCCCCTTTTTGATCGTCCGCTTGTCGACGTTCTGTTCCTCGTAACACGCTCCGCCTCCCATCATATCGATCACCATGATCCCTTCGCTGTTCAAGTTCGCTCGCGCGGCCTTGAAGTATTCGAGCACTTCGGGACGCGTCTTGAAGATCCAGAACGAAAAGTTCTGCGCCGCCAAGACGTCGACCGTGGGAACGCTGGGAATTCGAACGTCTTCCTGCAGCAGCGTCACGCGCGACTGTTGCTTTTCGGTCAGCTTGGACAGGTTGTGATCGCGGCCCCACTGCAGCGTCTGATCGCACAGATCGACACCGATCGCCGTCCGCCGCTTGTTCGAAACGACCCAATCGCAACAGACGGCAAAGGTGCCGCAAAAGTCCTCGCGAAGCGTATAGGGTTTGCGGCGAAAGGCATCGCGAAACGCTTGCTCAAAAAACTCGACCTCATGGCTGGGCGATTGCACCGACTTCTGGTAGCAGAGGAACTTGTCGGCGGTTTCGGCCATCGTCGGCGTCTTGGATTTGCGAGCTGTTTTTGGAGCGGCCTTGGTTTTCGTCTTGGTCATCGTTTTGCTGGGGTGATCGGTAACGCAGTGGCTCGGAAACCGGCGACGGCATCGCGGGTGCCCTATTGAACCGCTTGCGCAATGGGCTGACTAGGTGTTGTCTGCAATCCAACGCGGCAACGCGGTGGATGTTCGCCGATGCAGAAACCGGCTGAGAAGTCGACGCCGTCGCGATCGCGGTGCCGGTTCCCGTTTGCCGAATCGACGTCCGACTTGATTCTCGCGATGGCGGGGGATTATCCTATGATGATCGTTGCCTTCCTAGAGTTTGCTTCCTACCAAAACCGAAAGACGATCCCCATGCGTTCCGCTTCTATCGCTCGATTCCTTGGATGCGCAGGACTGATCCTGTGCGGAAGCTTTGCCACAGCGGAAAACTGGCCTCAGTTCCGTGGTCCGCATTTTAATGGCTCGTCGACCGAGACGAATCTGCCGACCGAGTTTTCGCGCACTGAAAACGTCCGCTGGTCAGCCGATCTGCCTGGGCCAAGCGCTGCGACGCCAGCGATCTGGGGCGATCATATCTTCGTCTCCAGCACCTCGCCCGGAAACGATGAACTGCTGGCACTCTGCTTCGACCGCAAGACGGGCAAGCAGTTGTGGAAACATGAGATCGCCAAGGGAACACGGCAAGACACGCGAAGCACCTTTGCCGCGCCATCGCCTGTGACCGACGGAAAGGTGGCGATCTTCTTCTTCGGCAACGGCGAACTGGTCGCCTACGACTTCGATGGCAAACAACAGTGGAAGCGCAACCTGCAAAGCGAATACGGATCTTTTGCTTTTCAGTGGACCTTCTCGACAAGCCCGCTGATCTATCAGAACCGCTTGATCATGCAAGTCTTGCAGCGCGACACGCCCGTCAACGGACGCGGCTTGGCGGACAAGGTAAACGAATCATATTTGATGGCGATCGATCCTCAGACGGGCGAAAACCTTTGGCGGATCATTCGCCCCAGCAAGGCCCAGGCGGAATCGCGAGAAGCCTTTACAACTCCGATCCCCTACCAGCACGACGGCCGGGAAGAACTGTTAGTGATCGGCGGCGACGCAATCACAGGCCACGATCCAGCGACCGGGAATGAACTGTGGCGTTGGGGGACTTGGAATCCCCAACGGATCGGGCACTGGCGTCACGTTCCCTCTCCCGTTGTTGGCGATGAAACGATCCTGATCTGCGCTCCGAAGAAGGATCCGATCTACGCGGTTGCCGTCGGCGGCAAGGGAGTATTGGACGATTCGTCGATTCGTTGGATCAGCACCGACGATCGCAACCTGACATCGGACGTTCCGACCCCCGCGTTCTACGATGGCGACTTCTTTGTCCTCAGCGATCTACGGAAGATGCTGATGCGAGTCGAACCGAAGACCGGAAAGGTTAAATGGGAAGTCAAAACGCCTGGACTGAAGAAATATGAAGCTTCGCCAACCGTTGCCGATGGCAAGATCTACGTTGTCAACTTTGCTGGCGATGTTGTCATCTTCGATGCCGAGACGGGCGAGATCATCAACAACGTCTCGATGGATGATCCAAGCGAAAATAACGTCCGGTCGAGCGTTGTCGTCTCCGGCGGTAATCTGTTCATCCGCGTGAACCACAAGCTGTATTGCATCGGCAAATAGTCCGAGTATTGGTAAACGCAAAGCACGGCTTGGGCGATGCACTATTCCGCTCAAGCCGTCGCGGGCCCGCAAGGTCCACCAATTTCTGGCCGCATTTGCTGCGGCATCGCTCCTCGCCGTAGCGAACTGAGTCTCTAAACTGGTTCGCGTTTCTTGCGAGTTGGAAATCGCCCCCGCACTGATATTGCCTTGGCAAGCGGTCAGCCACTATAGAGAGTGGTGAATTCGATTGCGCAACGCGAAGTGGGTCCGACGACCGGTTTCGGCTCTCGAAACGTCTCAGCACAACGCAGGCAGGGAGGCCTGACGTGGCACGCAGAAAGTCGCGTAAAAGCCCTCGATTAACAACGGTCATCTGGACGTTGGTCGCCACCGTTTCCAGCGGCGGGATCGGCGGCTATTTGAAGTCGGACCTGCCCGTCCTTGGACCGCTCGTGCAGCGGTTCATCAGTGATGAGGAGGAAAAACTTGCTGGCGCGTTCCCAGCTCCCAGCGCGAACGGCTACCCGGCGGCGACTGCAACAAACAATCCCGGCTACGCCCAGGGATATCCTCCGCCGGGAATCGATCCTCGAGCGATTCCAACCTCCGCAAATCCAGCACGCCGATACCCGCCAGCCAATCCGCAGGCGGGGACGAACTACGTGCAGCCCACATCGGCGGCGATGCGACCTGCCCCGGTGCAGCAGGCTGCCTCGCGGAAGCCGAGCGATCGACTGCTGATCGCAACTTTTAACATCCAGGTTTTCGGAGAGAGCAAGCTTGGCAAACCGGAGGTCGTCGAGGTTTTGGCGGCGGTCGTTCGCCAGTTTGATATCGTCGCGATTCAAGAAGTCCGCGCCAAAGCGGACAACATCCTGCCCGACTTTGTCAGTGCGATCAACGCCGATGGCAGCCGATACAGCTTCTTGATTGGTCCTCGCTTGGGACGTTCCAACAGCAAAGAACAATACGCCTACATCTTTGATACCAACCGCATCGAGCACGACCCTCAAGCCGTCGGCACGATGCAAGATCCCAACGACCTGCTGCACCGAGAACCTTTTGTTGCACGGTTCCGCGCCCGCACGGCGTCGCCGCAGCATGCGTTTACGTTTTGGTTAGTCGATACGCACACCGACCCCGACGAAGTTCCCGAAGAGGTCGCAGCCTTGGCCGACGTGTTTCGCGTGATGCAAACGGCGAGAGCCGATGAAGACGACGTGATCTTGCTGGGAGATCTAAATGCCAGCGAGAAGCAACTCGGTTCACTGGGACAGATTCCGGGAATCACTTGGGTCGTTCGCAATGCGATGACCAACACGCGACAGAACAAAGCTTACGACAACATCCTGTTCCATGCCCAAGCGACGCAGGAGTTTACCGGGCGATGGGGCGTGTTCGATCTCGAACGTGCCTTTGGTTTGTCGCGTGAACAGGCACTGGATGTCTCCGATCATCTGCCAGTGTGGGCGGAGTTTCAAATCTGGGAAGCCCCACACCAAGCTCGCGTCGCCGAAGCGGCTCCGGCGATGCAACGCTAGACTCCGCAAGCTGAGCTAGCAATCGCGTTCTCCATTTCTCGCCAGACACACCGGCCTATGCTATGCTTAAGTAGGTCTCATTGCAGTCTGTCGATTTGATGGAGCTTGCTATGCCGCTGGGCATCCGTCCGCTCGTCGATTTCGCCTTCAAGAAGATTTTCGGGAGTCCCGAGAACACTTCGGCGTTGATCGGTCTGTTGAATGCAGTGTTGAAGCTGCAGTCGCCGATTCGGGAAGTCACGATCCTGAATCCGTTCAGCTACCAAGAGTTTGAAGACGCCAAGCAGATCGTGCTGGACGTCCGCGCCCGCGATCAGAGCGACCGCTGGCTGAACATCGAGATGCAAGTTTCCATCGCAAGCGGTCTGCTGAAACGCTTGACTTATTACGCCTGTTCGATGTACGTCGATCAATTGCAATCCGGCGACAATTATTCAAATCTGAACCCAGCGATCTCCATCTGTTTGCTGAACAAGAACCTGTTTACCGATTCGCCTCAGCCACACCATCGGTTTCAGATGCTCGATCGCTCCAGCGGTCGCCAGCTGACCGATGCGATCGAAGTACACACTGTTGAACTTCTGAAGTACAATTTAGAGGAAGCTTCGATAGCGACGGCGAGCCGCATCGAGCAATGGGTTTTCTTTTTGCTGAGGGCTCACGAGTTCGACGAAAAACGTTTGCGTGAACTGTTACCAGCGATCGAGTTCCAGCAGGCGATCGCAACCGTGGCAACTATCTCTGAAAAGACCGAGGACCGATCGATGTACGATCAACGTGAAAAAGCGCTCCGCGATCACGAATGGCGACTAGCCGCCGCGCGTGAGGAAGGCGAGAAAATCGGCGAAGCGAGAGGAGAGGCCCGCGGCGTGGTTTTGGGCCGGATTCAGATTTTGCAAGGCATCCTGTCGATGACGGTTTCCAGCGAAGCAGCGTTGCGCGACGCGATGACCGAAGAATTGATCGAGATCGAAGCCGACCTGCAGCGAATCGCCCGCGCACGCGGCCAAGCATAAGCCTGCCCGCGACGCGACCTGCCATGACAAGTCTGCAGCGAGCAATGGGTTTTCTTTTTACTGAGGGCTCACGAGTTCGACGAAAAACGTTTGCGCGAACTGTTACTAGCGACCGAGTTCCAGCAAGCGATCGCTACCGTGGCAACTATCTCTGAAAAGACCGAGGACCGATCGATGTACGATCAACGTGAAAAAGCGCTCCGCGATCACGAATGGCGACTAGCCGCCGCGCGTGAGGAAGGCGAGAAAATCGGCGAAGCGAGAGGAGAGGCAAAAGGCGAAGCTCGTGGTGTGGTTTTGGGCCGGATTCAGATTTTGCAGAGCATTCTGTCGATGACGGTTTCCAGCGAAGCAGCGTTGCGCGACGCGACGACCGAACAATTGATCGAGATCGAAGCCGACCTACAGCGAATCGCCCGCGCACGCGGCCAAGCATAAGCCTGCCCGCGACGCGACATCCCACCACGCTACGGCATGATTCGCGAAAGGACCAGCGTCGCAGCCATGCCGACGATTCCCAGCACCGCCAACAACGGAGTCCAGGTTTTCAGGGCTTCCCCTTCGGTCAAGCCGCCCATCTTGGCAAAGATCCAAAAACCGCTGTCGTTCATCCAAGATCCGACCAGCGAACCCGCACCGATCGCGGTTGCGATATAAACGGTACCATAAGGCAGCTCGGTCCCATCGATGATCCCCGCCATCATCCCCGAGACGATGATCATCGCCGCGGTGCTGGAACCTTGAGCGATCTTCAGCAGCGACGCCAAACCGAAGCCCAGGAACAGCATCACCGTGCCGGGGCTCGTGTCGCCAAAGGTGTTTTCGGCGATCTGTCGAATCGAATCGCCAACACCTCCCTGCTTCAACATCGCTCCAAACGCAGAGCCTGCCGCCGTGATCAAGATGATCACCCCGCCGCTCATCAACGACAGCTCCACCATCTTGGCAACATCCTGCCTGCTGGGCGTCCGCTGCCGGATATAAACTCCCATCGCGATGATCGTAGAAATCAGCAGCGCGAAGGCTGGATTACCAACCACGTTGGTCACACGACTTGCGTTGGTGAAGAACCCGGGCGCTCCGTACTCGGCCAAGGTTTCGGCTTTGACCTGCTTCAGAACCTCATCCTTCGATACATTCTTTCCGGCCAGTTCCGCTTCCGCCTGGATCGCTGCGACCTGAGCATCCAAGGTAGTCCCTTGAGCAACAGCTTCGACCTCGGCTTTGGTGAGCAATTCTCGCGATGAAAGGGTGCTGGCAACGGTATGCAGCGCGATCATCACCACCGGCAACAGCACGGGCAACAGCGACGCGAACAAGCTTGGCAATTGGTCGTCGGCCAGCGGCTCGGGCTCTTCATGACCAGCGACCTCCCGCATTGGGATATCGAACATGCGGTCCAACAGCCCCGCGACCAAGATGCCTGCAATCGCTGCGGGCAAGGCAACCATCGCACCGATCAAAATCATCGTCCCCATATCGATGCCCAGATTCGCAGCCATCGTCAACGGACCGGGAGTCGGCGGGACCAACGTATGCGTGATCGCTCCGCCGGCACTGATCGCCAAAATGCACTTCAGATAGGCTCCGCCAGTTCGTCGATAAAACGATCGCGCCAGTGGCACCAGCAGATAGAAAACCGTATCGAAGAAGACCGGTATCGCCAACACATAACCGCTGCCCATCAACGCCCACGGAGCTCGCTTTTCCCCAAGCATCGACATGAACGCGCGAACAATCCTGTCCGCCGCACCGCTGTCCATCATGCAGGTTCCGATCACCGCCGCCAATGCGATCACGATCGCGATGTTGCCACATGTTTCACCAAAGGCAGCTGTCACCCGCGACATCGCATCGCCAGCCAATCGATATCCGACGCTCTGCGATGTCGAATCACCAGCCCCGGTGGGCTGCGGCACCGGTTCCAGCGTCAACAAACTGACACTGATCGCAGCGATCAACAACGCGATAAACGCATTGACGCGCAGCCACATGATCAAACCAATGACCAGCGCAATGCCGATCGCCATCACAATCAACGGATGAATCATATCTCAAAATCTTGCGGATATAGTGCTTATGGAAAAGCAAGAGAATGGCACAAGCCGGCCGCAGATTCAAGCGTTAACGCTACCTTTCGAGGCACAAAGACCAACTTTACGGCGAAGCGGTGACCGTCGCGGGGTCAGCCGTTTTCAGCGGTCGTCGGTATAGATAAATCAACAGCCCGATCGACCCCACGAAAACGAAGATGCTGACCCACTGCGAGATCGTCAGCCCCGTTCCAAACTGGCCCGGTTCATCCGACCGGATCGATTCGAGCCCAAAGCGGACGACGGCATACCCGGCGAAACCGATCCCCATCAACGCCCCTTCGCGCCGAATCCAAGGTGAGATCACCATCAACATCACCGCCATCGCCAGCCCAAGCACACTGCTGTACAGCTGAGCCGGAGCGACGCTGTTCGCACGCTGCGGCAATTGGTCAGCCTTCCATCGATAGGTTTTGCCATCGACAAACATCGCGATCCCAAGGCCGCTTGTATCGTCGATCGGCAGTGTCAGATCGGTATCCTCGGGAGCGGGGCGTTCCAATTGAATCCGCACCTCACCGCCCGGTTCCACTCCCGCTTCCGCAGCCAGCGACGCCGGCACAACTTCGACGATCTTCCCGAGCCGCGCGGAATCCGATTTGTCGCTATCTCCCCAATCGACGACCAGCCCCAACAGATCGCCCGAGCGCGCCTGATCCTCGTAGACAGGACTCCCCTTGGGGAACTGCATCGAATAAGCACTTGGTTCGCAGCGTCCGCCATAACAACACCCATTCATGACACATCCCATGCGGCCGAAGAACAGACCGATAAAGACGCACGGAATGATGATGTCGGCCATCCGAAAGAACGGCAGACTATGGCGACGACAAAACAGGACCAGCCCAACAAACCCGCCGATCAAGGAACCGTAAACCACGATCCCACCGCGCGTGAAATCGACGATCGATCGCAACATCTGCAGCACGCTCTCGTGCTCGAACCGGTCGCGATACTCGATGACATAAAACGCACGTGCTCCCAAGATTCCCAACACAAACAACCACGGCGCGGCCGCCATAATCGTCTCGGATCCTAAACCGTATTTGCGGGCGCGAACGATCGCCAAACCGACCGCCGCACTAACGCCCAACAGCATCATCACCCCATATCCGCGGATCGCCATCCCCATCGGTTCGCCCGCCTGGTTGCGGATCTCGACATTGGGAAAGACCACCGCGACGACAACCGCCGCGATCGCGCACATCCCCAACGTGCTGAACAGTTCCGAACGACGGTTCGGATCGCGGCTGGAAAAGATGGTGATTGCGATCGCATACAACACGATCGCTCCCAACAACCAGCCAAAGCCAAACAGTGGAATGCCAGCAAATTCGTGAGGGATGAAAAAGAGCGTACGATACATAAATGAAAGTAAAAGCTAAGGGAATCGTCCCGCCACAGGACGGTTGCCCGAGAGGCGGCAGGGGGAGTAACACGCCCCTCCAGTGGAGCGGCGGCAGGCGTTCGATCCTGCTGACAATACCATCAAGGGTCGCCGTTGTGCGAGATGCGTTTCCGGGACTTCCTCATAATTATAGATAGCAGAACCGCAAAACGGCCTGTCGATTTAATCAGCCGTTTGGGCGTTAGCCCCGGTTCAAGCACCGCTAAACCGGGGCTAACGCCCAAACGGCTAATTCAAGGAAACTCGTTGTGACTAAACCGACAAGCCGAAAAGAACGTCTGCCGAGGGACCGCCGCAAACGTCTCGAACGCACTCTGTGAGCCCGACGCTTCGCCGACGATAACGACGGCACGCCCGCTTTTATTTCTGATCGGCCCCTGCGGCAGTCAGATCGACAGCAAGTAACTTGCTCTGCTCGCCATCGCTCATCCGGCAGACCAACTTGCCGCCCGACAGTGCCGGCAAGGCACGGTAGGTTCCCGGCGGCAGTTCCATCTTTCCGAGCGATTGGAACTTCGACCGATCCGCGGCAAACAACTCCAGCGTCCCGTCGGTCCGCTGCGCGATCAACCGATCGCCAACGCCGATCAAATGCGCCACGCCATAATCCTCCTCGGACCACTGGACCTTGCCGGTCGCCAGTTCGATGCACCGCAACGTCGCCGCCCCCATATCCTCGCGTCCATGGATTCCGTAGACGTAGCCGTCGCGGACGATTCCCGAATTGTATTGGCTGCTGAGAATATCATCGCCGCTCCACACGATCTCCGGCGGCCGTTTCGACAGATCGACCAATTCCGCTCCGATCCGATAACTGGCACTCAACAGCAACCGCTCCCCCACCCGAGTTGGCGTCGCACCAATCACGTTCAGACCGCGCTGACCAAACGGAATCTCAAAAACGATCTCGCCATCGGCCGCGTTCAGCACCACGGTTTGGAAACGCATCGGCACGATCACTGTCGTTGCGTCGAAAGCGATCGGCGAGGCGTAGTCGGCTGTCAGATCGGTTGCCGCCCAAACGGTTTTGCCCGAATTGCGATTCAAGCCCACAATTCCATGGCCATCATCGCCACCAACCGCCACGACAACCGTATCGCCGCTGACAATCGGCGTGCTGCCGGCGCCAAAGTAGCCGTCTTCGGCGGCATAGTCGTGTCGCAGCGCTCGCGACCAGATCGGCTTGCCATCCGATGCGGCGACGGCGTGCAGATCTCCCGCTGCACCGTAGACATACACAGTTCCGCGATCGACCACCGGCACGCATCGCGGGCCGCGATCGTTGT
The DNA here is from genome assembly GCF_007741475.1 of Rosistilla ulvae. Taxonomy (NCBI): domain Bacteria; kingdom Pseudomonadati; phylum Planctomycetota; class Planctomycetia; order Pirellulales; family Pirellulaceae; genus Rosistilla; species Rosistilla ulvae. Next base: position 6,287,189 of record NZ_CP036261.1, on the reverse strand, counting down.
TAAATCCACCGCCGTAGGTTGCCGGAAACTCCGCCTGCCACAGCTGCTGGCCGTCGCTCAATCGACAACAATCGAGTCGCTCTTGGTCATCGACTCGGTGCCACAAATAAACCTTCCCATCGACAACCGCCACTCCGGAATATCCCGATCCACACGGAATCTGCCAGGCGACCCGAGGCGTCTGTTGCCACAATCCCTCCCCCGCATCGCTGGCGATCCCATTGCGTTCGGGACCAAGAATCTGCGGCCAATCGCCGGCGCGAAGCGACGGTGTGAAGGCGAGGACCAAGACGATAGCCATCCACGCCGAGGCCGGCCAAGTTTTGATACCTCGCGGCGGCCGAGGACTGGCGGCTTCGATCGAAAGGGATTGTTGAATGCACATTTTGTGTCGAGGGGTTCGAGACGGTGGGGAAAGTATTGATATGATACAGCAGACCGAACCATTCGAGGCGGCCAGCGACCGATGTTCCGCCCTGCCGCACTCCCTCTCCATCACCCCGACGACACACCGATGATCCGCAGGCCTCGCCTTCTTAATAAAAAACGTGGCAGCCGACGTTCGGGATGGCAAATCTGGGGAACCGTTGGCGAAACGCTCTTTTTTGCCGCCCTATTCCTGCTGGGATCCTTTGGGTTTGGACTGATCATCGCGATCGTCACCTTCGCCACCGACCAAGCTCCCGTCACGCCCGGCTTCGGATTTTGGACCCTCCTGATCGCCTCGATCTCGCTGATTTTTCTAGGAACCAGCGGCGTGACCTATCGAATTTTGGGCGTGGGAGCCAGCCATGAGCGCCGCAGTGCGCTAGCCAAACGCGCCGCAGAAATCGAACTGGTGCCGCGTGGCAAACTGGGCAAAAACGACCTCCCCAACGTCCCTCAGCTGAAGCGAATTACCGAAAGCCCCGGCACGCAGCTCGCGTTCCGCTTGCCGACGATCGCGTCGCCGATCTGGAATCTCGCCGCGTCCGCCGCGTTAGCCTTCATGTGGACCGGATGTGCGCTGTCGTTGCTGGGCGTATCGATCGTGTCGATCGTCGAAGGCCAGCCGCGGGTGCTGCTGACCATACTGATCGTGCCGATCAGTGCGGCGGGGATCTGGACCTTCCGCCGCTTCATCATCCAACTGAAAAAGTCGGCTGGGATCGGGCTGTCGATCGTCGAGATCAGCAACCATCCGCTACAACCCGGACAGACCTGCGAAGTCTATGTGGCGCAGTACGGTCGTGCTGCCCTCAAATCTTTCCAGGCTAAGCTAGTCTGTGAGGAGCTATCCACATTCCGCCAAGGAACCGACGTCAGGACTGAAAAACATGCTGTTTTTGAAGAAATAGTGCTTGCTATCAGCGGAATAACCATTGACCCCAACCAGCCTTGGGAGCGAAAATTTACGTTAGCAGTTCCACCAAGTGCGATGCATTCGTTTCAAAGCCCGCACAATTCAATTAGTTGGTGGATTGTAATCCACGGAGAGGGTTCCCCTTGGCCATCGTACTTCCGAAGATTCCCGGTCGTAGTGCTACCACACGGCGCAACAACCGCAACCAACCTATGATCAGCATCCAGCTGGATCGCGAGGAAGGTGTTTACTCACCTGGCGATCTGCTCGAATGCAACTGGCGAATCGGTCGGATTGGTCTCGATGGCATTCAGAGCGTCGAAGCGTCCGTGTTATGGTACACCGAAGGCAAGGGTGACGAAGACTTTTCCGTCCACCACTTTGTCCGCGTCTCGGGCGAACAATTGCGTAAATTGGGCGACAGCTACCAACACTCGCTAGTCACCGCTTTGCCGATGAGCCCGCTGACCTACGACGGGCAACTGCTGCGAATCCGTTGGTGCGTCCGACTGCGAATCTTCCTACCCAATGAAAACGATACGGTTTGGCAACAGCCGTTTTTCCTTGGTTATGCCGACAGCGACGCCTAGTCCGCACGATCGGCAAGCCGCTTGGCGTCAACCGACCAATCCGTTTGCCACCCGCTGCGTACGCCCCGCCGCGCTTCGCTTTCGCTTCGATCAAACCAGCGTCGACATCGAATCGCTCGCCGGCAAACTGCGTTCTCAATCAGCCGTCGGATCGGTGATCGTCGGCCCTCACGGCTCGGGCAAATCGACTCTTGTAGCGCATCTGAGCGGCAAACTTCAGGACGACTTCAGCTCGGTCCAAACCAAGACTCTTCGCATCGGTGATCCGACGCGAGGCTTCATCCGCTGGGCGATTCGCCAGCCGGCCGGATCGCTGCTGATCGTCGACGGGCTGGAACAATTGGACAGCTTCCGCCGCCGGGCGTTACTGTTCGTCTGCCGCCTGCGCCGCATCCGTTGCCTGGCGACCGCACACGCCCCGCTTCCCGGGTTTTGCGAATTGCATCGGACCGCCGCAACGATCGACTTGGCCAAACAACTGGCCAGCGAACTACTGAGCCAAGATAAACTCCGAATCGCTGCGGCCCATGATTTCATCGACCAAATCTGGGATGATCTCGACGGCAACCTCCGCGAGCTGTGGTTCGCCATGTATGATTGGTATCAAGCCGAGGCGCTCGCGTCTCGCTAGCCTGCCGCGCAATGCCTACGGTTGCCGCGCGACCTTTCGTGCACAGACCCCTCGAGTTTTCTCGCCCCGCGAATAGTACAGTAATGCCTATTGTTATGCCCGTCGTCGTCAGCCAAGCCGCTGGCGCAAACCAAGCTCATCGCGATTTGGAAGAGAAACTCGTCACGCGGCTAATGCTCGACGAAGCAGCCGACGTGCGGCTGATCGGACCAATGCAGCAGCTGCAAGGCAATTCGACCGACCAAGTCATGCTCGAACGCATAACCAGCGATTTCATCCTGCTCGGCTGGCACGCCCCCGAGGAGAGCTTGCGAAATTTGCAGGCGCTCGGCATCGCCGCTCGTCGCGCCGCCCATGCCGGCGACCGGAACCCGCCTTTGAGATCCTGCCGCGGCGTCTACTTTATCGACCTCACGAAACTGAAATCGATCGACGACGCGATCGCGCAGATCAAAGCCTGCTCGGCGAACCGAGCGAACAAAACGATCCAGATTGGCTTGTCGGCACCCAGTCCCAAAAAGACGGCTTCGCCGGTGACACCCTCTTCGCCACCGCCGACATCCCAGCCCGCTCCGCCTGCTGCGGAGAGTCCATCGACCGCCGAGCGATATGTCGCTCTCGGTTGGAACGATCATCGCGACGAACCGCACGACGCAGTGGACGATGCGATGGAATCGCTGATCGATGAACTGGACCAGATGGATCTTTGATCGTTTGATTTGCGGTGCATCTTAGGCAACGCGGCGGACATGAATCCGCGCGTCCAACGCGACGGCGCCGTGTGGCGAGACGAGCAAAGGGTTCATCGTCAGCTGTCGAATTTCCGGGCAATCGGTGAGCATCTGCGCCGTCCGCAACATCACGTCGACAAGCGAATCGACATCGATCGCCGCGCGATTGCGAACGCCTTGCATCAACGGCCAGATCTTCAACGAGCGAATCATCCCGCGGGCGACCGGAGTGTTCCACGGCGGCAACTCAAAGACCGTATCGTGCAATGCTTCGCCAGCGATCCCGCCGGTCGCCAACATCAACATCGGTCCCATTGCCGGATCGCGGAAGCCGCCCACAATCAATTCAAACGCATCGCGTGAATCGATCATCGGCTGGACCGTCACGCCCGGCACGATCGCATCGGGAGCGTGTTGCCGCGCCGAACGCATTAATCCGCAAAACGCAGCTCGGACTTCCGATGCGTCATGCAGATGCAATGCCACGCCACCGACATCGGTCTTGTGTGCGATCTGCTGCGAGACGATCTTCAACACCACCGGATAACGGAGCACTTCGGCACAAGCGACTGCTTCATCGATACTCCCCGCCCGCAGCGATTCAGCGACCGGAATGCCGTAAGCGCTCAGCACCCGCTTCGATGCATCTTCGGCCATCGTTTCGATCGAATCTCGGACCGCGTCGGATAGCGTTTGTTGCACGATCAACGGACTGCAATCGCTACGCAGCTGATAGCTGCGGGCCGGTTGATCCAAATACTCGCGGTGGCCTCGCTGTTGCAATAGATAATCGAGTGCCATGATCGCTTGTTGCGGCGATCGAAAGCTTGCGATGCCCGCAGCTTGCAACAACGGCTCAACCGCCGTCGCCCCAGCCTCTCCCATCACCACCGCCAACACCAGCTTCGTCGAATCGCGGCAACGATCGATCCAAAGCGTCGCCGCTTCGCGAAGTTCAGTTGACGCCGGCGGACTCCAGAGCACAAGCACCACATCCGCGTTGCCGTCTTCCAAGACGCAACCGACGGCATCGGCAAACCGTTGCGAGGCGGAACAGCCAGTGCCATCGAACGGGCTTGCGATCTCGCCGTGCTCGGGCAGCAAACGTTTTAGCGATTCGATGGTGCACGGCTCCAATTCCGCCAACACGCTGCGGCGATCTTGCATCGCTTCGACAGCAACCCGACCGATCCCGCTGGCATTGGCAATGATCGCAACGCGAGCCCCTGACACGCGTGGCTTTCGCGATAGAAAGGCAGCGGCATCAACAACATCGTCCGGCGCCGCAACTCGTACCATGCCACACTTGCGGAAGAGAGCGTCATCCATGCGGTCGCGATCCAACCAGCCGCCTTCACGCAGAATGTTGCGTGCCGACGATTCAAAGGTTCTCGGCGTGTAGATCACGATCGGCTTGCGACCACAACATTCACCGGCCGCTTCGATCAACGCCTCGACATCGTCGATCGAATCGACGCAGATCCCAATCGCATCGGTCTCTGGATCCGCTGCGATGCGGAGGAGAAAATCGGCAAGCGTCGCCCCCAACACTTTGTCGACCGACACGACGTGCGACAGACCGACCGATCGCTGCCTGGCCCGATCGACCAAGCTATCGCACAAAACAGCGGACTCCGAGATCAACGCGATCTGTTTCGCGACCGGCACTCTCTCTGCACAACGAATACTCATCCGAGCGTCCTCCGTAAAGTTGGGCCGACGGTTGATTCGCGGTTCGCATCGGACAAACGCCAGATGCGACCAAAGCACACATCAGTATAGGCGAATCGGAAACGGAGCGTTCCTGCCCGCCAAATGATTCAGTTAACACGAGTCCCGCGAGGCAGTGTGTCCCAACTTTCGATGGCGTTGGACCGTCGATGAAGATCTAGCGAATCACCGCTCCGGCAGGGACACTTCGCGAGAAGCAACCCCACGTCGAAGACCCACGCGTCCTGTGGATTAGCGACGTTGCCGCGCATGCAACGTGTTTTGCAAGTGTTGCGATAGCAAAACAATGATCGCTCCCGGAACAAAAACCGTCGCTGCGTCGACAAATCGGCCCAACGGAGCGGAGGTGAGGATCACTGGAAGCATTGCCAAAACCGCGTAGAGCAATGCCAGTGATGTCAACAACACGTTTGCCCGCGTGCCATTGGGCAACACGGATTCTCCCGAACTCGATAGCCTGTCACTGATAGGCCACAAGGGCAACAAGATCAATGCCGCCACCGCGCACAACATCAAGAGAAAAAAGGGAGGATGCATGCCGATGTCGGCCAGCGTGATCCGAACTGTCTGCCTGATCGCTTTGGCAATCCAGATCGCATAGGCCAGTGGCTTTCGGAGCATGATCTCGCGATTCAAGCTCGAGATCTCCGCGTGTTGTCGCAGTACGCTGTCACCGAATTCGCGGCTGGCCGTTGGGACGACCACTTCGTAGATCATCGCATTCCAACGATCCTCCATCGTTTGGTACCCCATCCCTTCGGACAACGCGGGATGCTCCGCATACCAATCGATGCGAGAATCGAGCACATGTTGTGCGAACGCCTGCTGATCCGCTGGCAGCTGCTTGACGACCTCTTGATCCAGGAACTGGACCGTGACGCCAGCGAGGTTCTGGCTGCCAAACGCGACAACACCAAACTGCCCCACGACGACTAACCGGATCAACGAATAGAGGACCACTGGGGCCAGACTCGCAACAATCAACACGCCGCACCGACGCATCGTTGGCATCCAAGCGAGCCCCTCGTCCCGCCAGATCAACGCCGCCGCAGCTGGCAAAAAGCCGACCAGGAATAGATACGCCGGACGGCACAGGATGGTTAGGATCGACATCAGGCTGATCGCAAGCAGCAGCCAACGCGATCGCGTGTTGCAGTACATCAGCAGTAGACTGCAGGTGATCAGACTCATCGAAACAGCCAGCGAATCGGTCGAGATCAGGTTGACATTAAACCATAGGGTGATACTCAACAGCGACGCTACGGCCATCAGAAACGTCTGCCAACGAGGGATCCCGATTTTGGAGAACCCAAGGGCCAACATCGCGCAAGCGATCAGATGCACCAGCAACTGAAAGTGAGGAAGCAACGACATCGCCCCCGTCAACTCAAACAGCTCAAGAATCGCGGGGTAGACCGGCGTGCGAATGCTCTTCAATGCAGCCGCAAACGAATCAAAAGGGAACTCGAGATAACTCGGCGAGTCGGGAACCTGCTGCGGGTGCAAGCGACCAGTGACCTGCAACGCCACGACCAAACATCCCGCCAGCGCGATCCAGATCCCTACCAGCCAATTGCGCGACGAAAAATTGGGTGTGCTCACGACGAGAAACCTTGGGGCGATGAAATGTCGGACGCCGCCAACCGACGGGTCGCAAAAGGCCCGGAGCCAAGGTAGTTTTGGATCGGCGAGCGTCGTCGCAGCCAGCAGCCACGAATCGTATTAAAGATTACCGATTGCCCGGGATCATGACAAGCAAAGCGGTAAGGGACCAGGAGACGCAGCTCGCTCGCGGCGCCCTGTTCAAAATCGAGAACATTGATGCTACGTTGCTCTGCATAACACAAGGAGCTGATCAACGATGCGTATTATGTTAACAAACGATGATGGAATCTTCGCGCCGGGGCTGGAGGCGATGGAACGAGAGTTCACGCCGCTGGGCGATGTCCAAACCTGCGCCCCGACAACCGAGCAGAGCGGCGTCGGGCATTCGATCACCTACCTGACTCCGCTGACCTATAAAGAAGTCTTCCGCGAAAACGATCGACTGGCATTTGCTGTCGACGGATCGCCAGCGGATTGCGTCAAACTGGGTATTTCCGAACTCTGCGAACATCGCCCCGACGTGGTGATCAGCGGCATCAACAGCGGGCTGAACGCTGGCATCAACGTCCTCTATTCGGGAACGGTTGCCGCCGCGATCGAAGCTGCTTTTTTTGGCGTCACCAGCTTCGCCGTTTCGCTCGAATACGATCCCCACGCCGATTATCGCCGAGCCGCCGAGATCGCTCGCGAGATCGTGATGAAGATCATCGCCCGCGACGAAGCGAAAGCGGGCCTGTTCAACATCAACATCCCGACCGCCGCGACGCGTCAGCCGGCGGAAGTGCGTGTCGTCCCGATGGGCATCGGACACTACGGCAGCCAGTACATCAAACGCCAGGATCCCAACAACCGAGACTACTACTGGGCGACTGTCGATCCAGCTCCCGCGCCGACCGACCACAACACCGACCTCAACGCGTTGGCGGAAGGTTTTGTTACGGTCTCTCCGCTAAAGTTCGACCTGACGCGTCAGGAACTGCTGTCGCCAATGAAGACATGGGAACTGTAGGGCGGATGGACTGGCAACCCTTTGCGGCGATGAACCTGCTCCGCAATCCGTTTGGCGAACTGACGCGGGACGACCGTGTGCGAGCTGCCGTGGTCGATGTCGCCCACTGCATCGATCGCCTGCAGCAACCGCAAACCGCATTGCAGTTCATCGCCGACTGTGGTCGCGGCAAGACAACGCATCTATTGTCGATCGCGGCTCAGGCCCCCGAGGCAGCATACGTCTATCTGCCCGAAGACGAGCGATGTCCGCCGATTCCGCACGGCCAACCGCTGCTGATCGACGAAGCGCAGCGTTTGCCTTGGCTCGTACGACGGCGAGCGTTCGCCCGCGGCGGCGCTTTGGTGCTGGGGACGCATGTCGATTTAACCGGCCCACTACGGCGTGCAGGCTACCGCGTCTGGACGTATCATGTGGGGCAAGATCTCACGGCAGAACGACTAGCCCAAATGCTCAACCGACGAATTCAGCTGGCCCAACTTCGCAGCGGAACGATTCCGCAAATCAGCGAAGCCGAGGCAGCCGATTGGATGGCACGCCATGGCAGCGATATCCGCGCGATCGAATTCGATTTATACGAACGCTTTCAACAGCAGATTGGAGTCGGCTGATGGCAAAATGCAGCTTGGCAATCGAACTCGACGAACCCGACCGCCTCTACACATCTAACGACCGAATTCGCGGCAGCGTCGTCGTTCGCGCCGATGACGATGTCCAATGCAAAGCGCTCCAGGTTCGCAGCGGCTGGGCGACCCACGGCCGAGGCAACATCGATTCGCACGATCTACACTCCGAGGTGCTGTTCCAAGGGCAATGGCGCAGCGGCGAAGAACATCGCTACCGCTTCGACCTGCCCGTCTCGGCATGGCCACCAACCTATCACGGCAGGTTTCTGAGCGTCGACCACTACGTCCACGCAACCGCCGATATCCCTTGGGCATTCGACCCAAAGGAATCGCGGCCGTATCAAGTCGTCAGCTCCAAAGCCCCCGAGGCGGGAGTTGCGGAAAAGGCGACAGCCAGCCCGCTCGTTGGGGGGGTCGTGAAATTCGTTTTCATCGGCGTCGCGTTGTTCATGCTGCTCAACCCAATGCTCTGGATCTTTGGAATCCCCATTGCAATCGGCTACGGCATCTGGTGGTTCCTTAAAAAGTACCTGCCAAAAAAACTATTGGGACAAGTCGAATACACGCTCAATCAGGAAAGCTTTCAGCCTGGGGAAACGCTTCGAGCGACGCTTCGCGTTCATCCCACGAAAGACATCGCGATCAATTCGGTGATCTGGTCGGTGACCGGTACCGAGGTCTGCGTCTCGGGCTCGGGAAGCAATCGGCGGACGCATCGCCACGAACTATTCCGCGGCGGAAAGTTTGTCGACGAGCTTCGCATCCTGCCCGGGAACAAGGAAACGCTGATCCCGCTGGAGCTTCAACTGCCCGATAAGCCTTGTTTTACGATGAGTCTCGGCTCGAATCAGATTCTTTGGGAAACGAAGATTCGCATCGATATCCCGCGTTGGCCCGACTGGAACCATTCGCTGGCGATGCAACTGGCGCCGTCGAAAGAAATTGTTGAAGCAGCTACCGTCGAAACGATCGCTAGCGGCCGGGGCGTCTCGAAACCGCCGACCCCGGCGGCTGGCGAAGAACCCGACGTGACCTTCGCAGCAACGCTGGAGATGATTCAATCGGTGATCGGCGACGATAGGCAAGTCGACCGAATCGTCGATGCCGTTCGCGAATTGCCGATGCAGTTGAACCTGATTCCGCAACGTCGGGAACTCTACAGCAGTAGCAGCAAAGATCACGCCTACTCCGATGGACACGTTGTGATCGGGCAAACGATCGACCCCGTGATGCCGGTCACGATGTTCATCCCGCGTTCCTTGGCGGATGAATTCGACCAAGCGACCGATCGCCCGTGGAGCGGGGAAGGAAGTATTGTCGGATACGATCATCGGCAAAACCGCTTGCAATTGCGTATTGAACCCTAGTGACGCGTTGCGTCCAATAGCCGCTCGCCGGCGTCAACTTCCCGATTGATTTGACAGGTGCCTCGATGGCTCGAAAAGAAAAAAGCCGCTGGGGCGGGATTGTGATTGGTCCCGTCGTGATGCTCGCTGCAATGGCGGCACTCTGGTGCAACGAGACAAGATACGACTACTACAAAGCAGCCGCGAAGACCACCGAAGTTGCAGTTCCCGACGATGCGAAACCGGGAGCAAACTTCTCGCTGACGGGATCGATGGATGCTGGATTAACGTACCCCGGAAAATACGTCGATTCGTTCACCGGCTACCTGACCGTCGCGCGAAGCGCTGAAATCTATTGCTGGGACCACGACAAAGACGATGATCACGACCGCTGGTCGATGAAATGGAAGAGTAGCGTCGAGAGCAATTCGCGAAACAGCGGCGTTCATCAGCAATGCTCTTCGACTTCACTGCACCCGCCGGAATATCGAGTTGGTGAGTTGCCAGTCGACAGCCAATTGATCGAATTCGTCGACGGCTACGATCCGATTCGCCCCAACGCCCTTACCCTTTCCCCGGCCGGCACCGCTTTGCGTCTGCAGCCACAAGGCGAATACTTCTACCTGTCGAAGAATCGGTCGGGCAACCTCGGCGATGAACGCGTCCGCTACACGGGAATTCCAGTCCCCGCATTGGCGACCTATTTTGGAAAGTCCGCATCGGGGCGGGGCGTCGCCGACCAATCACACCAACGCACGGGATTTATCAATCAAATCATCCAAGATTCGGGCAACCTCCATTACATCGTGGCGGGGGACCGCCCGACGGCCTTGGCGTCGATGAAGTCCCATATCCAACGGTTGAAATGGATCGTCCGCGGGATCGGTACCGCTGCGGTCGTGATCGGGATGATGATCCTCTGCTCGACTTTCGTCGGCTTCCTGTTCCACATTCCGGTGATCGGTTCGATCGCCGAAACGGGAACGTTCCTGATCTCCCTGCTGATCGGCCTTCCGCTGGCACTGCTTACGATCGCCAGCGGTTACCTTGCATCTCATCCTTTCATATTGGCAGCGATCGCGATCGGAATCGTGGCGATCATCTATTGGATTCGCCAACGAGGCCAAGCCTCACAACAAATCCTCAAGCAGGACCTGGACCAACAATACGGCCATCAGCTTGGGTATGAAGAGATGAAAGATCTGGAGTTTTTGGAACTGGCGCAGCTGGCATTTTCGGACGCCAAGCTCGACGCCGGCGAAGCAAAAGTGCTATCGCAGTGGGCTCGCAAACAGGGCTGGGACAAAGCGAAATGCGATGCGATGATTAAGCGTGCCAAGGAGAATCGAGCGACCGAAGCGGCGGCCGAATCGAACGACGATCACTTGCAAAACCTGATTCGCTTGGCAATGGCCGACGGCTCGCTCTCCAACTATGAAATTCGCACGATCCGGAAGGTCAGCAAACAGATCGGTTACGACGATCAGACGATTCGCGAAATGATCGACCGCGTCCGACGCGGGATCGCCACACCAACACCTGCCTGAAAGCACACGCTTGTTGAATTCGAAACATCTCTATTTGATAGGTTATCGCGGGTCGGGAAAGTCGTCGGTCGCACGGGTTCTCGCCGCGCGAATTGGTTGTACTTGGATCGATTCGGACGATGAGATCGAACGCCGCGCGGGAGTCTCGATCGCCAAGATCTTTGCAGCCCACGGCGAGCCGGGATTCCGCGATCTCGAAACCGCAGCGATCGAAGCGCTCAGCAAGACGCCGCGGCAAGTGATCGCGTTAGGCGGCGGAGCGATCCTGCGACCGGAGAACCGCAACATGATCGCCCAGACCGGCCAAGCGATCTGGCTCGACGGGCGACCCGAAGTGCTGGTCGAGCGGATCGAAGCCGATGCAACCAGCGCCAGCCGCCGGCCTAGCTTGACCGAACATCCGATGCTGCAAGAGGTGCGTCAGTTGATGGCGGCGCGCGAACCGCTTTATCGCGAAGTCGGCAATCTACGGATCGATGTCAGCGACCAAACACCCGACCAGATCGTCGAACAAATAACCAAGTTCCTCTCCGACCAAGCCGCCAGCTAATCGCCATCACGATCGTTTAACCGCGTGCCCAACGGGCCGCGCTCAACCGGTTGCAACACAGAGCGCGCGGGGCGTTGCCCGCGCGGTTAAACGAAGAACTTAGCAATCCGCGCGCGTTTAACCGCGTGCCCAGCGGGCCGCGTGTGCCGAGTTGAAGCCCCGACGCGCGGGGCGTTGCCCGCGCGGTTAAACGATCGGCCTCCAACGGCGATCAACTCAGATAGATCCCGATCGCTGCGGCAGCCAGCGCGGTGACAAACAGATCGCCGCGTGTAAAACGTCCGCTGCCGCCGTGCCATCTCAAAAAGCGAAGCATCGCTCCGGTCGGGCAACCGTAATGGCAATAAGCCATAGGAACGAAAGCCGATACGACAAGGCCAACCGCCGCGACACTCAGCGTCGCCCAGCCGGCGATCCGGATTACAAACGCATCAAACGGCTCGATCCCGACCAGGCTAACCGGCAGATGCAACATCGCCACCACCACGACAAAGACCAACAGGATCGCGGGGAGCAGACGCAGCGAGCGGTCGATCCATCGCGGAAACTTCGCTCGCAACGGAACGCGGCGCAGCCAATCTTGGGCCGCTCCGAAGGGACACAGATGCGTGCAATAAACTTGGCGACCGGTGAAGATCGGACAGGCCAATGCCGCTGCGGTCAGCAGAACCAAGCCGGGGGCGACCTGCCAGGCGACGCCGTTCTGTGCCCAGCCGACCAACAAAGCTTGCGAGACCATGTCGGCGTTGATAAATCCCAAATAGACGATCAGCACGATCTGAAATCCTATCCGCAACCAACGCTTGCCTCGCAGATGAGTCAACGCCAACAGCAGAGCCAGCACGACAACGATCGCCGTACCGTAATCGCGCGGCGAAAAATCGTACCAACGCGGCGGTTCAGCCACCACGATCGGATGTTCCGCCTGCACTTCCGACGCCGTGTGGATTAACGCTTCGGCGACTCGAGTGCTCGTTTTGGTAGCTCCCGAAACCCCTTCGATCCCCGCGTCGACAACATCCAGCTCCGCGATATCGGCTAGCGAAAACCCTTTGAAGATGTTGAAGAAGTACTCGTCTTCTTTGACATAACGCACGTACGGTTCGTTGTCGAAACTGTGTCGGATCGCCGCCCCGACGATCCGGTGCTCGGGGTCCAATGCGACCAAGGTATCGGTGGGGCCCTGGTATCCGATCATGTTATCGGCATGGGGTGAAGTCCGCAGCACTTTTCCCAACTCAGCCCCTTCGGCGTCGCACACGATCTGCAAGCTTGGTTTCTGCGGATCGTCGGTCAAACTTGCCGCTTCGGGAAAGAAGGCCTTCGCCTCTTCGAGCGTGATCGCCTCGGGGAACCGCGAGGAAGGATTCGCGCCACCCAGCCGCCGCGCGATCCCGTCGATGATCGCCAGGCTCGTCAACGTCGCTCCGGAAACCGCGTCGATCTGCGGCTGGCTGGCCGCTTGCCAATTCAGTCCATTCAGACTGGTCATAAACGTTTCGTTTTCGATCACGTCGCGCGTGTGCTCGCGCGTGTCGCCGCTGTGCAAAACCGACATCCCCAGAATTCGCTTGTCCGGGCCAAAGCCGAGCAGCGTGTTGGTGGGTCCCGAGAATCCGATCACCCTGTCCGCTTCGGGAAACGTCTGGACCACAAAGCCCAACTCTTTTTCGTCGGCATCCAACACCGTCTGGCCGCCATGATCGGGATCCCACGGCCCCAGCGATTTGGCGTCGGGGAACAATTCCGCCACCTGATCGACGACCAACGCCTGCACTCGATCGCCGCGTTGTTGCGCGACATACCAACGATGCTGATGATGGATCGCCGCGATAATCACCAGGAACAAAATCACGCGGTAGGAATGCAGGGCGAGGGTTTGAAATCGTCCCGGACGCTCTCGCCGCGGGCGTTCAACAATCGGTAGTTCGGTCATGCGTAATCGAAGCTCGTCGCCAGGAATTGCTTGTTTTGAGGAATGCCATACGGCATAATGGCGGGCAATAGAAGGCCAACACGAGGCCGCTGCGGGCCCGCAGTCTACCATAAATCGTCTGGGAGACTTGAGGCGTGATACCGCCACTCTCGCGGCCCGCACCTTCCGTCCCCGCTCCTCGCTCAAAATCTGGCCAGGCACAGCGTCCCTTTGCGGCGCTCCCTTCCCCCAATCGACAGATCTTCCATCATGCTGCACTATCGCACCTCGATCGCCTTGCTTTGTTGGATTGCTTGCGCGCGGTCCGTTTTCGCGGAAACATCGATCATCGAATCGCAGCGTCAATTGCCGATCGCCTACCAGGCGGACGTCGTTGTCGTGGGCGGAACGACCGGAGCCGTCTCGGCTGCGATCGCCGCAGCCGAACAAGGAGCTTCGGTCTTCCTCGCCGCACCGCGACCGTATCTTGGCGAAGACGTCACCGGAACGCTGAGGTTGTGGTTGGAACCGGGCGAAGAGCCCGCGTTGCCGCTGGAACACAAGCTGTTCGATGTGGCACCAAGGCCGAGCCTGTGGGCTGGCCGATTGCCTTTTAAATATGAAGCCGATCGTGAAGCCGATCGCGCGCACGCCGAAACCAAACCCGCATCGCGACTGACCGACGGCCGGATGGGCAACGCCGTCAACGATTCGCTTCAATTCAGCGACACGGTGACGATCGTCGCCGAGCTCGAAGGGCTCAAGCGAGTCAAGGAACTCCATCTGCTGGCCTACCAACGCAGCGGCGTCTTCGAAGTCGCTCAGATGCAGGTTTGGACCTCGCCCAACGGCAAACTGTGGCGAGACCTCGGCGTCGTCCCCAACAATCAACTCGATGGCGGCGTCAACGAAAACAATGGCGTCGACCTCGCGCTGCCGATCAAACAGCCCTGCCGTTTCATCAAGGTGACCATCCAAAAGACGGAGCAGTCCGAACGGATGCTGTTGGGCGAATTGGTGATCCTTGAAGATCAACCCGAGACCAAACAAACGACCAAGCGACAAGCTCCCACGCCGATGCAGGTGAAATATGCGTTGGACCAAGCCTTGATCGATGCCGGCGTCAAATTCCTGTACGGTTCCCCCGTTACCGATGTCTTGCGAGATGAGCAGGGCCAATTGGCCGGGATCGTGATGGCCAATCGCGCTGGCCGCCAAGCTGTCAAAGCCCCAGTGATCATCGACGCCACAATGCGAGGCACAACAGCTCGTATTGCCGGTGCCAAGTGCCTTCCCTATCCCAGTGGTCGGCAAACCTTTCAACGCGTCGTCGTCGGAGGTGAGCTTGAGCCGCGGGCTGGCATGACGCTGACCTCTCCCGGCGTTGAATTTGGCACCCGCGACGGGCTGCATGAACTGCAGGTCTGCACGATGGAAGTCGACATGCCCGATGGCAGCTTCGCCGCGTTCGCCAACGCGGAACAACAGCTCCGCGACGCGACCTTCTCGGCACAGCTGGTCGATGAATCCGACTTCGCCTTCCAAATCCCTCCCGATCCGATCGTCTCCCGCATCGCTGTGGATGATGCTTCGTTCGACCCAGCCACGCTCGATTTGAAAGCGTGTCAGCCCCGCGACTTGAACCGCATCTATGTTCTCGGCGGCGCTGCGGACGTCTCGCGAGCTGCGGCTCACGATCTAATGCGCCCTTTAAATCTGATCCGTCTGGGACAACGCGTCGGTCAAGCTGCCTACTCAGCAGCGAAGGCAAACCCGACGCGCGGCGAGATCGTTGTCGCCAGCAGCATCGACGCGGACGCGATCCGATTGGTCGACGTGCGCGAATTCCTGCAAGGTGCCCGGCCAACCGATGAAGATCTGCCAACGGTCAACTCTCCCGAACGCAGCTTGCCCATCCTGGGAACCTACGACGTCGTGGTCGTTGGCGGCGGCACTGGCGGAGCGCCCGCCGGGATCGGCGCGGGGCGGCGCGGTTCGAAAACGCTTGTCATCGAATATCAAGATCATCTGGGGGGCGTGGGAACGCTGGGCTTGATCAGCAGCTATTACCACGGATATCGCAAGGGATTTACAGCCGAAGTCGATAAGGGAGTCGCCGCATTGGGCGGACCGAAGCGGCATGGCGGCTGGAATCCCGTGACCAAACGGGAGTACTGGCGTCGCGAAGTCCGCGCCGCCGGGTGCGACATCTGGTTCTCGACCCTTGGCGTCGGCACGCTGGTGAGCGGCGAATTCGTCAAAGGCGTTGTAGTCGCAACGCCAACCGGCCGCGGCGTCGTGCTGGCCAAAACGGTCGTCGATTCGACGGGTAACGCCGACGTTGCCGCAGCAGCCGGCGCCGAAACGATCACGACGTCGTCGGATCATGTGGCGATGCAGGGGACCGGACTCTCGCCGCGAGCCCTCGGGACCGGCTACACCAACACCGACTACTCGTTCTCGGACGATTCCGATCCTGTCGATCAATGGCGGATGATCGTCTCGGCGCGACGCAAGTTTAAGAACAGCTACGACATCTCGCCGTTCATCGATTCGCGCGAACGGCGGCGGATCGCGGGCGAAGTCTTCATCACGCCATTGGATCTGATGAACCAGCGAAAGTATTCCGATACGATCGCGATGCACCAGAGCGACTTCGACACCCACGGCTACACCGTCCATCCCGTCTTCTTGATCGACTTCCCCGACAAGAAACAGATGACCGTGCCGGTCCCCTACCGAGCATTGTTGCCGAAAGATCTCGACGGCATCTTGGTCACGGGGCTGGGAATCAGTGCCCATCGCGACGCGATGCCGATCCTGCGGATGCAGCCCTGCGTGCAGAACCAAGGTTACGCGGCCGGAATCGCTGCCTCGATGGCCGCCGAAGCAAACTCATCAACTCGATCGATCGACCTCAGCGCTTTGCAAAAGCACCTGGTCGAAATCGGTTCGCTGGAATCGGAAATCTTGAATCACGAGGACTCGCAACCCGCCGCCGCGGACGTGCTCGCGGCCGCTGTCAAATCGGTCGTGCACGATTACCGTGGCCTCTCGGTGATCCTGGATCAAAACGAAGCTGCCCTGCCGCAACTGCGAACCGCGTTTGCGGCAGCGGACAACGATGAGCACAAAGTGGTTTATGCAAACCTGCTGGGAATGCTCGGCGATTCAACGGGCAGCGGCGTGCTGGCCGATCTGATTCAGAAATCGGAATGGGATGAAGGCTGGAACTTCCGCGGCATGGGCCAATACGGCGGCAGCATCTCGCGACTCGATTCGCACATCATCGCGTTGGGCAAATCGGGAGACGACGCGGCGCTTGCGACGATCCTGAAAAAGGTGAACCAATTGGATGCGTCGAAGGAGTTCTCGCATCACCGCGCCGTCGCGATGGCGTTGGAAACGATGGGCGATCCAAAAGCGGCCGAGTCGCTGGCGCAGCTGTTGCGAAAGCCGGGCATGATGGGGCACGCGATCACCGATATCAACGCAACGGCCAGCAGTTCGGGGAACGAAACGCGCAGCCAACCGCTCCGCGAAATCATCCTCGCGCGAGCTTTGTACCGCTGTGGCGATCACGAAGGGCTTGGCCAACAGATCCTCAACACGTACAAAAAGGATCTGCGGGGCCTGTTCGCCAAGCATGCCAGCGCCGTGCTTCAATAGAATGACTTGCTTGCGATCCCTGTTCGAGGAACTCCAATGACCGACGCCCCTGCCATCCCCGACTTTTCGCGCGGCGTCGATGGTCTGTTGCCAGCGATTGCTCAGGATGCTGGCAGCGGCCGCGTCCTGATGCTCGCCTGGATGAATCCCCAGGCGTGGCAAGAGACGCTGGAAACGGGGCAAGCGACCTACTGGAGTCGCAGCCGCGGCAAGTTGTGGCGCAAAGGAGAGACCAGCGGCCATCGGCAACGCGTGACCGAGATCCGCGTCGACTGCGATGCCGATACGATTCTATTGAGCGTCGAGCAGACGGGAGCCGCCTGCCACGATGGCTATGCCAGCTGTTTCTATCGGACGATCCAGTCCGATGGCTCGGCGACCGTGGCCGATTCCCGATTGGTGGACCCCAACGATGTTTACGGAAAAGGCAGCGACGCACCCTCCGCGTGATCGCACCAGCAACGACAGCCCCGCCGCGCGACGCGTGCGGTTTGTCGTCGCCGTGGCGGCGATCGGCTTGTTAAACCTCAGCTTCACGGCAATGGTCGCGTTCAATGGCGATGCGTCGGCGACAACGGCCTGCCTGCTGTTCCTGGGACATCTCGCCTTACAGGCCATCTTGATAATCCAGCTGGCGAAATTGCTGTACCGCCAACACGGAGTCCGCCAGTTGCGGTTTGGCGTTTCCGCCCTGATGATCCTGACAGCGATCTGCGCCCTGCCGATGGGCGTCGTTCGGATCGCAATGACCGGCGCATCGGCAGCTCGCGCCGATTGGGCGTTCTACTACGGTTTGACCTTGGTTTTCGCTCTGTTACCGCTGCTGGTGGTCTGCGAAGCGGGATGGGTTTGGCGCGCGGCAGTTCGCAAACGACGGCAAAGTCGTTAAGCTGTTCGTCGTTCGAACGGGATTCCCTTCCGCCAGTGAAAGCTCCAACCATGGCCGTCGCTGGACCATGGAATCGTTCCGACGAACATCCCACCTGTTTATCCGACCCAAAAAATTCACGACGATCTAGGAATCACCGATGAGTGCCGAAGCGAATTTGGAAAAACTGAACCTGGAACTTCCCCCAGCCCCTAAACCAGCTGGCGTCTACAAGCCTTGTGTCATCGTTGGCAACTTGGCCTACCTGTCGGGACACGGTCCTTTGAAACCCGATGGCAACCTAATTGTCGGTCGACTGGGCGAAGACATGGATCTCGAAGCGGGGTATGCCGCAGCACGCCAAGTCGGGCTGACTCTGCTCGCATCGATCAAAGCCAATCTGGGCAGCTTGGATCGCGTGAAACGCGTGGTCAAAGCGCTGGCGCTGGTTCGCTGCACCGATGCGTTCGACCAACAACCGGCTGTCGTCAACGGATTCAGCGAACTGTTCCGCGAGGTCTTTGGCGAAGAGTGTGGCGTTGGAGCTCGCAGTGCGATGGGAACCAATGCGTTGCCTGGCGGCATCGCGGTTGAAATCGAAGTGATCCTCGAAATCGAAGCCTAAGGCGATATTTGATGACATCCGAAACTCCGCGCACCATCCGATTAGCAACTCGACAAAGTCCATTGGCTTTGTGGCAGGCGAATTGGGTCTCCGATCGCCTGACCGAAGCCGGACATCAGGTCGAGTTGATTCTATTGACGACGCGGGGTGATGTGGATCAACGCCCGATCGATGGCGCATCGGCTGTCGGAATGTTCACTAAAGGAATCCAACGGTCGGTGTTGGCGGAAGAATCCGATGTGGCGATCCACAGTTTGAAAGACCTTCCAACCGCGCCAACGCCCGGATTGACTCTAATCGCCACACCGCCGCGGGCTCCGGTTCGCGACTGCTTGATCAGCCGTGGCGACAAGAAGCTGGATGAACTTGCAGCGGGAGCGATCGTCGGCACGGGCAGCCGCCGCCGCGAAGCGCAACTGCGCCACCTGCGTCCCGATCTCGAAGTCCGCTCGATCCGCGGCAACGTCGAAACGCGACTGGAAAAGCTTGATTCGGGCGAATACGACGCGATCATCCTGGCCGAAGCTGGCTTGCAGCGACTGGAGATGCACACGCGGATCACCGAAGCGTTGTCGCCGGAAAAGATGCTGCCGGCACCTGGGCAGGGTTCGCTGGGAATCGAAATCCGCACCGACGACGGATTCTGCTGCACCGCTCTGTCGGCTCTGAACGACCCCGACACCCACGCCTCGGTGACCGCCGAACGGACGCTGATGCTGACGCTCGAAGGAGGCTGCCTGGCACCGATCGGCACCTACGGCCGGATCGTCTCGGGGCAACTGCATCTGGACGCCGTCGTCGTCTCGCGCGATGGCAAGCAACGGCTCTACACCCACGGCGTCGCGCCACCCGAAGAAGCGATGACGCTCGCGCGGCAACTGGCCGAGGAACTACTGCAGCAAGGCGCCGCGGCAATCATCCAAGAGCAACGCGATTGATTGCGTTGCGGTATCGCAGCAGCCCACGATGCCGAGGCCAGAGCAAGGGTCGCGGGATCAGTCGGTGCGATGGTCGACCTGCATCGGGTCGCCCGCATAGATCGCGCGGCCGCCGTCGACGTTCAAACAGGTGCCGGTGACGAAGTCGTTTTCGATAAGGAACTCGACGGCATGCGCCACGTGTTCGGCGGTGCCAACACGTTTGAGGAGCGTCGATTCGCGGTTGGCCGCTTCGACTTCGTCCGACACCTCGCTCCCCAACAGGACCGGGCCGGGGAGGATCGCGTTGACGCGGACGAAGCGATTCCGCTGAGCCAGCTCGAGGGCCAAGCTGCGAGTCATCGCGGGGATAGCGCCTTTGCTGGGGAAGTAGGCGGCGTAGTCGACGTAGGGGCGGACAACCGCCCAATCGCCGATGTTGACGATCGCACCGCCCCGACTTTGCTTGACCATCCGCAGCCCAGCGGCCTGCGCGGCGATAAACGTTCCCAGCGTGTTCACTTCCAAATTCTTGCGGACATCGTCGGCGGTGACATCTTCCAACCGCTTCGGGCTCCAGATCGCCGCGCTGTTGACCAGCACATCGATCCGCGCGAACCGGTCATCGATCTCCTGGAACATCCGCGCGACATCATCCGCGTCGTCCATCGCTCCCTGCACGACCAAGACCTCCGTCCCCTCAGCGGTCATCTCCGCCGCGGTCTGCCGCGCGTGATCGATGCTGGTGTTGCAGTGCAAGACGATTCGAAAACCGCGGCGAGCCAGCCGCCAGGCGATCGCATTGCCCACCCGCGGTGAACCGCTGCCGGTCACAAGCGCCACAGGCCGTTGGACATCAAATAGTTCTTGGATCGATTTCATCGCATTGCTCCCCGAGTCGACAAACTTACTTTCCCGTTGTAGACAACGGATCGCAATTGGCAACCCGCGGCAGATCGTGGCGACGCGGGACAGCCCCGGATCTTCTACAGATACTTCGCCAACGCTCCACCGCGTGCGGCGATCGCATCGACTCGTTTGACGATCTCGGGATCTTCGATCAACGGCGGCGCGTGGTGCGGTTTGACGCGTGCGTCGATCACCAGCGATCCCTCGCAGCCCCAGTGCTTGTCGGCCACAAACGCTCCGATTCCGTAGATATCCGCGGCGGGATTACTGCGAGTGAACGTCGTCCAGACAAAGTTGTTGATCGTCCGCGCGCTGAACTCGCTGTCGTCGGCAACGATCACCAATGGGAAGCGATTGATCGGCGAGTGGACGTCCATGCGATCGGTCAACAGCGCATCCAACCGCGGACTCGACGCCGACGCGGCCGGACCTTGGATGATCAGGATTCCTGGAGCCGCAACTTTCGGCTGGCCAAAGCCTTCGGGCAGATGCAGGTCGCCCTCGATCGATGTCGGCAACTGGCGAACGACGGGGCCAACCGCCGCGATCACAACTTTCGATCCGCGATTGAGTCCCGATCCAGAGTAGTCCAACGTGTCGATGGTCGTTTGTGTTTGGAAATGCAGATCGCGACGCCAATCGACGCGCTGCAACATATGCTGCAAGAAACCGGAGACGTCGTGGATGTCGAGTTCCGTGTTGTCGTAGTGGTTTGCGATCCAGAGGTATTTGGCAAGCGACAGCTGACCGTTACCGAGAACAGCGTTGGCCTGCGTCAGCAATTCCTGCGGCTCGTTGGCTCCACTCATCGGCATATACCGCTCGCTACCGATCGCCAGCAGCAGCGGATGGACGCCGGAAGCATCGACCGCGTGAACCGCCTTGATCCCCGGCAAGACCGTCGGGATCACGGGGCCGGTCAGATCGTGGATCAGTTCGCCGAAGGTCGTATCCTCTTGCGGAGGCCGCCCGACGACGGTCAGTGGCCAGACGGCATCGTTGCGGTGGTAGACACGCTCCACATTAAGGACCGGGAAATCGTGCCGCAGGCTGTAATAGCCCAGGTGATCGCCAAACGGACCCTCCGGCTTTTGACGCGTCGGATCGATCGTGCCGACGATGGCAAAGTCGGCGTCGGCGTAGATCGGCGCATGCCCCGGACCGGTGACCATCGGAATCCGGTGCCCCGCCAAAGCGCCGGCAAAGGTTAGTTCGGACAAACCCTCGGGCAACGGCATCACGGCGGAAAGGGTCATCGAAGGAGCACCGCCCACGGTGACGACGACGCGAAACGGGCGACCGTTCTCCAGCGCTGCGCGATGATGGACTCCGATCCCACGATGGATCTGGTAGTGCATTCCGACTTCGGTCTGCGGATCGTAATCGTTCCCCGACAACTGGACCCGGTACATCCCCAGGTTTGTCTCTTGCAGGCTGGCACCTTCGGCCGGTTGGCTGAGCACCTGTGGCAGCGTGACAAACGCACCGCCGTCGTCGGGCCACGATTTCAACTGCGGCAGTTCGGGCAGAGCGATCGAATTCTGCATCACCGCACCGCTTCGGCAACGGCGAGGCAACATCGTCAGCGCGGCCAGCGGGACGCTGGGGTAACGCCAGAACTGCTTCGCCGCCAACGAGGGATCGATCTTCAATTCGATCAATTTGCGAACGCGGTCGATCGTGTGACGAAACAGATAACGAGCCTGGTCCAGCGATCCAAACAGGTTGCTGACCATCGGAAACCGGCAACCGGTCACGTTGGTAAACAGAACCGCCGGCCCGCCGCTGAGGTAGACGCGACGCTGGATCTCCGCCAGTTCGAGGTTGGCGTCGACCGGATGCTCGTAACGGATCAAACGCCCGCCAGCGGCGAGGTCGTCGACGGCGTGTCGGGTGCTGCGATGTTTCATTTGCCTGGAGGGGGAAGGCTGGAGAGAGGGGCAGGCGAGGTTCCAGAGCGTGCCCCGGGACTGGATTCCGCGCAGAGAGCGCGCTGAAAAACTAAACCGCGTGCCGGGTCAATCGTTCACGGATCGGAGCGGGTATTTCGATCGAGGCGAGTTGATGGCGGTCGTCGATTCGGCAGCAGACGGCGACGATTTCGCCAACTGCAACGACGCGATCGGCGATCCGAAACTCATGCCGATAGCGAACGCTTTTGCTGCCCAGATGAACGACAGCGACCGAGATATCGATGATGTCTTCGAACCGCACCGCTCCCTTGTAATCGCAGGTCGCCGAGACGCGCGGCCAGCCGATCGTCGTTTCGCCATCGGGCTGCATCACGCTCAACCCAACGGAACGCAGCATCTCGTGCTCGGCCTGTTCCATGTAGGTGAAAAAGGCTGAGAAGTGCATGATGCCGGCGGCGTCGGTGTCGCGAAACTCGATGCGGCGTCGGGTCTGGTAGGGGCTGCTCATCGTCGATCCTGCCGGTGGGTTGGTTCACGGTCGCGGGTGGTCGGCGCACGAAAAAAGAGCCGTATCGAATGCATACGACTCTTCGTTGTCTTGTCTATTAGCGGGCGCCCAATGATCGGGAGCTTATTCGCCTACGAATGGCAACAGGGCCATGAAGCGAGCGCGTTTGACAGCTTGCGTTACAGCGTGTTGGCTGGTCGCCGAACATCCGCTCTTGCGGCGTCCAACAATCTTTCCGTGACGATTGACCAACCGACGCAGAAGTTCCACATCCTTGTAATCGACGTACATCGGACGTGGCCGAGTGCCATCGACGAACAGTGGATCTTGCTTCTTCTGACGGGAGCGGACACGCGATCGCTTGCGTGCTCGGCTCCGGGTACTCATTGGTCGTGCAGCCATGGAAAATGTTAAATTTTGTTGGATTGTGGAGATTTGAAATTCGGACTGCCGCGCGCAGCAAACCACATACAGACGGACGATTATGACAAGCTGTGTGAATTCTGCAAGTGCAAATCACGTCGGCATGCGGCTCTAATATAGCCACATCACCCCCAAATCGCGCGGGGCAGCGGTGGTTTCCCCCGCCAATCGTCCTGTGACGGCGCAAACCGACAACTATAATTGTCGTCTCCCCCACCCCCAAACCTTACAACTCCCCTGAAAAAAACAGCCATGAAGCGAGTTTTGCCCCCACTGGCCTGCTGCCTGCTGCTGGCCTGCCAATTTGCGTCCGCCGCCGACCGCCCCAACGTCATGGTCTTGATAAGCGATGACATCTCCTGGCCCCATGCGTCGGCTTACGGATCAAAAATGGTCTCCACGCCGACGTTTGACGCGATCGCCAAGCAGGGAGTGCTGTTCAACAACGCGATCTGCCCCAGCCCCGGCTGCAGCCCCTCGCGAGCCGCGTTTTTGACAGGCCGACAGACCTGGATGATCGAACACGCCGGAACCCATGCCAGCTACTTCGCCCCCGAATACGAGACCTTTCCCATCCGACTGGCCGACGCCGGCTACTTCGTCGGGCACACCGGCAAGGGCTGGGCGCCGGGGGACTGGAAAGCCCTCGGCGGCACACGCGACCCGTGTGGCCCCAAATTTAAAGCCAAGCCGACCAAGGGTGAATCTCGCTACGCCGCCGGTTTTCGCACCTTCCTCGAGCAGCGGCCCGATGGCCAACCGTTCTGTTTCTGGTTCGGCAGCACCGACGCTCACCGCCCCTACAAGTTCGGTTCGGGGCTGGAAAAAGGGATGAAGCTGGAACAAGCGGAGGTTCCCGGCTACCTGCCCGACGCTCCCGAGATCCGCAGCGATCTGCTCGACTACGCGTTTGAAGTCGAACGCTTCGACGACGATTGCGCCGCGATGTTGCAGATGATCCGCGACGCGGGCGAGTTTGAGAACACGATCTTCATCGTCACCAGCGACAATGGCATGCCGTTTCCACGCGCCAAGGCGAACTGTTACGAGCACGGCATCCACGTTCCGCTAGCAATCTCATGGCAGGGGCACTTCCCTGGGGGGCGAACGAGCGACGATCTCGTCGGATTCGTCGACATCGCCGCCACGATCTACGAAGCGAGCGGCGTCGCGCCGCCGCCAGCCAAGCCGCTCTCGGGCAAAAGCATGCTAGCGATGCTGAAGTCCGAAAAATCGGGGATCATCGAACCGCAGCGGACCGAGGTCTTCAGCGCTCGCGAGCGCCATTCCTCGTCGCGTTACAATTCGCTCGGCTACCCGCAGCGGGCGATCCGCACGCATCAGTACCTTTACATCCGCAACTTCCGCCCCGAGCGGCTGCCGGCCGGCCCGGCTCAGAAATTTGACAGCGTCACCTACGATGCCGCTGGCAATCCAGTCGATACCCAACTTGGGGACGCCCACGGCGGTTACCACGACATCGATGCCTGTCCCGCTTTGGATTTTTTGATCGAAAAACGGGACGATCCCAAGCTTGGCAAGTTCCTGGGGCTGTCAGTCGACCTGCGGCCGGGGGAGGAGCTGTTCGACATCCAAAGGGATCCCGATTGCTTGAACAACTTGGCGACCGACCCCGAATTTGAGAGCGTCCGCAAGGAGCTTCACCAGCGATTGACGCAGCATCTGGAAACGACAGGCGACGCGCGGCAGATCGACGGCGGCGACATCTGGGAAATGTACCCCCGCGTCAGCCCGCTGCGTTGGTTCCCCAAACCTCAGTGGGCCAAGGAGCATCTGGACCGCGTGCCTATCCAAGGCTGGGTGGAAGAACGCCGCCCGCGCTGATCCCCGCAGGGGGCAGGCAGAGGTAACACGTCGTCTTCTCGTTTAACCGCAATACAGTTCAACGAAGGAGCTGCGGACCGTCGCAAGAATTAGCGGCGGGATGTAGTGGACGGTATTGCGTTTAACCGCGTGGGCAACGCCCCGCGCGTCGATTGGCCAGGTTCGAGGTGGCCTGAGTTTTTGGGGCCCATAAAACGGTTAGAAAAGCCGCGGAGGCGGCGATCGCATAAAGCCTGCAATGCAAGCCGCAGGACAACAAGACAGCGCCAACTTTGAGGAGCATCCGAGTGCGCCATGCGTACCTTGGAAACGCCGTTCCGCCAGGAGCCCCCCAGCGCCAAACGCCTCTGTCGATGCCCGCCACGAAGTGACGCGACACGCTCAAGTCGCCTCGACTGCCTCCAGCCCCATGGTCGAGCAGGCAAAAACGAAGAGCACCGCCGTCGGCCACCGGTACGACTGAAACTCACTTCGGTGTCCGCCAACGGAGCATGCAAGCAGCGCTGGTGAAACGCTTGCGAGCGTGCTCGGATCGCAAGGGATTCACGGAGAACGAATTCGAAACCAACGCCGCACCATCGACGAACTCAACCCATGGAGCAATCCCCGCCGGAAGACACGAGGCCCCAATCGTGACCGCATCGACAACGCCATAGGCCGCATCGCGTGGTGACGAATCGGAAAATGCCTGGCTTCCCAGGAGCCGGATTGGGGGACATTCTGTCCTGCTACAAATCACAATACGAGGCGACCAGCATACGCTCGACCAAAAAGTTCCTGGCGGATGGTCGTCAAACCGTCAGACGCAAACGTCCGAAGCCAATGCGGTAAACAAGGCAACTATGCGAGGTTCCGCATGCGATTCCAACGTCTCAGGCGATTTCGTGCTGTAATGGTCGGTTTTCGCTATGATAGAGCCAGTGTCGCAGCGACGACAGACGCACTATTCTGTGGGGCGGAATATGTTGCGATCTAGACGCTCACTAGAGAAATTTGGTTTAAACGGCCAGGGGGCTCGTTCCGAGCCCCCTTCACTTAACTCTTACACAATTGTTTCATTGGCCACAGCAACGCAAATCAAAGCACTCATCGACAGCTACGGATCGGGTGATGACGCCCGATTTCGGTCGGTGGCGATGCAGATTGCGGCCTCTGCAGCAAAGAAAGGGCAACAGCGTCTGGCAGACCAGCTTCGAGAGATGATCGAGACAATGCCTCGTCAACCCGTGACGTCACCGACGGCGGGCCGAGCCAGAGCGGTCCCTATCTCGAAACCACCCGAGTCGCTTGAAGAGCTGGTCGTCGCCAGCTATCCAAACACGAAACTCGCAGACATGGTGCTCGCGGATCGGCATCGGCAAATGTTGGAAACGTTAGTCAAAGAGTATCGCGACCGAGACGCATTGGAAGCACATGGTTTGACGCCGCGAAGACGCCTGCTATTGGTAGGTCCGCCGGGTTGTGGGAAGACAATGACCGCTGCCGCTCTTGCCGGGCAGTGCAAACTGCCGTTGATCGAAGTGCAATTACATTCGCTCATGAGTCGATACTTGGGTGAAACGGCAACACGATTGTTCCAGATCTTTGAGGTGATGGGACAAAGCCCTGGTGTCTACCTCTTCGACGAGTTTGACGCGATCGGAGCTGTTCGAGACGCGTCCGGCGACGTCGGTGAGGTCAGGCGTGTTCTGAATTCATTCTTGCAATTTCTGGAACGCTACGATGGTCAGGGATTTGTCGTAGCGGCAACAAACCTACTGTCGTTACTAGACCATGCGTTGCATCGGCGTTTTGATGCGATCATGCATTACGCCTTACCGGAACCGGGCGACGCGCGGAACCTCATTGAGAATCGTTTATCGGCTTTCACACTATCAATTGACGACTGGGAAGTCATCGAGCATGCATCGACCGGTTTAAGCCACGCGGACATCGTTGCATCCGCAGAGGCGGCCGCCCGCCAGATCGTGCTAAGTGGTGGAAAATGCATTAAGATTGGCAACCTTCTGGACTGCCTGATGGAGCGGTCTGCCGTCCGATCACCCATGACTAGCACTTGCGATGCCGCCCGCCAACGAACCGCTTCGCCATCTTCGGATTCTTGATAGTACGCTCGAGCTGTCATTTACCGCGTATGGCGGTGGGGGTGGTGGTGAATACAACGTTCCGGGGCGTGAACGAAAGACGCATGCCGCCAAGCTACGCGGCCAGTTAAAGGCAGCCAGTGACGAGATCACAAATCGGGGCGCTATTGATGAAACCGGACGGTGTTTGATCACCTACCAACTGACTGAGGATGCGGATGATGTTCTCGATAGTCTAGACCGCTCATCATCGAAAATTCGCATCCGTAGTGCGCACAAAGACGAATCCGGTTGGCGAGTGGTGGTCTCTCTACCGATCAAGAAATTCAAGGTCGTTGACAACGTCTTGGCTCGTTACGAAACGAAGAACAACGACCCCAATGACCCAGGCTCTCGCCCAAAGGGAGAGCCTCTCGTAGCAAGGATCGACGCCATCTCGGCTACCATTAGAGAAGACCTTTGGACAGACGCTAGACCACTGCCCGTGCCGGGCACCGACATTTGGTGGGAAGTTTGGCTTGAGGAATTGCACGCGGAAAGTACAACGCAACCAACCACTCTGGAAGAATTTACACAGGCAGCCGCTTTAGCCGGATTCACGTTACCAACAAACTTGCGGGTGACTCGATTTCCCGAACGTGTTGTGTTGCTTGTGCGTGGTGCGATCGAGCTTTGGCAGTCGAGCCCATTGTTGTTGTTGCCGGTCGCAGAACTTCGGGCCGGTAAATCTATCGCGGCCGATTTCGACGATTTACAGCCGCGTGAGTCGGCCGAGTTCGCTCACGATTTGGCCGACGTCCTTTCGCCACCATCGGCGGATTCCGCAGCAGTCAGCCTGCTCGACACCGGCATCCGTTCTGGGCACCCGCTGTTAAAACCATTCGTTGATCAAAGGTGTGTCGGCACCATTGATCCCGCTTGGTCGGAGGCAGATAGTGGCGAACAACACGGAACAGCGATGGCGGGAATCGCGGCTTACAGCGACCTAACGCCAGTCATGCTCGGGGAGTCACCTCCACCGGCACCAATTGTCTTGGAAAGCATGCGTTTAGTCGGTCCGTCTGACGAAGATCGAACGGACTTGTTTGGGGAAATGACATCGGAGGCAGTTGGTCGGCTGCAGAGCATTGAACCGTCGCGGAAGAGGGCGATTTGTATCACGTCCACCACGGGTGATCCCCGTGAGGGCGCCTTACCATCTTCATGGTCTGCGAGCCTTGACCAGATTGCAGCCGGGGTCAGGATCAATGCGGATCAAACAATCGACCGGAATCTTGGTCAGCAACTGCTCTTCGTAGCGGGAGGAAATCTCCGAGAGGAAATTGCTGACCCGACAATGAACTACCCGATGATCGAACGGCCCGAATTCGGCATCGAAGATCCAGGGCAAAGCTGGAATGCAATAACAATCGGAGCGGTTACTGATAAAGTCGATTGTGGACCAGGCTTTGATAAGCATATTCCAATCGCACGTCCCGGACAGCTAAGCCCAACCAGCCGAACGTCAAACACTTGGATAGACCAGAAGCAACAGCAATGGCCCCTGAAGCCCGACCTCGTTTTTGAGGGTGGCAATTGGGCAAAAGACGATAGCGGGCGAGCTTGCGACCTAGAGGGTTTGGGACTTCTAACGACATGTCTTGATCCGACAAGCGGTCGGCTTGTCACTGTCACACGAGACACCAGTCCTGCGACAGCAGCGGTTAGCGGTATGGCCGCTAGGCTCTGGAACGAGTACCCGGATCTTTGGCCTGAAACCATCCGAGCCGTTATGGTGCATACGGCGGAATGGGATCGTGGTTCCAAAAAACAAGTTCCAGCCACAACGAAGACCGAATTCCAAACCCGGCTTCGTCATTTTGGCTACGGGCGTCCAGACCTCGATCGAGCGAGATACAGCCTGAAGAATAAACTGAATTTGATTTACGAAGGAGAACTTCAGCCATTTCGTATGGATGCATCGGACAAAAAGGCCAAAGCCAATCAAATGCACCTGCATCGTCTCCCCTGGCCAACCCGCACGCTGAACCAACTTGGATCTGTTGATGTAGAGATGCGGGTGACCCTTTCGTACTTTATTGAACCATCTCCTGGGCGACGCGGTTGGGGCGACTCCTTTAGGTACGCCAGCCACGGCCTACGTTTCGATGTCAAATCCCCGACGGTTACCACCGAACGCTTAGTCGCTCAGTACAACAGTGAGAAGAAAGATTTAAAGTCCGGCGATTTTGCCGGGCTGTCAGATCGGTGGGTGATCGGTAGCCAGGGGCGCACTCGCGGATCTTTGCACAGCGATTGGTGGACAGGAACCGCCGCGGAACTGGCGTCTTCCGGCGAGATCATCGTTTATCCAACCACGGGATGGTGGCGCGAACGAAAGCATCTTGGACAGGTCGAGAGCACAGCCCGCTACAGCCTAGTCGTTTCGTTGTCGGCTCCATCCGTTACCGCGGATCTGTATAGCGAGCTAGTAAACGAAGTCTCCGTCGCGACGTTGTAAAACGCTTAGGCGTTTTCAATACATTGGGGTTTGCCGATGTAAAAAGCTGGCGTTATTCGTCTTGGTCGGCATTGTCTCGGTGTAACGGTGTCGCTTCGATTGGAGGCGATGCGTGCGTTTGGGCATCGTTCGGGCGATGGAGAATCCACTTGTCACACCGCAAATCCCGGCTCGCTCGTTCGTTGACAACACCGGTGACCCAAAAAAAATAGGATGGAGAAAGTAACCCGAAAGCCTACACGGCGTTTTTTTGCTGACAAACCCAACTCGCTCCGGGGGCCGACGCCGGGGCTGGCTGGGATTTGCTGGGTTTGAAAGTTGGCGTTGTCGACTGTTTGTTCTTTGTGGGGGGGCTTACGTGCGTTGCCGAGATTGGCGGCCTGATGATGAGATCTTTGCAATCGAGGGCGGAATTGCAATGGATGTCGGCGGTCGCTTGCTGCTTGCGGGGCCCCCTGCCGGGGCTTTGACATGGATTGCGGGATGCGATCCTGTGGCTCGCGCGACAGGCTTTATGCGATCGCCGCATCCGCGGCTAAGCCTCCTTCGCGCGGTCGACTGAAGCCTTTACTCCAGCGCGGCACGCGCGGTGATGCGGCGAAATACAACACGACCTGCTCAGTACCCGAAACCGGCTCGCAACACGAAGGTATCGTTGTTGTCGATGTCGTCGGGTGAGTAGCGGTAGTCGAGCTCGCGGTCGAAGACAAAACCGGCTTCGAAAAATCCGATCCGGCGGCCCGATTTAATCAGGTCGCTGCGGCCCCATTCGAGCCCTATCATCACGCGGATGTCGTTAATGTCGATCGAATCCTCGGCGCCGTCGGCTCGAGTCACGGTCCAACTGCCGCCGCCATATTCGGCTGACAAGTACCACCAAATGTCCTGCGTCCCCACGGTCGTCAGGTAATGCGACAACTTGGGAAGCGGAAAGAAGATATCCCAGCGGGAATGCGGGGTCGGCTGCCACAGGAAACCGCCGGCTGGAATAATTTTGACCTCGTTTCGATCGATGTAATAAACCCCCAGCTTGAGCGTCGTCGCGGGCGTGATCCTCAGCTTCGCCAGCGCCTGGCCCATGATCCGAAAACTATTGTCGTTAAACGTTTCGAAATCGGTGAAGACCCCGGTGCGAAGCCCTAGCTCGGTTCCAAACATCAAGTTCGGATCGCTCTGCCAGCCGACGTCGATAAACGCACTGTAAGCCTTCGACGGCAGATCGGCACCGGTGGAACTATTGGGTCCCTGCCATTGGTGCAGCGAAAACGAAGGCAAAATGTATAGAGGCTGAAAGCTGCCCAGAAAATTCGGCCAGTTGAGGGCGAGCGAAAAATCGCTGTCCAGAATATCCAACGATTCGGGAGAGTCATTGCCGCTGACCCAGGCTTGCCGAAACCGCGGGCCCTGCAGGAACTGAAACGATCCTTGCCCCGCGTCGAACATCGATCCCGATGGATTCCAGCCCTGCATGTTGGGGGCGGGAACATTCCAATTCAGCCCGCCTGGAAACAGTACCGGCGGAGCGGTGCCAGGATAAACCGACGACGGATAGGCTCCTCCCGCTTGGCCCAGCGGAGCGCTTGCTCCCTGAGTTGGGTAAGGGGATGGATAGGGCGACGGAGCCGGGGCGGCCCCGTAGGGCGAAGCCGGTTGGGCTCCGTAGGGCGTTGGCGTCGTTGGGTACCCGATCGGACCGGCGGTTGGCGCGGGGTTGTACGCGCCGCCAAAAAATCCCGACATCGGGTTGTTGTTCGGTTGAGCTTGATAGGGATCGAACTGAGGCGGCCCTAGCGAAGCGGCTGGCGGTGCGATCGGTTGCGTATTGGGTGGCAGCGTCGGCGCGACGGTTTGCGGATACGGCGGACTCTGCAACGCGTTGGCGGAGGTCGAGGGAACCGGAACAAGATTTGTGCTGGGAACGCCAGCCGAACCACCAAAGCTGGGGTTGGTGCGCAGCAGACTATCTTGGGCGAATCCCCAATTTATTGACAGAATCGCTAAAATCGCGACTCCCAACATCCGATAAGTTCCGATACGGGACAATCCCATCTCCCTCGCTTCACGATCGCGCAGCACACGCTGCAGCCATCGCGGGTGGTAACTTTCGGGAGGACTGCCCGTCAAGGGCAATCAGGCGGGCAGCGTCCCCATCGCGCGCATCATCATCTGCATGTCCTGCCAGACCGCCCCCTTCATCTTTGCATTGCGAAGCAAGTACGATGGGTGGTAGGTGACGACGACCTTGCTGCCGTGGTAGTTGTGGAAACGGCCTCGCATCCTGCCGATCGAGGGAGCCGATTGAAGCAGCGATTGAGCGGCAAACAGCCCCAAACAGACGATATATTCGGGCTGAATAATCTCCAGCTGGGCCTCGAAGAAGGGGCGGCAATTTTTCAGCTCGTCCGGCAACGGATTGCGATTCCCCGGCGGCCGGCATTTGAGCGTGTTCATGATATAGACTTCATCTCGCGATAATTTTGTCGCTTCGATGATCTTCGTCAGCAGTTGCCCCGCTCGGCCGACAAACGGAATCCCCTCGCGATCCTCGTCCGCCCCCGGCGCTTCGCCGAAGAAAACGACGCGAGCCTGAGCGTGCCCGGCTCCAAAGACCGTCTGCTTCCGCGTGCAAGCCAATTCGTGGCACAGCGTGCACTGTGCGACCTGCTGCCGCCAATGGTCCAGCGACGCCTGGCGATCGGCGATCGGCAGCGAAGCGGTCCGATAAATCGTCGGCCCCGGTGCCGCAGCGGCTGGTTGCGGTCGCGACGCAGGCGGCGGTGTCTGAGGGGCCGCAGTGGGAGGTGTCGCCGCAGGCTGCGGAGGCGCAGCCGCTGGCGGGGCGGCAGCCGGTGGAGCGGCAACTGGCGCAGCTGGGGCCGCCACAGGCGGTGCTGTCGCGGGAGGTGCTGCCGCAGCGGGTTGGCCAAGCCCCTCGGGGGTGGCGCTCGCTGCAGTGGAAGCCGCCTCGGCGGCGACGGGTGCTGGCTGCGCAACGCTAGCCAACAGCGTGGTGGTCCATTGTTCGGCGCGCCCCGGATCGGCGGCGGGCAGATACTCCACCCCCACCCGCTGCAAATGCGTCAGCAGCTGCCCGACACCCACGCGAATCTCGTGGGGATCGGGGAGGTTCAAGTTTGCAGAGGGGACTTCGTTCATTCGTCGACTCGTCGCGTGCTATCGAGCGTTCCCACGATCTCGGCAACCGACGCCGCTCCCAGCTCTTGCAGGGCGGCTGGCAATTCGTCGATCAAGCGAGTGGAGACCTGCGGATCGTAGTAGTTGGCGGTTCCGATCTGCACTGCAGTCGCTCCGGTCACCAAAAATTCCATCACGTCATCGATCGTGGCGATCCCACCGATACCGATGATCGGCACGTTGGTCACCGCGCGAACCTGCTGTACGCAGCGGAGCGCGACAGGCTTGATCGCCGGGCCACTCAGCCCCCCCATCACATTCCCCAGCATCGGCCGCCGGCGACGCCAATCGACAGCCATCCCCAACACCGTGTTGATAAGACAAACGCCATCGGCACCCCCTTCTGCAGCGGCACAGGCGACGTCGGCGATCCGCGTCACGTTGGGAGTCAACTTGGCCAAGATCGGCACATCGCACCCGGCTCGCGTCGCGGCGACCAAGCGATGGCAGGCGTCCGGATCGGTCCCAAAATCGACTCCGCCAGAGACGTTGGGGCACGACACGTTTAACTCCACCGCCGCGATCTGCCCGGTCTGTCCGACGCGCTGCGCCAACTGGACAAACTCCTCCTCGGTCCGGCCTGCGATGCTGACGACGATCGACGTCCCGATCGAAGCCAGATAAGGGAGATGATGCTCCATAAAAGCATCGATCCCGTCGTTGTCCAACCCGATCGAATTCAGCAGGCCGGCGGAGGTTTCGACGGTCCGCCAGGGAGCGTTTCCAACCCGCGGCTGGGCGGTGATCGTTTTTGGCAAGATGCCCCCCAACCGTGAGCAATCGACGAGACGCGCCATCTCGCGGGCGTATCCAAACGTTCCCGAGGCGACCATGATCG
The DNA here is from genome assembly GCF_007741475.1 of Rosistilla ulvae. Taxonomy (NCBI): domain Bacteria; kingdom Pseudomonadati; phylum Planctomycetota; class Planctomycetia; order Pirellulales; family Pirellulaceae; genus Rosistilla; species Rosistilla ulvae. The sequence goes on along the minus strand of NZ_CP036261.1, from coordinate 6,253,272 downwards.
GATTGGATAGGGCCAATCGGCCTATCTGAACGGAAAGATCAGTCAATGCAGTGAGGTCCCATATTCGAAGGTTGGATTTCAGCAGGGCAAAGCATAACACATTGCCCCCGGGATCGTCGCGGAGGGCAGTCGGTAGGCCAGGGCAAATCACGGCTAGGACTGGGGAATACTGGGTAACCCGACGCGTAAGCGAGGAATTCACACGGCGCCTCGCTTACGCGTCGGGTTACCACCTGCCTGAGACGCTGCAGTTTGAAACAGCGGTTCACCCTGGACTGGCAGGCTGGAAACCGGCGGAGATCGGGCGATTTTTTGGGGGTGTCCCCCGCAGCAGCGATGTGAAGCCTGCAGAGTGCCCAATCGGCGGCTCCGAGGAGCGCATTTCGCTTGCAATTTTGCTTCGCCTGACGACAGTGGTACGGAATTCCATTTCCGCAGCGCCACGGCCTGCAATTTAGCAAACCGAGGGCGCTGAGCAAATCGAAGGGATCGCGGCGAAATTCACCATGTTTTGTCCGCACGAACCGATTGGGCGGCTTGAGGACTAGCAGGGGTTCGCTAGCATCAAGGGTGCTCCTCGATCGGCCGATGAAGGCGTTGTGCATGATCGAACGAAAGCATGCCGGTCGGCTTTTGCCACGCGAAAGTGCGTTCGACCGATGCGACGATCGCAACGCGAAAACCAAACATCGTTGAAATACCCGCGGATATCCGCTGTGCGAAACACTGAAGATCTCTTTGTTTGACCGAAGGTGTCGATCGCGGCACCTATCCTTCGCAAGATCACTCCAACCGAAACGACAGGCGTTTTCATGACCAACCCACGTGTAAAGCAGCTCTTCGAGGCCGCTCCGGCGATCCTGCCGTCGCTGCTGCAATGCGATTTTGGCAACCTGGAACGCGAGGTCCGGCGGCTCGAAGACGACGGTTGCCAAGGACTGCACCTGGATGTCATGGATGGCGTCTTTGTCCCCAATATCTCCTACGGAATGCCGATCGTCGACGCCATTCGCAAGTTGACCGATCTGCCGCTGGATGTCCATTTGATGATCCAGGACCCAGGGGGATATGCACAAGCGTTCAGTGACGCCGGTGCCGACCTACTGACATTCCATGTCGAAGCGGTTGACGAAATCGCGCCGGTGATAGACAACGTGCGTTCCTTGAACATGGGGACTGGTCTGGTTTTGAATCCGGGAACCGCGATCGACGCGGTCACCCCCTTTCTCGATCAGATCGACGTAGTCCTGGTGATGAGCGTGGACGCCGGTTTTGGCGGACAAGCTTTTAACCCCGTTGCAATCGACAAACTGAAAGCGTTGCGAGCCATCAAGCCGGACCTGATCCTCGAGATCGACGGTGGCGTGAATCTCGGAACGATTGGCAGCTGTCGCGAGGCCGGAGCGGATCTGTTTGTAGTTGGTTCGGCGATCTTTCGCAGTTCGGATTACGCGGCCGCGTTGGACCGCCTGAGAGCGGAAGTGCAACGCCATGATCCTCACTCGAGTTAGCAGGATAGTATGTTAAGCATTCTACTGGTTCGTCCTGGTGCTACCGATTTCGACGATCAACGTCGAATCAAAGGTTCGTTGGATATGCCATTAAGCGAGTGTGGACGCCAGCAGGTGCGGCGCACCGCGCAGGACGTTGCGACGTTCCAACTGCAGGCGGTCTATTCGGCGCCCTGTGAATCGGCACTAACCACGTCGGCAGAATTGATTGCTGGACGCGATATCCGCGTCAAAGCGATCCCTAATTTCCGTAACATCGACCACGGTCTATGGCACGGAAAATTGGTCGACGACGTCCGTCGACAACAGCCGCGACTGTACCGCCAGGGGGAGGAATATCCGAACCTGATCTGCCCTCCCGAGGGCGAGACGGTCGAAGAGGCCAAACAACGCGTCTTCAAGGCGCTGCGTAAAGTCATCAAGAAGCATCGCGATGGCGCGATCGCGCTTGTGATCCCCGATCCACTAGCGAGCGTCGTCCACTGCATCCTTAGCGGCGAAGGCCCTAAGAGCTTGTGGTCGTCCGAAGTCGATACAGGCAACTGGGAACTGATCGAACTGGAAAGCCTGGAACTGCGCGAACCTGCGTTAGTGTAAGCTGGCGACGGCAAGCCTTGTCGCGACGCCTCTTATTCGCGGCCATTGGTTCGAGACCGGATCCATTTTTCGACCCGTTCGGTCATCGAACGGGTTCGTTGAGCGAGATCGTCCAAGTGCGAGATCGCTTCAGCGGTCTTTCCTTCGCGGGCCAAGAGTTCGATCTTGGCCGACAGTTCCGCCACGTCCTCGAACTGCACAACCCGCGCGGAGCCTTTTAAGGTGTGCGCGCCGCGCGTCAGCACGCGTTGATCGCCGTCGACCGCCGAACTTTTTAACGTGCGGATCAACTGGGGCGCTTCGACGACCAGCGCCTGGGCAATCACCAAGGCATCCTGTTCGCTGTATTCGGTGCACAGTTGATCCAACCCCAAATGCCCGGCGTCCGATTCGATGACGGTATCGATCTGCGATACCGGCTTGCTGCGATCGACCGACGCCGACGGCTCGCGCGCATTGGATGTGCCCGATGGCGCTGCGGCTGGCTGGGCATGACTCCAGATCCGCGAATCGCTCGTATCCCCCTTGCCACCGTCGCTTCCCAACACGCGGCGAACTTCAAGCACCAGACTTTCCTGCGTCACCGGTTTCGAGATGTAACCATCCATTCCGGCGTCGAAACAACGCTGGCGATCCCCTTTCATCGCCGCAGCCGTCATCGCGATGATTGGCAGATGGCGTTTGGTCCCGACTTCCGATTTGCGAATCGCCAACGTCGCCTTGATACCATCCATGACCGGCATTTGCACGTCCATCAACACGACGTCATAACGGTTCCGCGACACCTGCTGGACCGCCTCGCCGCCATGGGTCGCCACGTCGACGTCACATTTCAATCGGCGCAGCAAGCCCAGCGCCACCTGTCGATTGACCAGGCTGTCTTCCACCAACAGCACGCGCAGCACCTGCCCCGATGCGGTCGTCAGTTTGACTTGCGTTGAATCATCGACCGGTTGTGGGGCAATTCCCAACAGACGATGCAACAGTAGTTCGTGCAGTCTGCGATGCCCGATCGGTTTGCTCAAGTGGTCGATTCCCTCCTGAGCCCACCAATCGATTTGGGTCGGTGTGTAGGCACCATGCATCATCACAACGGGCAACTTTTCACAGCCGGGCAACTGGCGAATCTTGGCCACGCACTGCCGGGCCGGCAAATCCTCCAACGCGTTGTCAAGCAAGACCATCGACACACGCGACTTCGCCAGAATCTCGATCGCCTGCCGGCCATTGCGAGCGGGCAACGTCGCAAGCCCCCACGAATCGATCATCTCGCAAACAACCTCGAGGTTTTTGGGGTGATCATCGACCACCAACAGACGGAAGTCCGTCCCTCTCAAGGGCTCGATGACATCGGTTGGTTGTTGCAGGAACCGCATCGGTATCACGATCCGAAAACGGGAACCAACACCCAATTCACTCTTGAGATGGATCTTCCCGTCCAACGCTTCGACCAATTGCGATGAGATCGACAGTCCCAATCCCGTTCCGCCAAACTCCCGCGTCGTGGAACTGTCTGCCTGCCGAAACGCTTCGAAGATATGCTGTTGGTTGGCCTTCGCGATCCCGACCCCGGTGTCGCTGACATCGATCGTCAATTCGACCTTCGCAAATTCCAGCTGTCGCGACGTGATCTCGACATAGACATGTCCCTGATTGGTGAACTTGATCGCGTTGCCGATCAGATTGAACAGAATCTGCCGCAGCCGTCCGGGATCGCTGACCATCCGCACGGGAACATCCGGAGCGATCCGGCAGATCAGTTCCAGGTCCTTGTCGAATCCGCGGGCTGCCAGCGTGGCGACCGTGGAATCGACGCAGTCGCGGAAATCGAAAGGGACTTTTTCCAGCGACAACATCCCCGCTTCGATCTTCGAAAAATCGAGGATATCGTTCAGCAGTTGCAGCAACCATTGAGCGCACTGCTGCATCGCCATCAATTGACTCTGCTGTTCGGCGTTTAAGTCGCCCGATTCCAACAGCTGGGCCATCCCCAAGATGCCATTCATCGGCGTGCGAATCTCGTGGCTCATGTTCGCCAAAAACTGGCTCTTGGATCGGTTCGCCTTTTCCGCCACGTCGCGGGCATCGACCAACTGACGCTGCACTTCCTTTCGCGTGTCGATCTCCTTTTGCAGTTCGCCGGTCCGCTGTTGCACGCGGTGTTCCAGATCGTGCTCGGTCCTCAGCACAGCATCGGCCATATGGTTGAAGGCGTCCCCCAACGCAGCGATCTCATCGTCCGAATCGAGTTCGGCTCGCAGTTCCCGCTGTCCCGAGGCAAACTGACTGACAACCCCTGTCAACCGATCCAGCGGTGCCGTAAAGCGACGGGTCAGCCACTGGGTCGCCGTCCAGACCACGACCAACAGGATCGCTTGAAAGATGAACAACAACTTGGCCAACCGGTAGACCGGCGCATACGCTTCGGCAACATTGATTTTGACAACCATCCCCCAATCGCGAACGCCAGGCTGCAGATTGATCGGCTGGAACGTCGCCAAGACTTCGTCCTCACCGATCCGAGTTTGAACCGCCTCGGGGCTCGACTCTCCCGCGATCGCCTGGCCTACAACCATCGCTTGATCGACCGTGGTCGGGCGCGGCATCGTGGATGGAAAGAAGTAGTTCAACTTGTCTCCGTCACGCGATGCAATCAGGATGTCCCCCGTCGCCCCCAACCCGTTGTCGTCGCGCACCAATTGCCGCAGCCTCGACATCTCGGTGGTGACGAACAGGACGCCAACAAACTTGCCCGTCTCGTCGGTCACAGGAGCCGTCAGGTAAGAGATCAACGACTCGCCCAGGTCCTGCGGAGCGGCAACGTATGCCGCTTTCATGCCATGCGTGAAACTTTCGTCCTTCGAGAAGTCTTTCCCCAGTTGAGCTGGATCGGTGCTGGCGATCACCTTGCCGCGCGGACTGGCCAGCCAGGCGTCGACGATCCCAATAAACTGCTCCTTCGTTTCGGCCACCATCCGATTCATCGCAGCCGCCTTGTCCTCGGGCCCCTGGACGTCATCGACCGCAGCCGTTTTCACCCGATGGCGATCGGCATAATGCTGGATCCGAACGCGTTGCCCGGCGATGTAATCTGAGAAGATATGGTGCCGTGTCGATGCGACGACTCGCAGACGTTCATGCACCTGCTGGCGAACGATTCCACGACTGACCAAAAATCCGACAAGCGCGATCACTAAGGTCACAACAACCAATAGGACCGTCACGAAGATGCAAACCTTGCGAGCGATCGAACCGGGGTGCTGCTTCGATGCGGTTGCAAGCTTGGTCATAAATTTTCATGAGCCCCTCGATTAATTGCCATCCGGAGCGTGCTGAATCGCAACTCCTCTGGACTCCCCACACGCCCTCGCGAGAATGCACCCCGATCTGCATGCACCCCACGGATTGGGCCACGCCATTGGCGTGGCGACCACAACCGGCGACACAATCGCAAACGGCCCCAGGCAAAACTCTCGGAAAACGTGGCACCAAGGTGCACGGATACCGGCACCTTCCACGACTGATTCTAACAGGCTGGAAGTCGGGCCGTCCAGCGAACCACCCCCACTCCCTGTCGCCAATTCGCATTCGATCGCAGCCGTCTTGTGGGCTGGTACGCTCCCGAAATCGCCAGCCACGCAACAATCGGATACCTATTCAAAACTGGGGTCGCCGATCAGGGAAAATCGATTTTTCAAACTGCGAGGTGAGCGGCAAGACGTTCACAACTTGAACCGCCTAACTTGGCAAAACGAACCTCCCCAGAGCCACCCAAAATATCGAGTGCCACATCGCCGGGGCTCACGTTATACTGTTGCTATTCAACGCCCCTGGAAAATCTCGAGATGCGCTTCAAATACACTTGCCAGTTACTCACCCTTCTCCTTGGCTTTAACTGCCTCTGCGCGAACGAAACGTTTGCCGACGAAGCCGCCAGCGTTCGCTCGGCCGACCGAGTTGCGTTGGTGGGTGGTACGTGGGTCGAACGGATGCAACAGAACGGCTATTTTGAAACCGCCCTGCAAACACTTGCACCCCAGCAAAAGCTGGCGGTCCGCAATCTCGGTTGGTCGGGCGACAACGCTCGCGCCGAAGCCCGCGCCCTGTTCGGTAGTCCGCAGGATGGATACGCCCGCTTGCAGCGAGACCTTGCCGCCGCCAAGCCAACGATCGTCGTCCTGGGCTATGGGTTTGCAGCCGCTCTGAATGGATTGACCGCTGCCGAACAGTTCTCCGCCGATCTGGATCGACTGTTGGACGACCAAGCCGCTGCGGGCGTGCGTGTCGTGTTGCTGCAACCGTTTCACATGCCTGGCGTCCGAACGACCGATTACGACGCAGCCAACCAAAGCGTTCGCCAAACGATCGCTCAAGCGGCTCAAGAGCGCAAGCTGCCGCTGATCGATCTGGCCCCGTTGGTCTCCGACGCCGATTTCGATAACGGCCTGCATCTGACCGAACAAGGATACCAGCAGCTGGGAGATCGACTGGCCCGCGAACTGCTGCACCAAGCCGAAGTCCCCGCGATCGACTACACCGCTGCAAAAACGAAGTCTCTCCGCGACAAAGTGATCGAAAAGAACCAGCTGTTCTTCCATCGCTACCGTCCGCAAAACGAGACCTATCTGTTCCTGTTCCGCAAACACGAACAAGGGAACAACGCCGTCGATATCCCACGTTTCGATCCATTGATCGAAGCCCTCGACGGCGAGATCCAACAAGCCGCCGGGCAATAGCCCTCTCTGCGGCCCACGCCTCCCCGCGCCGCGACTGATCGGCCTACAATGAAGCGTCCGCACGGGGCGGATCCCACCAACGCATTCTTGAAGGACTGAAATATGCACCTCCATCGCTACGCTACCGGTCTGCTTGCGGCCAGCCTGCTGCTGTCGCCAGCAACCCTGTCGATCGCCGATGATCCCGACGCCGCCAAAACAAAACCGGCCGACGGCAAACCAGCTGCCACGGCTGACGTCGCCTCGCCACATCACGCTGCGGCGACGGCGGACCAGGAAAAACTGGATCCCAAGGAAGCGGCCGCCAAAGAGGCAGAGTGGTTGACCGGCACGCGGCAACTGACCTTCAGCGGCCGCCGTTCGGGCGAGGGCTATTACAGCGCCGACGGCTCGCAAATGGTCTTTCAGAGCGAACGCGAACCGGGAAATCCCTTCTACCAAATCTATCTCTTAGACCTCGAGACGGGTGATCTCGATCGCGTCTCCCCCGGCACGGGCAAGACGACTTGCGCCTGGATCCATCCCGACGGGAAACGCGTCCTGTTTTCATCGACTCAAAACGATCCCGCTGCCAAGACGAAACAAGACGAAGAGATCGCGATCCGCGAATCGGGGAAACAGCGACGCTACAGCTGGGATTACGATCCGCAATACGAGCTGATGGCGTGGAATCGCGAAACCGAAGAATACACGCAATTGACCGATGCCGAGGGCTACGACGCCGAAGCCAGTTATTCGCCCGACGGCAAACAGATCGTCTTCGCGTCTAACCGCGTCGCGTACGAGAGGGAACTGACGCCGAAAGAGGCCAAGCTGTTTAAGCTGGACCCGGCTGCGATGATGGACCTCTACATCGCCAATGCCGACGGATCGAACGTGCGTCGCTTAACCGATACGTTGGGATACGACGGCGGCCCCTTCTTCTCGCCCGATGGCAAGCGGATCTGTTTCCGGCGGTTCTCCGAAAACGGAGCCACTGCCGAAGTCATGACGATCGGGATCGATGGATCTGCCCCGCAACAGCTGACCAACATGAAAGCGATGAGCTGGGCCCCGTATTACCATCCCTCGGGCGACTATCTGATCTTCACGACCAACCTGCATGGGTTTGGAAATTTCGAGCTCTATCTGATCGATGCGGCTGGCAAATCCGAACCGGTTCGCGTCACCTACACCGACGGATTTGATGGCCTGCCCGTCTTCTCGCCCGACGGCAAACAGCTCTCCTGGTCGACCAATCGCACCGCCAGCGGCAACACGCAGATCTACACCGCCACCTGGAACGATGCGCGAGCTCGCAAGCTGCTGGGGCTCGACGCATCGCAGACCGTCGACACGCAAGATGCCGAGGAACTTGGCCGCCAAGCTGCCAGCCAATCGCACGCCGACTTCAAACCATCGGACATCATGCGGCACGTCGATTACCTGTGCCGCCGCGAACTGGGCGGTCGTTTGACCGGCACGCCGGGCGAAAAAGCGGCCACCGCTTACGTCGCTGCCTATCTGGAAAACCTGGGCGTCAAACCGGCCGGAGCCGACGGCAGCTTCTTCCAGAACTTTGAATTCACAGCCGGCGTCGAACTGGGCGAAGGCAATTCGCTGACCGTAGGTGACGAGTCGTTTAAAGTCGGAACCGATTGGCAACCGCTGGCGTTTTCGAAAACGGGCGAATTCGAACCGGCCAACATCGTCTTCGCCGGTTACGGCGTCGTCGCTCCCGGCTCGGAGGAGCATCCCGTTCAGGACGCTTACGTCCACCTGGATGTCGAAGACAAATGGGTGATGGTCTTCCGCCATCTGCCCGCCGACATCTCCGCCGAAAAGCGACAGCACTGGTCGGCCTACAGCAGCCTGCGATTCAAGGCGATGGTCGCTCGCGATCGCGGCGCCCGCGGCTTGATCGTCGTCAGCGGTCCGACCAGCAAGGTCCGCGAACAATTGGTGCCATTGCGTTTCGATGGCTCGCTGTCGGGAACCAGCCTGGGCGTGATCAGCGTCACCGATGCGATGGCGGCGAAGATCGTCAAAGCTGCCGGCGAGGAGCTGGCGGAACTTCAAAAGGAACTCGATTCGGGCGAGCCCGCGATGGGATTCGATCTCGGCGAAGCGAAGTTGACAGCCAAGATCGACGTCCAAAAGCAACAGCGAGTCGGCCGCAACGTGATCGGCCGCTTGCAAGTCGGCGACGCCCCGAGCGACCAAGCGATCTTGATCGGTGCCCACATCGATCACCTGGGAACCGGTGCTTCGGGCAGTAGCCTCGCTCGCGACGATGAGCGCAACGGAGTTCATGTTGGTGCCGACGACAATGCCAGCGGCGTCGCGGCGATGCTGGAAGTCGCTCAATACCTGACCGATCTACAACGTCGAGGCAAGCTGCCGGCCAAGCGAGACATCTTGTTAGCCGCGTGGTCGGGGGAAGAGTTGGGGCTGTTGGGTTCCGACGCCTTTGCCGACAAGTTCTACGATCTCTATCCGCAAGTCCCCGCCCCCGAAGGTCATCCGCCGCTGTCGCTGTATCCCGCGATGGCTGCCTGTTTGAACATGGACATGGTCGGGCGGCTGCGTGAAAAATTGGTCCTGCAAGGGATCGGTTCCTCGCCAGTTTGGAACGGCGAAATCGAGCGTCGCAACGCGCCGGTCGGACTCGCGTTGACATTGCAAACGGATACCTATCTGCCAACCGATGCGAGCACCTTCTACATGCGTGGCGTTCCGATTTTGTCGGCGTTCACCGGATCGCACAGCGAATACCACACGCCGCGCGATACGCCCGACACCTTAAATTACGAAGGCGCAGCGCAGACGGCGCGGCTGATGGGGCTGATCGCTCGTTCGCTGGCAACCGCCGACGACGCTCCCGAATACACCAAGCACACCGCGCCGCAGCAACAGGTCCGGGCACAGATGCGTGCCTACCTGGGAACGATCCCCGATTACGCCGCCGGCGATGTCAAAGGGGTGATGCTGAGCGGAGCTTCGGAGAATGGACCGGCAGCCAAGGCGGGAGTCCGCGGCGGCGACCTGATCATCGAATTGGCCGGACGTAAAATCGAGAACATCTACGATTACACGTACGCCATCGAAGCGCTCAAGATTGGCGAAGAGGTGCCGATTACGGTGCGACGCGGCGACAAAGAGTTGAAGCTGAAAGTCACTCCCGGATCGCGCGATTGATCCGCGTCGCCGGCAGTTTCCCGCCGCTGAACGCTCACCGGGCGTCAGCGGCGGATCGATCGCGGCCAGGACTACGATTCGAGGATGTCGAGTCGCTGCTTCAACTGAGCGACCTCTTCGGATAGCCGAGCGATCTCGTCGCGCATCGATTGCAATTCGTCGTTCGCCGGAGCGACGGCAGCCGCAGCAGGAACTGGCGTCGCGGGTTGCGAGGCGACAGCAACCGGCTGGGGCGACGGCGAACTGCTGTCTCCGGTGATCTTCTTTCTCAAATGGGCCAGATCGGCGTCGGGGTAGAGGTTGTGAGTAAACAACTGACCGCGGCCTGGCGGCGTGAGCGCGACGATTAAGTTTTTGTCTAGCAACATCTGCAGAACCGGTTGCAGCGCCGCGAGATCTTGAAACGGTTCCATCCGCGAAGCCCGCGTCCGCAATTCGCCAACGGTCTGTTCGCCGCGGAGCATCAATTCGGTCAGGACCGCGATCTCGGGTCCTTTGACATCGAACCAGTCGTAAGCGGTGTGGCGATACTTGGGGACGCGGCCGCTCCCCTGGACTTCGACCGCGACACCAACGCTTCGCAAACGATCCAGCGACAGATCGACATCGTCGTCGTTCAGCTGCATCTGCGGTGCGCGATTGCTCTTCTGATTGCAACCGGCGGTCAACGAGGCGAGCGTGATCGGATAGTTATCGGGGGTCGTCTTCGCCTTTTCGATCAACACGCCCAAAACACGGCGTTCGGTCGTCCCCAGCGGCTTCCATTTCGGAGCGTCCGATTCTTGATCCACGTCCATTCTGCTGTTCTCGTCGTTTTATAAGGGTGGTTCGTCTAGCCGATGCACAGCCGCCAGAGTATGTCGCCATGGAAGATGACGGCAAGCCCGGATCCGGCCGAAAAACTGCCCTTCTCGACCGGTTCGATACAACCGTTGTGACCCGAATGCATCGCATCATTGGATGATTTCACGAAATGATCAAGGTTGAAGTCTCCGCCATGGCGCCCCCACTTCCAGATGAATGCTAGGCTTCATCCGACCGACACAGGGTTCCACGTCGGAACCGATCCAATACTCCTCGCCCGATGGACCGCCACCACGGCAGCCTGGCACGGCGTTAAACGCTTCGAAGCAATCTCCCGAAGGTCACCTCATGTCCAAGACTACACGTCGAAAATCAAATTTCGTCGACCCAGAAACACAACTCTCACTTCTCAAGCGAATCACGTTTCACTGGGCCTCCTTCATGGTCGCCAACAGCGTTGCGTTGATGATCTGGTTGATGCTGTTTGAACAAGAACCAGGCGCAACGTGGGGCGAAACGGCCAGCTTGTTTCTGCAACGCTACGCACCGTTCCTGATTATTTCAGCAGCGATGCTGCCGATTTTCTTGCGTGACACGATGCGGTTGAGCAACCGGTTTGCAGGGCCAATTCAACGTTTGCGTCGGGCGATGGAAGCGGTTGCCGAGGGCTCTCACGTCAAACCGATCAGTTTCCGCAAAGGAGACTTCCTGCAAGACCTCGCTGCCGACTTCAACCTGGTCTTGGCGCGACACCAGAAACAGCAACTGGCTTCCGCGACACAGCCGACACACCCTGATCAGTCCGAGACACAGGTTTCGGCAACTGAAATTGAATCCGAATCACCCGTAAGTGTTTAACAAGGCACCCCTACGATGATCCAACAGTCCCCCGTCCGCCGACCGCATGCAAAATCACGGCGTGGTACCGCCATTGTCGAATTTGCCGTCTGTCTACCGCTGCTAGCGCTGCTGGTGTTTGGCACAATCGAAGCCGCTAGTCGGATTTTCCTGAAGCAAACACTCAGCATTTCAGCCTATGAAGCGGCCCGTGAAGCGATCCGAGTTGGATCGACCACCGCGGGTTCCAAAGCCAGTGGGAATTCGATTCTGACGGCCCGCAAGGTCAAGCAATCAAATATTGTCTTTTCACCAACAGACATTACCAACGCAAATCGTGGTGAATTGATCACGGTCTCGGTCTCTGCACCTACCCAGCCGAACAGTCAGGTATTGGGGAAGTTCATCGCCGACAAAACGATCACGGCGCAAGTCGTGATGGTGAAAGAGTAGACATCCATTCCGCGGGCCACGCCAACACTGCAAGGATTTAAAGTATGACGCAACAGACTCAACAATCGGTTCGCCGACGCCAGACACCAGCCCAACATCGCCGCGGTGCGATGATGGTATTTGTCGCGGTGCTGATGATTGCATTCCTGGCGACGGTCGTATTTTCGATCGATTTGGCCCACATGCACCTGACCCGCACTCAGCTGCGTTCGGCAACCGATGCCGCCGCAAAAGCTGCGGCCCAGGAACTCTCGGCGACCCAGAGCCGAGCAGATGCGAGACGCCAGGCGAAAGCGATTGCCAGCCAGAACTTGGTTGCTGGAAAACCCTTGCTGCTGAATAACGCGGACATCAAATTCGGTCGCTCCGTCGCCGACCCACAGAGCGGCAAATTCATCTTCCAGACCTCGGGGACTCCGATCAACAGTATTCAGATTCTCGGCGACCGATCCAGCGGATCGGCATCGGGGAGCGTCAAGCTGTTGTTTGGTGGCATCTTCGGCGTCGAAGATTTCCAACCCCAACAGGAAGCCACCGCAACGTTTTTGGAACGGGACGTCGTGCTGGTCGTCGACCGCAGCGGTTCGATGTTTGGCCAAAAAGCAACCGACCTTAAAAACGCAATCAACATCTTCGTCAACACGCTATCGGGAACTCCAGTGGAAGAAGTCGTCGGGCTCGCCTCCTACTCTAGTTCCGCCACCGCCGACGTCGCGCTGACGACCTCCTTGGGACAGATCACCACCGCCATGAATTCGATGCGATTTTCCGGATCGACCAGCATCTCGGCGGGGATGAGTGTCGGGGGAGCAATCCTCAGCGGAGGACGCAACACCGACTTTGTCGAACGAACGATGATCGTGATGACCGACGGTATCCACAACGCCGGACGCGATCCACAGACCGATGCTCAAATCCTTGCGACACAGGGTGTCTTCATCCACACCATTACATTTGGCGCCGGGGCGGACATCACGCGGATGAAACGAATCGCAACCACCGGTCGCGGCAAGCATTTCCATGCCGACAACGGTGCTCAATTAATCGCGATCTATCGCGAAATCGCGCTCACCCTTAGCACCCTGATCACGAAATAGCCATGACAAACAAACACTCCAGCCGACGCCAACCGATCGCTTCCCGCAGCGCACGCTCGCGTCGCGGTGCGGTAGCTGTCGAGTTTGCCCTGACCGCAGGGATCGCGATCGCGTTCTTCTTCGCTTCGTTTGAATTCTGCCGCGTCGCAATGATTCGGCACACGGTCGATAACGCCGTCTACGAAGCCGCTCGCACCGGGATCGTTCCCGGGGCGACGAGCAACGAAGTTCGCGCCAAGGCAACCGAGATTCTGTCGACGATCGGAATCACCAACGCGAACATCAAAGTAAATCCGACCAACATCACCAGCAATTCCGCCAACCTGACAGTCGACATCACCGTGCCGATCGAAAAGAACGCGTTTGGCGCGTCGCTGTTTTTTAAAGGCAAAAACGTCCAACGCGCTTTAAAGATGTCGCGAGAAACAGCCCAGTAGCCAGTCTCCGACTGCGTTCTCTCTCAAACCGCCGCCACGGCGAGTGATCGGTTCGCCGTTCCACTGGCCCTCTCTCTCGGCGCGGTCGTTGGCTGCCTATCGACAGCAACCTCTTCCCTCCAGCAAGCGAATTCGACGCGTCGAACGATCGGTCTCGGGTTCGCTGCCCGCTGCGCCCACCATCCGGCCAATCGGAACAATCGGAAATCTTTGCCCAACGGGCCGCATGATGCTTTTTTGCATCGTATGTTTTACTTAGGCAACGTACTGGCTCGCCGCTTCGCAGCTCCACGCACCGCGGAACGGCTCACCGGTCGAAGCGTTTGCGGTCGCAGCTGGCGTTCCTCGCGTTGCTCCTCGGCTCTCGAAAATCAATCCGTCGCTTCCTTCGTGTTCATGATTCAATTCAACGTTTCCCAATCGCTTCGGCTGTTCGCGTTGCTGTTGGCAACCGCATGCCACCATCTGCCGGCCCTCGGTGAAAACGCAGCGGCCGCCGGAGAGCTGGGCAAAAGCGTCTTGAACCAAGAGGCCTCGGTCGATGATCGGGAAGTCTATATCGTGACCAGCAAGCTACGCGGCACCGTCCCCAAGGTCGGCGCGATCCTACACGCATCGATCGCAATCTGCCCCAAAGGCGTCTCGCCCATAGTCTATGAGAATGGCGTAGCCGTTAGCAATTGTTATGAGTGCAAACTCTACGGCACCCAAGTGATGGAACGCGGATTCCAACTGGAACGAAAACGAATCGGTGTCTCGGCAACGAAAGTCTACGGTATCTCTGCCGCAACCGCCGAGCGACGGATGCGGAATCACAACGCCCTGAACATCCCGATCTTGAACGATTGCCGGCATCACGTGATCCAAGCGCTGGGCATCCGCAATCGCCGCGGTCATCTCAAGCGGCCGATCTCGCTGAAGTAATGGTCGAGCGTCGGCTGATCCAGACTGGTCGGCCGCGTCGTGCAGCGGATCAACTGAACGCGGCTCGCATTTTTCCAGCCAATCCCCAGAACTGATCCATGCTGGGTAAGGGGTTTGCGCGATACTTGCCCGCGGACAATTCGACTTCTTGATCGACGTGTTTTGAGACGATCGCTTCGATCTTCTCTTGTGAGATATCGCTTTTTTCGATCTCCACCGCCAACAGCTCGTCGGTCCGCTGCGATTCGATCTGACTGTAATTGTAGCTGGGCAGGAAGATCGTTCCGTTATAGAAGTCGACAGCAAAAGCGACGATACCGGGGACAACAAACAACAGCAGCCCAACGCCATCCAGAGCGACCACCTTCCAATCGATCGGTCCGCCGCGCGGCTGGCCGACGCGCTCGGGGAAGAAGATCGTTCCGCAACCGGGCAGACTTGTTGCCGCGAGCGATAGGGAGGCTTTGATCAGAAACCGACGTCGATAATCAGTGATTGGCATCGCGGGCGAAGCTCCAAAGTAACTGGAGGGGAATGAATTCGTAGACGGCATCGTCGCGCATCGGGCATATTGGCGCGACGAGACCTCGAATAACCAAAGGGGTGTTCACGGGTCCAGGTCAAAATGCTCAGAAACTTGGTTTTGGAGCTCCGCTTTCCGGTGCCGCCAGATGCAGCGGTTGTGCAGGCCGCGCCGACGATTCGCAAGTTCACGCCCCGATTTCGACGATCTATTAGCGATGGGCCTGGGGCCCGAAAAGAAAAATATCTTCACCACGGATCGGTGCGGACAAACGTTGGGCAGGGACGCCGATCTCACGATCGCTATGTGTGTTGGAGCACCCTGCCATGATTCAACGTCCTCCGATCTTGTTGCTGTTGGCCGGAGGTCTGGTTGGTGGGCCCTACGTCGCCACGGAAACCGAACTCGGCCAATCGTTGCAAGCCAAACTGACTCAGGTCACTGCCAGCGGAAGCGATGCGCAAACCGCCGGTTGGACCTCGCCATCGGCCGATGGCATGGATTCGCACTACAGCACCGAAGCCCTCTGGGCGCGGGGCGACAAGCACCCGCATCGGGATCTGGATTGGTTGAGCCACCCCAGCCAAGCGCTCGCCGGCGGCCCGTTCCAAGACTTTCGCGACATCTTGCGTTTTGATGCCACCCCCGCCTGGGTGACAGCTCAATTTTCGCGAGTCACGACGGTTCTGGCCGATCGCCAACTGGAAGGTCTCCGCGTCCCCGTCGTCACCGGCGCCAAACCGGACGACCTGGCTGGCACGATCACCTACTACTTCACCCCCCAGCATCGGCTACAACGGATCAGCTTCAACGGCTTCACCGGCGATCCGACGCGGTTGGTTTCGCTGATGATGGCCCATTACCATCTCTCCCCCGACCATTCGCTCGGCTCCGGCGGCTATTCCTATGGCTGGAACGGCAGTCCGTCGAGCCTGATGAAGATCACTCCCACCCCGGTGATCTATTCCGAAAGCCCCAACTCGCGATTTACAGTCTTTCTGGAACTGAACCAGCCGAATGGGCCTTACGGACTGAGCCACGCCGCGAGTGATATTCTTTCCGTATCGCGGACCAGCCAGACGCCGCAACGATCTTCTTATTAGAATGTAGATGTCCGGTGATCGGCTCGGCGAGGCAGGCAAATAGCCGCCGCCGAGCCCCCTCGATTGGTGAATCACTCCCAATCGCCCCCTCCACAGCGCTAGCGAATCGAGGCAACGAGCCCTCCCGTCGCGAATAAGCGCTCTAATCGGCAGTGGGGGGGCTAGGTGATTTGGCGACCTTTACAGGGTAAATCTGGTATTCTTGGAATTGTTGAATAAGATGACAGCAGTTCACACCCCTCATTAACTTCCGGCACGCATGCTCTCGTCCCTGGCCGGAGCGTATGGAGTTTCGAAATGGCAGCTCGCGACGATTCCGTGATTCGCGGCAGTTTGATTACCTGCATTATCGTTTTGGTCCTGTCGCTAGTCGGCAATTTCTTCATGTGGCAATGGGGCGATGCGGCTTCGCAGGAGAAGACCAAAGCCAATGCGTCGCTGCAAAATGCGCAGAATCAAGTGCGAACCCAGGACAGCAAGATCCAGGTGATGGAGCGGATGCTGGGAGTCGGTCAGATGACCGATGCCGAATTTGCGCAGATGCTGACCAGTGCCGGCGGCGACGACAAGATGAACTTGATCGAGCAACAGTTCGCCCAAGACATGTCGTTGATGAACGAAGATGGCAAGAAGAATTATCACGAATTGCCTTCGTTCCTGATGCGGACGATTCGCGACAAGTCAGCACTGTTGGCTGCCGCGGAACAGCAGATCGCGCGACTGGGCAAAGAGAAAGATGCGATCCTTGAACGCGAAACCGCTCGCGCCGACAAAGCGGAAAAAGACAAGGATGAACTGAACACCCAACTGCAGAAGACGATGGCCGATCTGGCCAAAGCGCGGGAAGATCACAACCTGAAACAGCAACAAATGCAGGATCTGTTGACCAAATCGCAGCAACAGATCACCGCGATCACGACCTCCGCAGCTCGCGAAAAGACCCAGTTGGTCAAACAGTCGACCCAATTGCAGACCACGATCGACGACCAAAAGAACACCATCGAAACGTTGCGTAACGACGAATTCGAAACACCTCAAGGACGCGTCGTTCACGTGATGCCCGGTGGCAACGTGGTCTTCGTCAATCTGGGAAGTGCTGACGGGCTGATCACCGGCGTCACATTTGGTGTGATCGATCAAGACGAAGTTCGTGTGACCAACGTTGAACCCAAGGCGAACCTGGAAGTCACCGCGATTCTCGGTTCCCATCTGGCCCAGGCACGCGTGGTCCACAACCCCGATCTCCGCAATCCCGTCATCGAAGACGACAAGATCTACACTCCCTTCTGGGCTCCGGGTCGTCGAGTCGAAATCGCATTGGCTGGTTTGATGGATCTCGACGGCGACGGAAACGATGATTCGGACCGTATCAAGGCGATGATCAAATCGGCTGGAGCGATCGTCAGTGCTCAAGTCGACGCTCGTGGCACCGAAACGGGTGAACTGACCTTCGACACGCGATTCTTGGTGTTGGGAACCAACCCTGAATTCAGCGAGGGGGATCCCGACGCTCAAGCGGGCAACGCCTCGGTTTTGGCGGCTGTTGGTAAACTGAAAGCGCGTGCGAAGCAACTTGGTATCACAACGATCTCGCTGAACAAACTGCTCGGTTATCTCCGCAGCTTGGACCAAGATCTCGTGATCCCGCTGGGAACCGCGTCGCGTGCCGAAGACTTCCCTCCCCTCAATTCCGAAGGACTTGGGAAACGCAGCCCCGGCAACGTCTCGGCGCTGTACGATCGCAACGCTCCGAATCGCGAAAATTCCGGCGAAGACAAGTAGCCATCGCGTCGGCTTTCGCTGGCGGGGCAACACTCGCCGGCAGGGCAACGCCCGCCTGGCAAATCCTCTACATCGCGACCGCTTCGGTCGCGATCACTCCGCCTGTTGAGCCAGTTCGGCTTGCAGGCGTGCTCGCCGCGCGGCGGCGAAGCGTTTGACATATTCGTCGGCGATCACTCCGCCGAGAATCACGATCCCAATCACCGCAAATTCGATGTTGGTGGGGATCGCATCGATCAACGTGATCGAATTCTTCAGCACCTGCATCACCGCGGCTCCGATCACAACACCGATGATCGTCCCCTCGCCGCCACGCAAGCTGCAGCCACCCAAGACCGCCGCGGCGATCGCGTAGAGTTCGTAGAAGTTGCCAAAGTCGACTGGCTGGGCGCTGCCGACATCCAGCACAAACAACATCCCGCCCAGCCCGCTCAACAGCGCACAGATCATGTAGGCCAGGATGATCATCCGATCGGTGTTGATCCCGCTGTACCGAGCCGCAGTTTCATTGCGGCCCAACGCCAACATGTAGCGTCCGTAGATCGTGTAGTTCAAAAACAGGATCGCCAGCACCGCCACAACGGCCAGAATCAGACAGGGATAAGGGATCCCAAAGTCGGTCCCCGGCAACGGCATCTGCCCCTGGGCAAGAGCTCGCAGCGATTGGTAGCCGCTCTTGAAACCCTGCGTCTGATCTTGCACGATCCCGCGCGTGATCCCGCGATAGACCAACAGCCCGCACAGCGTGACCACAAACGGTTGCAAGCGGACCTTGGTGATCAGTAGGCCATGGCTGAGTCCGACCGCCAGCGAGATCCCCAACGAGATCAGTAAGGCCAGCGGCACCGAGAACTCTTGCTGGACCAACATCCAGGGCAACAGACAACCGATCATGCAGACGACCGATCCGATCGATAGATCGATCCCACCGGTGATGATCACAAACGCCGCCCCCACCGAAATGATCCCAAACAGCGCGCTGCGGCGGATCAAATTCTCGATGTTAAACTGCGTCAAAAAGCGATCGCTCATCAGCGCCGTGACGACGCAGATGAAGACCAACAGACCCAAGATGCCAAGTATTTTTTTCATGTTATCGAATCGTTCGTTCAGGTCGACGCGGCGGCGACGGGGTTCCCGGTCGCCAATTGCATCACCGCTTCTTCGGACAATTGATCGCGTCGCAATTCACCGCTGATCTTGCCTTCGTGCATCACGATCGTCCGATCGCTCATGCTTAACACTTCTTCCATTTCACTCGAAACAAACAGCACCGCCACGCCGCTGGCCGCCAGTTCTTCCATCAACCGATAGATCTCTTGCTTGGCACCGATGTCGACGCCGCGCGTCGGTTCGTCCAACAACAGCACCTTGGGATGCATCGACAACCATTTGCCGATCACCACCTTCTGCTGATTGCCGCCCGACAGAAATTGAGTCGGAAGCATATCCGAACTCGATTTGATCTTCATCTCCGCGATCATCCGATCCGAATCGGCGCGTTCCTTTTGGCGATTCAAGAAGCCGCCCAGATGCCGATGCCGTTCCAACCCGGGCAGCCCCACGTTCATCCGGATCCCCATCTCCAGGATCAAGCCCTGCTGCTTGCGATCCTCGGGAACCATCGCGATTCCCGCATCGATCGCGTCGCGGCAGTGCCTCAGTCGCAGAGGCTTCCCCGCCACGAGAACCTCTCCCGAGACAGCCCGCTGAGTTCCGAAGATCGTCGACATCAACTCGGTTCGGCCAGCTCCCACCAGTCCCGCGACGCCAACGATCTCTCCGGCGTGAACCTTGAAATTCAAAGCGTGAGCCGGCCACGTCGATGTCCGCAGTTGTTTCAATTCCAGCATCACATCGCCCCGCGGATGCTCCGCTCGCGCGTAATACTTCGAGATATCGCGTCCTACCATCCGTTGGACCATCGCGTCGTGGCTGATCTGATCGCGGCTCAAATGCCCCGCGTTTTCTCCATCGCGGAGGACGGTGACCGTGTCGGCAAGTTCGATGATCTCGCCCAATCGATGCGAGATATAGAGGATCGTCACGCCCTGTTCGCGCAGCCGCCGGATGACGCGGAACAACGCTTCGGTCTCGTGCTGCGAAAGGCTGCTGGTCGGTTCGTCCATGATCAACAACCGCGCATCGACCGACAACGCCTTGGCGATCTCGACCATCTGCTGCATCCCGATCGTCAGATCGCCAGCGATCGTCCCCGGATCGATATCCAGCCCGACCATCTGCAAGTACTGCCGCGATGCTTCGCGGATCTTGCCGAAATCGATCAATCCGAACCGCCGCGGCTCGCGACCCAAAAACAGATTCGCCCCGACGTCCAGATTGTCCGAGAGGTTTAACTCTTGATGGATCAGCGCGATCCCCAGCTCCAACGCCCGCTGCACCGAATCGATTCTAACCGGTTTGCCGTCCAGCAGAATCTGCCCCGAATCGGGCAACTGCACGCCGGCCAAGATCTTCATCAGCGTGCTCTTGCCGGCACCGTTTTCGCCGATCACGGCATGCACTTGCCCCCGCGTCGCCGACAGCGAAACGCCGCTGAGCGCAGCGATTCCCGCAAAACGTTTTGTTACGTCACGAACCTCTAACAGTGGCACTGCCGCCGGGGAATGGGATGTCATGCAAACGAACTTGGCTTACGGTAAAAACGGGCACCTCGGCATCGAGGCTCCCGACGCTCGGCTTGGAATTACTCCGCTGTCTCACCCATGTTCTTCTTCAACTCGGCCCAGAATTCGTCCAGGTTATCCTTGCGAATCTTGCGAGCCGGGATGTCGAGGAATCCGACTTCGGGAATTCCCAACGACTGGAGATTCTCGCCGCGAGCCAACCCCGCCAACACCTTGACCGATTGCCGGCCGTATTCGAACGGATTTTGCACGACGGTTCCGTAGACGTTGCCGTCTTGAATTCCCTGCAGGGTTTCTTGAGCTTCGTCGAATCCGATGACTTTGATTTTTCCAAGATGTCCGCTCTGCGTGAGCGCTTCGAGCATCAGCGGCGGGTTGTAGGCGAACAGCCCCACCATGCCAGCCAGATCGGGATGGCGGCTGATCGCATCCTCGGCGTTCGCTTTCCCTTGAGCGCGATCGAATTGATCGGTGTAGGTGCCGACGATGTGCCAGTCTCCCTCTTTAATCTCCGCGTCGGGCGGGTCGAAACGCGTCGGATCTTCGCTGCGTCCCAAGACCGCGTCGATCACTCCCTGACGTCGGCGGCGAGCGTTGTCCTGTTCCAAGCGGCCGATGAAGATCGCCAACTTGCCCCCCTCGGGCATCGCTTCGCGGACCAGTTCGCCGCACATCCGCCCCGCGACATAGTTGTCCACTCCGATGTAGCACAGCCGATCCGAATCGGGAGCGTCGCTGTCGTGCGTGATCACTTTGGCGTACTTCGCTGCCTTGTTGATCAACTCGGTTTGATTCTCTGGATCGATCGGGCTGATCGCGATCCCATCGGTCCCCTTAGTCAAAAGATCTTCGATCATCCGCTTCTGCGCGGTGATCCCTTCAGCCGGCATCAGCACTTCGACGTCGGCATCAAAATCCTTCCCACCTTGCTTGACGCCCGCTTCGGCGATCACCCAAAACGAGGCGACGCCGTTGGTCACATAAGCGACGCTAGGGCGTTGGCCGGAGTCGCCGCCACCGGCCGAATCGCTGGAACTTTTATTGCATCCGGTACCCAGTACCGAAACGCAGGCGAACAGGGAAAGCAGAAAAAAAGTTGGCTTCGACATGGAGGTCCATTCAACGAGATCAAGTGCAAGGGGGCGGTCGGCAACAGCAAACGCCCGGTTGGGGAGAATCGATCGAATTGGAAAGTATCGTGTCCACTGTCAGGCTGGTCAACCTTTTCCCCAAACCAAGCTATATTGAAGGCTCGCCGCGATCGGATCGATTCCCATCACCCCCAAATTGAAAAGCGTCTGGCTCAATGCCCCAGTTCCCCGAACCTTTGCAGATCAGTCCACGCATCTCGGTGATCCCGATCATCCATGGTAGCGGCGATTTTTCCTGGGAAGTTCGCCGCCGGATGTTGGAGCACGAATTCGATTGCGTCGCGATTCCGCTGCCTCATTCGTTTCAACAGCGAGTCGAAGAGGGAGTGCTGCAGCTGCCCAAGCCCTCGATCGTGATCCAGCCGACGTCGCCGCGGTTTACCGAATCGGAGTGGTCCGAATCGCAAGCGGACGACGACGATGAAGACGATTTCGACGACGAATCCCCGACCAGCTATGTGCCGATCGATCCCTGCCAGCCGGTGATCATGGCGATCCGGATCGCGATGGGCGAACATTTGCCGCGGCATTTCATCGATTTGGAGACCGATCCGTTTGAGCCGATGTCGGCGACGATGCCCGATCCGTTTGCGCTCAAACGCGTGCCGTTGGAGCGTTTTGCGGCGGCGATGTTGCCGGGCGTTCCACATCCGCCCGACCGCCAGATACAGCAGCGGATCTTGCACATGGCCCTGCGGCTCCGCGAACTCGAACAACGCTACGAAAAGCTCCTTTTCGTCTGCAGCGTTCTGCAGTGGCCTTGGGTCCGGCAGGCGTATCGCGAAAGTGATGCCGAGATGCCCGAGCACGATCTTGTCGAACCGCCCGAGATCTACGACGTCAATCCTCGGTCGTTGAACTTCATGTTTGGCGAACTCCCCTACATCACAGGACTCTACGAACGGGCCCGCGCCGAACTGGAGGACGATCGCTTCCTGTCGATCGATGGCGTCAAGCAACTGCTGCTGGCCGCTCGTGATGCCTACCGCGCCGACCTCGGCGTGCGAGCTCGCAAAGTGACGCCGCTGCTGCTGAGTCAGTGCCTGAAATACATTCGCAACCTGTCGCTGATCGGACGCCGGATGACGCCCGATCTGTACACGATCGTCGTCGCGGCAAAGCAGATCCTGGGGCCGCAGTTCGCGCTGCACGTGGTCGAAACCGCACGGTCGTATCCTTATCTAAATTCGGATTCCAACAACGATCGCAATCAGGTCACGTTGGGGATCGACCAGGCGAGGCTCCCCGATGGCCAGATCGTTCCGCTGGTCAACCGCTTGCCCGGTCCCGAGGTCAGCTGGCAGACGCTGCAATTGAATCGCCGCCCGACGCAAGAGGAATCGAAGCGTTGGCAGTACCGCTGGAATCCGTACGGGCAATGCAGTTACCCGCCCGAAGACCAACAGATTGAAAACTTCCGCACCCGCGTCGTCGAACGGGCCCAAGCGATCCTGGGAACCGATCTGGCGCGGACGGAGAAGTTTACCACCAGCGTGAAGGATGGCATCGACATCCGCGATACGCTGCGTCATTGGTACGAGAAACAGATCTACGTCAAAGTCCTTCCGCCCGATCGCGGCAAGCTCGACTGCTGTGTGATGCTGTTCGACAGCCCTTCGGATCCGCGCGACTACCCGTGGCGTACGACGTGGTTCGCCGAACACGAAGAGGAATCGACGCTCGCCTTCTACGCAACCGACTTCTCCAAAGAGATGGTCGGGCCGGGGATCGGGATGTCGGTCTATGGCGGCGCGATGTTCCTGTTCCCGCCAGTCGTGATCCCCGACATCTGGAACGATCCACGATTGGACTTCGTCGATTCGTTGGAAGAGCGTTTGATCGCCGCGGCGTGCACCTACTCGCGTTCCCGGCAGATCGCGATCATGTCCAGCCTGCCGCCGGGAGCGGGCTGGCGTCGGCTGGCCAAGCGATTCCATAAACACTTGGTCCATGTGCCGATCGGATCGTTCAGCGACAGCCACATCCAGCAACTGCGAATGGTCCACGTCCTCAACGGCCAACACATCCGCAGCTACGCCGCCGATTTCATCCGCAAAGCGTAGAGTGGTCCCGCAATCAGTGTTCCCGCTGATTGCAGACCACCTTAAATCCGCACCAGGTGCTGGCCGCCGGTCCGTCGAACCAGGCGTCGCATCTCCAACACGCTGACGGTCGACAGCACTCGGTGCGCTGGCAATTTCGTGTTGGCGATGATCTCGTCGATCGATGTTGCCATGGCGCCGATCGCGTCGAGAACTTGGCACTCCTGTTCGTTCAACAGCAACTCGGCAGGCTGATGCAATTGTCGGGGCGCGTCGTCGGCATCGCGAACCTGAACCGGTTGAGACAGCGGCCCCAGGCTTTCCAAGATGTCGTCGACCGATTGGATCAACGTGACGCCATCGCGGATCAATTGATTCGTGCCGCGCGACATCCGCGAATTGACGGGACCGGGCAGGGCGAAACAGTCGCGTCCCTGCTCGCTCGCCAACCGCGCTGTGATCAGCGCACCGCTACGGTCGGCCGCTTCGATCACGCAGACGCCAAGCGACAGCCCGCTGATCAAACGGTTGCGTTGCGGGAACATTCCCGCGCGAGGTTTAGCCCACGGTGGATTCTCGCTGATCAAACACCCGTTGGCCGTCACGTCATCCGCCAAACCACCATGCTCTGCCGGATAGATCGCCCCCATTCCGCCGCCGAGCACCGCGATCGTGCGGCCTCCCGCATCGAGCGCCGCTTGATGAGCGATGCCATCGATTCCTCGCGCCAGCCCACTAACAATGGTCACTCCCGCGCGAGCCAGTCCCGCCGCCAAGACCTGTGTCTGCCGTCGTCCATAAGGCGTCGGATGCCGAGTGCCGACGATGGCGACCGCCAGTTCATCCTCTTTGAGAAACGTCCCCCGCATGAATAACACCGGCGGCGCGTCGCACAGTTCCAGCAAACGTTTGGGATAGCCGTCGGCAGCCTGCGGCACGATTTGGATCTGCAACCGCTGGCACTCCGCGATCAAATCCTCGACGTCGACTTGGGCGTTGGGACTGCGGATCGCATCGACCAACTTCGGCCCCACGCCGGCGACTCGCATCAACGCATCGGACGATGCGGCAAGAACATCGCTGGGCGAATCAAAGCACTCCAGCAAAGCGGTCAGCGTCCGTGGACCGATGCCGGGCAACATTGCTAAGCGAAGCAATGGGATCAGTGGATCGTCGACGTTACCCGAAAATTCAGACAAGGCATTCTTCCGCACGTGGCATCGAATGACCAATTATCAAGTTTACCTTGGCAAGCGTCAATAAGATGGCGCGACCTAGCCGATTCGCTTCACAAATTCCGCGACGACTGGACGCAGATAGACATGCGGATTCACATGCGGTCGACGCTCAAGCAGAATCTTCTGGGCCTGTTCGGGAGTTTGTCCGCGATACTTGATCAACCAACAAAGAGCGACCGTTGCGCTGCGGGCGCGGCCCGCTTTGCAGTGGATGTAAACCGTGTGCTCTTGAGCGACGTGCGACTGCACAAATTCGACAGCCCGCTCGATATCCTCCAACTTCGGATGCGTGAAGTCGGTCGTCGGCATCCGGAACTGCTCGATTCCCATCGCGTCGTAGACAGCTTGCGGGCCAGCATATTCTTCACACGTATTGACGACCGCGCGAACTCCCTGCTCGTACATCAGCGAGACATCGCGAGCGAACGGATACGCGCCGACGATCACATGCGGATCGATCGGATCCCACCAGCGGCGAACTTTCAACGCTCGCCCCAACAACATGTTCCACGTCAACGTCGGATAGAAGACGCCCCGTGCGTACATGCGCTGCCACAGCGGAACGTTCTTGGGAAGCGGCGTTTCTGGCTTAGGATCCATGGCTTATTTCAAAGAGACAGAAGAGAGTTGGTTGGATCGATCCCAACAGGGACCGACGATGGCATCGCACAGGCGCCGTCGACCTACGCGGTCAGAATGCGGTCGAGCGCCTTGAGCCCCACCGGAAACGGAGTCGTCCCTTCGCGCATCTGCGACCACCATGGGTTCAAACTTTCGGCGGTGCAATTGCTGTTGATCCGCCGGGTGTTCCAAGCATCCATCAACCGCGACAGCTCGACGTCGCCCAACAGCTCGACGTCGCGAGCGGCTTCGAGAACGATCGGCAACAGCGCCAATGCGGCCAGATCGGGAAGGTGTTTCGCGTCGACTAATTTACTGGCCGCCTTGCGTCCCAGCCCCAGTCGCGCCAACAACCAGCCCAAGCGAACGACTTCGGGAATATCGGGAAACGGATTGGCAAGCACCGCCTCGATCCAAACCAGGCCGGTCTCGGGGCTCGCGTCGCCGCCGCCGCCCAAAGCGGGCTGGACGAACGCGACCGTTCCTTTTTTGGGAATCAGGTCGCGATGGGTCAACTTGCCGATCACGGCGATCAAACCGGGGCCTCGCGCCTCCCATTGCTCCTGCAGCACGCGAGCCCGCAGCGGCAACTGTTCGCTGAGTTTTGGAAACGCTTCGGCGTAAGCGATTTTCAGATCCGCCAACTGACCCGAGATCGTCGGAGCGATCGAATCGGCAGCCAGCTCGCCACAGCCGGCTTGCAGCAACGCCGCTTCAACCCGCGCTCGGTGGTCGCGGGGACGATCGCCCGCGGCGATCAAACAGTTCCAAAACCGGTCGACGTCCAAGTCGGCAACGGCCAATCGATCGCTGATCGATTGAACGCAGTGACCGATCAATCCGGGCAACTGAGCATCTGCGACCGGCAAACCGCTGGCGACCGCTGCGGCAGCGCACAGCGGACTGATTTCGGGAGTCGTTTTCCAGGTGATTTTGACAGCCATCGTTTCCACAGAATCGGCGAAGCAGTCCGCAACGTCACGCCATCGGGGCGCTACGACTGCAAATTTTCCGCGATCCAGGCCTCCAGTTCCGCGTCGTCCAACGGCGGCAACTTGCACAGATCGGGACGCAGCGCGGCCGCGTCGCGGAGATAGACATGGTGAATCTTGTCTTGCGGGACGTCGGTGTTCCAGTGCAGCAGCACGCGGATACAGAGCGGCAGCGAACCCTCGACGGATATCTCATAACCGCACATCAACGGAACGTCGATCCAGCCCAATTGCCGAGCCGCCACGGCCGGAAACTCGGCATCCAAGTCCTTGGTGACGGTGAAGATGGCACTGGCCAAGTCGATCGCTTGGATGCTGTTTTGACGCATCATCAGCGCCAACATCTGGCGGGTCGCCAGCAGTATTTGCGATTTTGAATTCTCTTCGACCGTTATCGCCCCGCGCACGCCGCGGCAAACCAGATTGGGCATTTTTGCTCCCACAGCAGCTATCGTTTTGTTGGAGCCTCAATATAGTCGAAACCTGCTCGCAACCGAAGCGGCTATGAAACCGACTTTTGCGGCGACTTAGGACGCAATGAATGCACTCCTAGAGTCAGGGAAAGCCAGCGGCGGCAGAAGAGCGACTGCTGCTGCAATCGCAAGCCGCCGCAGCCACTGGCGACGACGGAGAGTTCGCGGCGGTCGGCAGCATGAGACGCTCCGACCAATTGCAACGGCTAGGGGGACGTCGCCAGAGTGTGCTCGGGAAAGACCGATCGCAAGGCGCGGGCACCAAAGACCAACAACCGTTTGTGCTCGCGGACAACTCGCAGGAACTTGTCTTCATCGACAGGTTTTTCGATGTAATCGTCGACCTTCAACGTCGAACAGATCGTCCGATTTTCGGGATCGCCCGAAGCGGTCAGGACCACGACGGGGACTTCCGAAAGGTTGGGCATCTGCCGCAAATCGCGGAGCAGATCGGTCCCCTTGCCATCGGGCAACAACAGATCCAAGAGAACCAGATCGGGCTGCGGCGCGCGGCGGAAAACACCTTCCTGACGGACAAATGCCAACGCCTCGGAAATGCTCCGCACCAAGGTCACACGATGGTGAATGCTGCAGCGTCCCAGCGCCAAGATCGTTACCCGCGCGTCGAGCAAACCATCCTCGACCAGCAAGATCTCCATCGGACGACAAACCGTTTGTGAGAACATCAGCTCAATTCCTCTTCTACAGAGACCTGGACGCAGAACATCGCGTACCTGAGACAATATCTATTCTATCGCTTCATATCAAAATATGCGACTTCAATAAGCTCATCTTCGCATCGTTCATGTTGCTGCAAAGCGACATCAAACGCTTCGGTCTCGCCGATCAAACGCTCCACCTCGCTCGCCGCAAATCCCCGATACTGCAACTCTTCGGCCAATTCACACAGATCGGTCAACTGCAAAAACAACCGACAGTGCTGACCTTGAGCCCGTTCGGCAGCTTCGCTGATCCGCCTTTCGATCACTCCGGGACACTCGATGTAACCATACGATTCTTCCAACGCGAACTGCAACGAGAGATGGTCGCGCAACTGATCCAACAATCGAACCAATCGCTTGGCGATCTCCGCACGTGAACCCCCTTCGTCGCAGGTCTGCCGAACCTCGTGCAACGTGCTCCACAGATCGTGGTTACTCTCCTTGATCTCCTGCAGAAAAGCCGGGTTGACCGTGAGCGTCATCACATTTGTTCGCATCAGCATAATCGGTGCCTCCAGGAAAAGTGTCAGACGTAGGCGAGATCAGGGGGGCGGCGGTCAACCCCCTCCCCAAATCAGAGAAGATATGCTTTAGGCTACGGCTAGGCTGACACCTTCGTCAAGCAAATTTTCGCGTGCCTGCGACTCCCCGCGAACAGGCCGCCGCAGGGAAAAGACGCAAGCCATTGCAGACAAACTACTTGCGCCCCGAGAATAGGCCGTAGCGGACGATGCACCACAACGCGCTCACCCCGTCTTTCCAGCCGATTTTCTTCCCTTCGTCATACCACCGATGTTGGTACCGGATCGGGCGTTCGGTGAACCGTAACTTACGCTTGGCAAGCTTCGCAGTCAGTTCGATTTCGATACCAAACCGGTTCTCTTTCAAGTCGGGCACCAGATCTTGAATGATGTCTCGACGCACCATCTTGTAACACGTCTCGACGTCGCTCAATCGCAACCCAATGGCAAGGTTGCACAGCCCTGTGATCAGACCGTTCACCGCCTGGTGCCACCATGGCGAGACCTGGCGATCGCAGTGACCATAACGCGTGCCGTACACCACATCGGCTTCGTCGGCGACCAGCGGTTGCAGCAGCCAGCGAAAATCGTTTGGGTCGTATTCAAGATCGGCATCTTGCACGACCACACAATCCCCTTTGGCCGCCACAAAGCCGGTCCGCACAGCGGCCCCCTTGCCCGCGTTGGCCGGGTGATGAATGACGGTCAAGTCGGCCGATGCCGGTAGCGCATCGAGCACCTCGTGACTGCCGTCGGTGCTGCCGTCGTTGACCAAGATGATTTGCAGCGGCAAACCGGTACTGCGCAGTCGCGCGATCGCCCGCTCGACCGTGGTCGCTTCGTTGTAGACCGGGACGACAACCGACAGCACAAACCCTTCGGGCAATGGAAAGATCCCCAATCGCCGACAGACCGCGGGCCCCAGAAATCGACAACACTCTTCGTAGTGCTCAAGAGTCCAGTACTTTGGGTCGCCTGGCATCGCATCGGCGCCGCCCAGAGACGCAACATCGGCGACAATACTCGCCTGCGGTGTCGGTGTTATGTCCTGTTTGAACGAGGGGTCGTGTTCCGGCATGGCTATCGAGACCGCTAGTACATCTTGTTGTGATTCATCGTTACGAGTTACATAAATCATTCTGCCAGACTTGCCACCGATCTACAAACCGAGCAACGGTTCAAAATCAGACGAACCGCCCATTGCCCAAATACCCCAATGCAAGCAACAACGATCAATCATGAAAAAATTTGCATTCCGCACGGGCTGATTGCTTGACAACCCAAACGCATCCGGCACAATGATGCGAAATCATATCGCTTGCCTTTCCCGCCGAATCGTCCAGCGGAATTAAGACCCAGCGGTATGAGATTTTATCGCCTCAGCCTTATGCAAAGTTTGGAATCGCAGCGATGATAACCCCTGGAAAACGAAGTCGTTTGATTAGTTCTCCACCACAGCACTGCGATCTCCTCGACTCTTCCAGCTAGCCACCATTGGTGCTTACCGCGACCTGAAGGCACGCGTTTCCAACCGCCTTCGATCCGCTTGGCGGATGCACGACGAAACAATGACACCCCGTCTGTCCGATGCTGCGCACCGACCGACAGGACCAAAACAATCAACGACCGGCAGAAACAGAGACCGAACTTTTGAACTCGGGGGGTGGTGATGCAGGGAGTCACAGCCAACGACACGAATGTCGAGAACCGGACTTCCCCTCCTTGTTTGAGATTGTTGACCCACGCGTCGCCATGGAAGGCGAATGCGTGGGTCCTTTTAGCTCCGCCGCGACGCAGTCACACCGCGACATCTTTCATGGACACCGCAAGGGGCTACAATCAGCAGGACACTTGCCCGCTGACACCCCCAACTGCTGAATGATCCGCCCGTGCCCCACTGCCTGATTAGCCTGGGATCCAACCTCGGCGATCGCGATGAATTAATGCGATCGGCCGCGCTGGCGATCGCCCGCCACCCCGACGTTCTGACGATGCGATGCAGTCGGATCTTTACGACTCCGCCGGTCGGCGGCCCCAGCGGCCAATCGATCTTCTTTAACGCAGCGGCAGTCATCGAAACGACCCTCTCGACCGCTGGCGTGCTGAACCTGCTGCAGCAGACCGAACAAGACCTCGGCCGCGTTCGCAAACAGCGATGGGACCAACGCAGCATCGACCTGGACGTTGTCTTGTACGGCGATTTTGTCGGCGCATCGCTGCAATTAAAGCTCCCCCACCCTCGCTACACCGCCCGCGGATTTGTCCTGGCTCCCGCCCAAGATGTCGCCAGCGACTGGCGCGACCCACGGTTCGAATGGACCCTGCGACAACTCTACGAACACCTGCAAGCCGCCGCTCCGTCGGTCGCCCTGGTCGGAGGCGGTAGCGAAATGAGAGCCGAAATCTGCAACCAACTTTCCACACAGGGGATCGCGATCCGCCGTCGCAGCACATCCAGCCCGGCGATGTCGATCATCGGCCACGCGCCGGGAACCGTGGCGGCAGAAACCCAACCACGACCCGACGACCAGGCCGCCACCAACACGCCCCCCGACAAAACACCCTGGGTCGCCGATTTTGTTCCCGAAGCGATCGCGACGACCTCCCCCGAGATCGCCTCGCGCGATCCCAACATGCCCCGATTGATCGCGCGACTGCACCGCACGACGCCCGAAACCCGCTGGCCCTCGCCGCAGATCATCTACCGCAACGGCTGGAACTGGCCCGAATACCGCCTGGAAGTCGACGACCTCCCGTGGGCGGTAAGCGAAGTCGCTGCGGCGATCGATTCGATGCAGTGCGAAGTGCATCCGATCACCGCCGACGGCAACTGGGCCTCCCCCTCCTGACATCGCCGCAAAGAAATCGCCATGAAAATCGTAAAACTTGTCTCCGAAGCACAGCGATGGACGCTCGACCAACGCGCCGTCGGCAATCGCGTCGGACTCGTCCCCACGATGGGCGCACTACACGCCGGACACATAAGCCTCGCCCAGCGGAGCCACACGATCTGCGACCGCACCGCGGCGACGATCTTCGTGAATCCAACGCAATTTGCTCCCAGCGAAGACCTCGATAAATACCCGCGCACGCTCGACGCGGACCTTGAAAAACTGGAAGCCGCCGGCGTCGACCTCGTCTTCACCCCCGAACCAAACGAAGTCTACCCACCAGGCTTCTCGACCTACGTCAGCCCTCCCGCTGTCGGCGGCACGCTGGAAGGGGCCAGCCGCCCCGACCACTTTCGCGGCGTCACAACGGTCGTAATGAAGCTGTTTAATATAGTTCCAGCCACCCACGCCTTCTTCGGCCAAAAAGACTATCAACAAGCAGCCGTGATCTCGGCGATGTGCCGCGATATGAACGTCCCGATCCAACTGGAGATCTGCCCGATCGTCCGCGAGCCCGACGGATTGGCGATGAGTTCGCGGAATCGCTACCTCTCGGACGACCAACGCCAGCGAGCCCTGGGACTGAGCCGAGCACTAAAGGCTGCCGAGCAACAGTTCCGCAGCGGCGAAACCGATGGCCCACAACTGGAGCAAACCATGCTCGACGCATTGGCCGAAGCCAAGGTCGACACGATCGAATACGCGGTAATCGCCGACGCGATCACGCTCGAGCCGCTGCCAACGATCGATCGCCCCGCCGTCGCACTGATCGCCGCTCGCGTCGGCGCGACCCGGCTGATCGACAACACGCTGCTGACGCCAGGCAATTAACAGAGCTCGCAGCGACAGATTTCACCCTCCCAACGCAGCAAGGAGGGTCGAAAAACAAGCGTTTAGCCAGTTTTTCGGGGAGGGCCGACCGCCGTGATCGAGCACTGCGGACGTACCTCGCAACCCCTCCCCGAACCTCGCTCCGCGGGTTCGACCCTCCCCCT
Source organism: Rosistilla ulvae (assembly GCF_007741475.1). Taxonomy (NCBI): domain Bacteria; kingdom Pseudomonadati; phylum Planctomycetota; class Planctomycetia; order Pirellulales; family Pirellulaceae; genus Rosistilla; species Rosistilla ulvae. Next base: position 6,220,997 of record NZ_CP036261.1, on the reverse strand, counting down.
CAAACTTCGTTTGGGGAGGGTGAAGCGATGCCAACACTTCACCCTCCCAGCGAAGCAGGGAGGGTCGGGAAACAAGCGTTTAGCGAGTTTTTCGGGGAGGGCCGACCGCTGTGATCGAGCACTGGGGACGCACCTCGCACCCCTCCCCGAACCTCGCTCCGCGGGTTCGACCCTCCCCTACCAAACTTCGTTTGGGGGAGGGTGAAGCGATGCCGCATTTCACCCGCTCGGCGACGCAGGGAGGGTCGAAAAACAAGCGTTTAGCGAGTTTTTCGGCGAGGGCCGACCGCCGGTGAGCGAACACTGTGGACATACCTCGCACCCCCTCCCCGAACCGCGCTCCGCGGGTTCGACCCTCCCCTACCAAACTTCGTCTGGGGGGAGGGTGAAGCGATGCCGCACTTCACCCTCCCAGCGAAGCAGGAAGGCTCGAAAAACAAGCGTTTAGCGAGTTTTTCGGGGAGGGCAGGCCGCCGCAAATCCTCGATGCGCCAGACCGGGCGACGAATGGCCGCTGGGATGCACCCCGAGCATCCCAGCGGCCAAAATCTGTCCCCCATACCGAGAAACTCCCCCGGCAAATACAATAGTGTTTTAGAAAATCCCGAACCTCAGCGGCGCTCCTGGCGTCTCGGCAACTGATGACAACAGCACAAAGCAGCGGGGGACAGCCCCGCACGATGTTTGAAAAGATCTGGGACAACCATGTTGTTCACAGCGAACCTGGCAAACAGACGATCCTTTATATCGACCTGCACCTGGTCCACGAAGTGACCAGCCCACAGGCGTTTGAAGGTTTGCGGATCGCCGGTCGAAAGGTGCGCCAGCCCAGCCGCACGATCGCGACTCCCGATCACAACGTCCCAACCAGCGACCGCAGCCTGCCGATCGCCGACCCGATCGCTCGCAAGCAGATTGACACCCTGCGCAACAACTGCAAAGAATTTGGCGTCCAGTTGTTCGATATCGACGACGTTCGCCAAGGGATCGTACACGTCATCGGCCCCGAAAACGGCTTCACTCAGCCCGGCATGACGATCGTCTGCGGCGACAGCCACACCGCGACGCACGGTGCGTTTGGATCGTTGGCTTTCGGTATCGGCACCAGCGAAGTCGAGCACGTCCTGGCGACGCAGACCCTGCTGCAATACAAGCCCAAGACTTTTGAACTGCGTGTCGAAGGGGACCTTCCCCGCGGCGTGACAGCAAAGGACACGATCCTGTATCTGATCGGCAAGATCGGCACCGCCGGGGGAACCGGGTACGTGCTGGAATTCACAGGCGATCCGATCCGCAAATTCTCGATGGAAGAGCGGATGACGGTCTGCAATATGTCGATCGAAGCGGGTGCTCGCGCCGGCCTGATCGCTCCCGACGAGCTCACCTTTGAGTATCTCCGCGGCAAGCCCGAAGCCCCCAAGGACTTCGACGCCGCTGTCGAGAAGTGGAAGCAACTGCCAAGCGACCCCGGGGCCACCTACGACCGCAGCGAGGTCTTCCAAGGTTCCGACATCCAACCGCAAATCACCTGGGGAACCAACCCCGGCCAAGTGATCAGCGTGATGGACCGGATCCCGTCGCCAGGCGATTCGACCGACCCGACCGAACAAAAATCGACAGCTCAAGCGCTCGAGTACATGGGCCTGACCGCCGGCAAATCGCTGACCGACGTCCATATCGACCGCGTCTTCATCGGCTCGTGCACCAATGCACGGATCGAAGACTTGCGAGCCGCCGCGGCAGTCGCCAAGGGGCACAAGGTCAGCGGTAGTGTCAACGCGATGGTTGTTCCAGGCAGCGGCAAAGTCAAACGACAAGCCGAAGAAGAAGGCCTGGATGTGATCTTCAAAGAAGCTGGCTTCGATTGGCGTGAAGCGGGCTGCAGCATGTGCTTGGCGATGAACCCCGACAAACTTGCTCCGGGCGAACGCTGTGCCAGCACCAGCAACCGCAACTTTGAAGGACGCCAGGGCAAGGGAGGCCGCACGCACTTGGTCAGCCCAGAGATGGCAACCGCTGCCGCCGTCGCCGGTCACTTCACCGACGTCCGCCAGTGGGACTTCAAGAGCTAGCCGACGACATCCGCCGATTCGCCCGATCGCCACGCGGTCGGGCGTCGCGAATTACTCCCGACCATCAAAACTCACCGATTAAAAAGCTGCATTCAATTCCATGCAAAAGTTCACAAAGCACACCGGCCTCGTCGCGACGATGGATCGCGCCAACGTCGACACCGACCAAATCATCCCCAAACAATTCCTGAAGCGGATCGAACGAACCGGCTTCGGCCAGTTTCTGTTCTTCGATTGGCGGTTCAACGAAGACGGTTCGGACAACCCCGACTTCGAACTGAATCAACCCGCGGCCAAAGGCGCGTCGGTCCTGATCACCCGCCGCAACTTCGGAAACGGATCGAGCCGCGAGCATGCCGTTTGGGCCCTGGACGATTACGGTTTCCGCGCCGTCCTCGCCCCCTCGTTCGCCGACATCTTCTTCAACAACTGCTTCAAGAACGGCGTCCTGCCGATCGTGCTCAGCGAAGAAGACATCGAAGAATTGTTCCGTCGCACCGAACAAATCGAAGGCTACCAACTGACCGTCGACCTGGAAAACAACACCATCAGCGACGGCCAGGGATTCGATCGCACGTTTGAAGTTGAACCGTCGCGGCGGCACAACATGCTAAACGGCCTCGACGATATCGCGATGACTCTGGAACACGAAGCGAAGATCTCGGCCTACGAAGCCGCGCTCTAGTCCCAGGCGATGATCGAAACAACGCCCCGCGAAAACCAATTGATATTCGCGATCCACGTTTCCGCTGGCAGCCGACGCAATGAAGTCGGCGGCCAGCACGATGGAGCCCTTCGCGTCGCCGTAACACAAGCTCCCGAGAAGGGCAAAGCCAACGCGGCGATCATCAAACTGCTGGCCAAAACTCTGGGCATCAGCAAGAGTCAACTCGAGATCATCTCGGGCGACACGCACCGCCGCAAAACCATCGCGGCCACTCAGATCGATCCACAGCAAATCGATCAACAATTGCAAACGCTGGCAACAAGCAAATAGCGTCAGCTCGCGATCGGCGCGATGTGCCAGCCCGCCAGCGAAGGATCGATCCGATCCCTCGCTTCTTGAATTCGACCGCCAGAGCGTTGCAGGCGATTCGCGATTAGAGAACCGCAGCGACAGCGTCGCACAGACGCGGCAGATTTTCGTCGGTCATACCGGCGACGTTGATCCGCCCGCTGCCAACGATATAGATCGCGTATTCGTTCCGCAGCTGATCGACTTGCATCGGGTTCAGCCCGCTGAACGAAAACATTCCGCTCTGCGACAGCAAAAACGAAAAGTCTCGCTTGCTTTGCCGCTGGTGCATCTGCGCCACAAACTGGCTCCGCATCGCAGCGATCCGGTTCCGCATCTCGGCGACCTCTTCGTGCCACAGCGTCGTCAATTCGGGACTGCTCAGCACGGTGGCAACGATCGCTCCACCATGCCGCGGCGGATTGCTGTAATTCGTTCGGACGACACGCTTCAACTGGCTCAGCGCCGCCGTCGCCTCTGCCGGATTCTTTGCGACAAGCGACAAACCGCCGACGCGCTCGCTGTAGAGTCCAAAGTTTTTCGAGAAGGAACTCGCGACCAGCATCTCGTCGCAAGTCTGCAGCAGCGTGCGAATCCCAACGGCGTCTTCGGTGATCCCTTGGCCAAAGCCTTGGTAGGCGAAATCGACAAGCGGCAGCAGCCCGCGCTCGCGAACGACCTCGGCGATCTGAGCCCATTGCTCCGCTGTCGGATCGACGCCCGTCGGGTTGTGGCAGCAAGCGTGCAACAGAACGACGTCGCCCGTCCGCGGCTTGGTCTTCAAATCCTCGAGCATTGCGTCGAAATCGAGCCCGGTCTTCTCAGCGTTGAGGTAGGCGTAAGACTGCACGCCAACGCCCGCAGCGGTGAAGATCGCGTTGTGGTTGGCCCAAGTTGGATTCGACAGCCAGATTTGAGCCGGCTTCAACTGGCCCGCGATCAGATCGGCCGCGACACGAAGGGCTCCGGTTCCGCCTGGGGTCTGCACGATGGCGACTCGCGACGCGGGCACCTGTTCGCCAAAGACCAGCCCATGCAGGTGCTGGCGATACTCTGGCAAGCCATCGATCCCCAGATAGCCCTTGGTCGTTTCGGTCTTCAACAGCGTTTCTTCAGCCTGTTTCACGCAACGCAAGACGGGCGTCTGCCCCGACGGATCCTTATAAACACCAACGCTGAGATTGATCTTGGCGGGATTGGCATCTTTTTGGAACGCTTCGGTCAGACCGAGGATCGAGTCGGGGGGAGCGGTTTGGATCGTTTCGAACATGGCTGGTTAACCGTAGTGAAATCGGGCAAAAAATCGATTACGGCACGTTATCCTAATCGCCAAAGTGCGACTCGGGGAGGGCCACAATCGAGCAAAGTCTGCGTTGCCGCGGACCCGCGTTACCGGTAACCGACCTGGCACAGTTCCGCCAGCATCATCGCGGTCGCTCCCCAAATCAGATGCTCGCCAAATTGCAGCGCCCGATATCGGAACGTGAACGAATCAACCACCTGGCGATTGCGGGAGATCGGCCGCTGCATGCTCCGCATCGTCCACCGCGATTGATCGGTCAACGCGTCCCAGGGGAGCATGATCGCCTGGTCGACCTCCACCGGATCCAGACGGAACTGCATCGACTGGCGCGTCGCCGCAACGATCGGCGTGACGACGTTGTGGCTGGCGTAGACATGCATCGTCGACAACCGCCCCAAGACCTGCAGATCGTCCGGAACCATCCCCAGTTCCTCGTCGAACTCGCGAACCGCCGCCTCAACGGCCGATTCGCCCGCCTCTAAACGGCCGCCGGGGAAACAGATCTGCCCGCCGTGATGTCGCAGACTGGTCGGGCGTTTGGTCAGCGGCAGGTTCCATTGCGCCCCGTCCCATGCCAACATGATAAGAACTGCCGCTTGACGCGCGTCTCCCGGAACCGGTCCGGCGTGACGCCCGTAAGCGAGCCCGACCGATGCCTGGTTGTAAGCGTTCCGCGTTTGCGACCGCTGTTCACCCAGTCGGGTCATCGGTTGCACGGGCAGCGGCAGTTCGACGGGTTGGTTTGTTGGCATCTAACAATTCTAAACGGAGAATCGACACCGTGTCATCCTCAGCTTCGGACCGAACCGCGGAAGAGTCCCCTTTTCTCAACCTTCCCGAGGCAGTTGCCGCCACCGAATCGGCGGCCTCCGGCTTGACCGGGTGGCAGCGCGACGCGGCCCGCGCGATCGCCCTGGCACAGCAGTTGCTGAAGCGGTCCCACCAACTACTGACGCCGGCCGAACACCGCCAACAATCCGAACTCGACCGCATGATCGGACACCAAGAGGACAAAGCGACACTTGTCGAGATGACCGACCAAGCGTTCCGAACCGACGTTCCGCAACGCGTCGCCGACCAACTGACTCACATCCTCGACGTCCAAGGCGTGCCGCGATTCTTCAGCCCACTGGACCGCACGCTGCTGCGTGGGTTCCAAACCTTCGGCGGCTACCTGCCCGGCGTCGCCGTGCCGATGGTCAAAGACAAGATGCGGCACGAGACGGCCAACGTGATCCTGCCGGCGGAGAAGGAGGTCCTGGAAAAGCATCTCCGCGAGCGGCAACGCGAAGGGATCCGGATGAACGTCTCGCTGCTGGGCGAGGCGTTGCTGGGCGAGAACGAAACGCGGACGCGGCTGAAAAAGTATCTCGCGGCGCTGCAGATGCCCGAGATCGAATGCATCTCGGTCAAGGTTTCGACGATCTATTCGCAGATCTCGACGCTGGCTAGGACGCATACCGAAAGCGTGATCGTCGACCGGCTGGAACTACTCTATCGCGCCGCGATGCGACAGACCTTCCAACGACGCGACGGCTCGCAGACCAGCAAGTTCGTCTATCTGGACATGGAGGAATATCGCGACCTGCATCTGACAGTCGATGTGCTGAAGCGGACGCTCGATCGCCCCGAACTGTCGCAGGTCCGCGCCGGGATCGCGTTGCAATCGTACATCCCCGATTCGTTTGAGGTCTTGCAAGATCTGGCTCAATGGGCGCAGCGGCGGACCGCCGCCGGCGGATTGCCGTTGACGATCCGCGTGGTCAAAGGAGCGAACATGGAGATGGAACGCGTCGAAGCGTCGACCGAAGGCTGGCCACAAGCTCCCTACACAACAAAACACGAAACCGACGCAAACTACAAGCGGATGATCCGCACGATCTTGGCTCCAGAGAATTCGGCCGCGTTGCGATTGGGTGTCGCATCGCACAACCTGTTCGACATCGCCTTGGCAGCGATTTGGGCGACCGAAGCCGATGCGCTGCAGCGCGTGCAGTTTGAGATGCTCGAGGGGATGGCGAATCAGCAGCGTCGCGCGCTACTGGAACTGACCGGCAGCATGCTGTTGTACGCGCCGGCTTGCGAGCAAACCGACTTCCTATACGCGATCGGTTATCTGATCCGCCGACTGGACGAAAACACGGGGCCGGAAAACTTTCTCCGCTACGCGTTTCAATTGCAACCGGGCACCGAGACCTGGCAAACGCTGGCCGACGGTTTTCGCGCGTCGCTGGTGGCGATCGATTCGGTCACGACCAAACCGCGGCGCCAGCAGGATCGCAGCCAAGTTCCCGCGAGGCCAGAGGTGGGCGATACGTGGCAGCAGTTTATCAACGAACCGAACACCGATTGGTCGCTGCCACAGAACAGCCGCTGGGCTCAGGAATTGCTGGCGTCATGGCGCGATCGCTGCGACGATTCGGCAACGCAGATCCCGCTGTCGATCGCCGGACGCGAAGTGACCGACGCGCGGGAGATCGTCGAAAGTCGCGATCCTTCGCGGCCCAGCAAGATCGCCTGCCGGTATGCGATGGCGACAAGCGACGATCTCGACGCGGCAATCGCCTGCGCTCGGCAAGACCCTCGCAATTGGCGATCGATGCCATCGGAAGCTCGCTCCGCCACCTTGCGCGATGCGGCTCAACTGCTTCGCCAACAGCGTGGCGACCTGCTGGCCGCAGCGCTCATCGACGGCGGCAAGACGCTCGCCGAAAGCGATCCCGAGGTCAGCGAGGCTATCGACTTCATCGAGTTCTACAGCCTGTGCGCCGACCAAGCGTATCAATCGCCACAGGTCGAAGCGTCGGGCGCCGGAGTGGTCGCGGTGATCAGCCCCTGGAACTTCCCGATCGCGATCCCCTGCGGAGGCGTCGCGGCGGCGCTGGCCGCCGGCAACACGGTGCTGTTGAAACCGGCATCGGAAACGGTGCTGCCAGCCTATCTGATGTGCCAAGCGTTCTGGGACGCCGGCGTGCCGCGCGAAGTGCTGCAATTGGTTCCCTGCCGTGGCAGCGACGCAGGCCGCCGACTTGTCGAGAACCCCGAGGTCGACATCGTGATCTTGACCGGCGGAACCGAGACGGCTGAGTCGATGCTGCGGATCCGGCCCGACCTCGCTTTAGCCGCCGAGACCGGAGGCAAAAACGCGACGATCGTGACCGGTTTGTCCGACCGGGACCTGGCGATCAAACACGTTTTGCAATCGGCCTTTGGCCACAGCGGCCAGAAGTGCAGTGCAACTTCGCTGCTGCTGCTCGAAGAGGAGGTCTTTGAAGACGAGTCGTTTCGCGAGATGCTGGCCGACGCTTGCAAGAGCATGATCGTTGGTTCGGCGTGGGAACTGCAAACGCGCGTTGGTCCGCTGATCCGACCTCCCAGCGGCGAACTGGCTCGCGGGCTCAAAGAACTCGAACCGGGAGAGTCTTGGTTGGTGATGCCCGAACCGTGCGACGACAATCCGCAACTCTATCGCCCCGGGATCAAGTGGAATGTTCAACCGGGTAGCTTCACACACATGACCGAACTGTTTGGCCCGGTGTTAGGCGTGATGCCGTTTCGCAAGTTAGAGCAAGCGATTCGACTTGTTAATGCGACAGGCTTCGGTTTGACAAGCGGGCTGGAGAGCCTGGACGATCGCGAACAAGAACTGTGGCGGGAACAGATCCAAGCCGGCAACCTCTACATCAACCGTTCGACAACCGGCGCGATCGTGTTGCGGCAACCCTTTGGCGGGCTTGGCAAAAGCGCCTTTGGTCCGGGAATCAAAGCGGGCGGCCCACATTACGTCGCGTCGCTGATGAAGCTCCGCGACCAGGTCGACCATCCGCAGATGTTCAATGCACATCGCTTCGGGCTGCCGGCATTGCAGTCGATGCGCGAGAGCCTGCAGGCTGCCGATACATCCGCGTTGATCGAGCGCTGCGGCGGCACAGAGACCACCAAATCGGTGATCGATCGGTTGCAGACGGCGCTAGCCAGTTACGACCACTGGGCGACCGAAGAGTATCGCCAACAACACGACAGCGTGCGGCTAGTCGGTCAAGACAACCTACGCCGCTATCGCCCGATTCCCGCGCTGCGGATCGGCATTGGACCGACCGATCGTCCGCTGGACATCGTCCGCTGCATCGCCGCGGCGCATGCTGCGGGGTGTCGGATCACGCTCAGCCATCGACCGGGCGAAGCAGCGGCGCTGGTCGAACTGGTTGAATTTTTGACGGCCGACTGGGCGGCGCGGATCGAGATGATCGAAGAGTCGACGCAACAATGGATCGACGCGATCCAAGAGGGAGAGGTCCTGCGGATACGGATGACACCCGACGTGACGGTCGACCCTGCGATTCGCGAAGCGGCAAACCAACACAACGTCTACATCTGCCAGACACCCGTCCTCAGCGACGGCCGTTACGAACTGCTGCACTATGTTCGCGAGCAAAGTGTCTGCGTCGACTACCATCGCTATGGCAACCTCGGCCGCCGATCCGAGGAACCACGGCGACACGTATTATGACAGACATCTATCCACCAAAAGAACCTCCGTCATCAAAACTCGATTTCCGACAAATTACAAGCGGGCGCGGCGCGAATTTGATTGACTGGACTCAAGCGGGTTTCGAGAATGGAAGTTCGGCATGTACGTTCCAGCCCGAACGCAGCATCGATCGATAAAGGACCGCTCGCATTTTTTGTGTTGTTCGCTCCATTTAAATACGCACTTTTCTTTCTTTTCGACTTCTGGCCAAAAACTCTTTTCGCGTTATGGCTGCGGGGTGAATAACACCTCGATCCGCCGGCGATCTATTCCGCTTAACGCTGCCAAGCGAATGCGAGCAGCGATCCAGAAGTCACCCGATGATTTCGACCTGCAGCATGTCTGCAAGGCCGACGCGTAGAACTCAAACGATGAGGGTTCAAGATGACCGATGCCGCAACGCCCAAGAGCGAACTGTTAGAAATGCAGCGAACGTTTGTAAAACGTTGTGCCAAGGGAGAGTTCCTCGAAGTCATGGAGGACTACTACGCCGACGACGCTTACCAAATTGAAGGCGATGGTTCGCGGCGTGAGGGGAAGTCGAACATGATTGCTTTCGAGAAGCAGTTCCTAACGCAGGTGAAGCAGTTCCATGGTGTCGACATCGGGTCGATCGCTGTCGCGTCGGACGATGGCGACGGCAACGGCGTCACGATGGCCGAGTATACGATCAAGGCGGACATGATCGACGGATCGAAGTTCTGGCCCGAACAAGTTCAAGTTTCGACTTGGAAAAACCGTAAAATTGTCGCCCTCAGGTTTTATTACGACCCGAATTTCTAAACGCCCTCCGCCAGCGATGCGGTTGCCGATCGAGTTCGTTGCGATCCAAACTCGCTTGCCCGCTTGCCGAGAATCTGCAGCCAAGGCAAAGTGTGGTTTTGCAGATCCCTTAAGCAAGGAACTTCTTCAGGCATGATTATCATCTCCGCGATGAGCGAAGAACGCGTGATCGGCAGCGAAAATGGAATGCCCTGGAACGTACCCGCTGAATACCAGCAATACCTCGACTTTGTCGCCGGCCAAACGGTGATCATGGGGCGGAAAACCTATGAGATCTTTGGCAAAGATGTGGCTCCGGAAACCTCGTTGATCGTCGTTTCACGGACTGCGAAACTCGATGAGATTCCGGTGGCGACGTCGTTCGACAAAGCGATCGCGATAGCCAAAGCCCTGGGCAAACAAATCTTCATCGCCGGTGGCAGTTCGATCTACGAACAAGCGCTCGACGTCGCCGACCAGATGTACCTGAGTACGATACACGGACAGTACCGTGGCGATGCGTACTTCCCCGCTTTTGATACCGACCAGTGGCAGGTCGTCGAGACTCGCGAGCAGCCGCAGTTCACGTTCCGGCGATGGAAAAGAAAGATGGCTTTTCAATAAACTCGCTAGACCACGGACCGATTCGACGCTAACATTCGATAAGGGCTCACCCCGATCCAAACATCAAGAAATACCGATGCGTTCACTTCTCTCTTTGCTGCTAATTGCGACCTTCATGCTGGGGCATATCGTGCCTCATTCGCATGCGGCATCGGGCGGTGCGGAGCCAGGCGACCATGCTCACCGGCCTCACGTTCATCTCGGGCACGGCCATGATCACGATCACGGGCATCACCATGGACAAGTGGACCGACGCGTTGCCGGCGCGGAATCCCCTGCGGATGCGTTAGCGGAACCATCGCTTGCATGCGACCACGATGGCGACGCGATCTACTTTGCCGACTCCGACTGGACCGTCGCTCGCAGCGCAATTGCTAACAATCTCGATTCGTCGTCGCTGCCATTCTTCTCGCTCGTTGGAAACATCCCACAACGGGAACGCCTGTATCGGCGTGACAGCGTCCTGTCCGAGCATCGGCGACCGAAGCTGCCGATCTACCTTCTGACAGCCTCTCTACGGCTATAGCGACCACGATTGCGCACCATCGGACCTACGTCGCATCAACGGCGGCAGGCTGATTGGTTTCCGGCGTATCGTCACTCCATTTGCACGCGCGAACTCGCGCCCCCTTCACGCGATCTAACAAGACGCCGATGGGTCTCCGTGGAAAGATGCAGGTCATCATGCAACACGCTCCTTCGTTTACAAAACTTCTACTCGGACTTGCGATCGCCGCCGGTGTCGCTTTTGCGACCTGGTACTTTCGCGAGGCACTGCCGTTTCCCGGCAGAGTTCCCGTTGCCGCCAAGGAGAGTCCGCCGCAACCGACGTTGGAAAAACAGACGATCCTCGAAATCAGCGCTCAAGCGAGAAAGAACCTTGGGCTGCAATCGATGCCGGCGCGGCCGCAAACCTATTGGCGCAGCCTGCAGATCCCTGGCAAGCTGGCCGATCGCCCAGGCGTCTCCGATCGCGGTGTCACCTCGCCAGCGGTCAGCGTAGTAACCGAGATCCACATCTCGCCCGGTGATGCTATTCGCCCCGGCGAACTGCTGTTCACATTGCGATTGTTCAGCGAATACCTGCAAGCGGCGCAGACTCAGCTGTTCAAGGCGAAACAGGAGACCTCGATCATCCAAGCCGATATCGATCGCGTGTCGGATGCAGTGACTTCCGGCGCGGTGGTCCGAAGCAAGATGATCGAATTGCAAGGCAATCTTCGTCGGCAACAGATCTTGATCGAAGCCGCCCGCCAGGATTTGCGTTCGCGCGGCCTCGATTCGGCGCAAATCGAACAGATCGAATCGGGCAGCTTTTTATCCACGGTCGAGGTGCGGGCACCCGAGGCTCTGCCGAGCGTACCACTTACCGAAACCAATGCCGATCGGGCGGCGCGATCGATTCAGCCGGTCCAGCAGGCTCGCTTCGATTCGTCCAGTTCCCGGGCGCCCGAGTTTGCGTTTGAAGTCCAGGAACTGTTGGTAGAACTTGGCCAACAGGTGCAAGCCGGGCAACCGTTGGCGACGCTCGCCAATCACCAGGCGTTGTATGTCGTGGGGCATGCCTTCAAGCGAGAGGCACCGTTCCTGGAACAAGCCGCTCAAGAAGGGCGAGCGATCGACCTCGAATTCGCCGACGACGCAACCGACCAATGGCCCGAACTCGAGCAGCGGTTTGAGATCCGCCACCTCAGCAATGCCATCGACACGAACAGCCGCACGTTCGACTTCTTCATTCCACTGCGAAACCAATCGCGTGCCTACCAGAAGGCGGAACAAACCTTCCTGGTCTGGCGATTCCGACCGGGGCAACGCGTTCGACTGCACGTTCCCGTCGAGAAACTGGAGAACGTGTTGGTGCTGCCCGCGGCGGCGGTCGTCCGCGACGGCCCCGAAGCCTATGTCTTCATGCAAAACGGCGACCTCTTCAAACGTCTGCCCGTGCATGTGCTGCACGAAGATCGTCAATCGATCGTGCTGGCCAACGATGGCAGCGTGACACCGGGAACCTACCTGGCTCAGAACGCTGCCGCCTCGCTGAACCGCGTCCTCCGGTCGCAAGCGGCCAGCGGCCAACAAGTCGGCGTTCACGTTCATCCCGATGGCACCGTCCACGCCGCCCACTGAAAGTTGCCATCATGTTAGACGCTGTCATTCATTTCTCGTTGCGTTACCGGATGCTGGTCGTGGTGATCAGCCTGGCGCTGCTTGTGTACGGTTCGTACCAAGCGGCCCAGATGCCGATCGATGTCTTTCCTGACCTCGATCGGCCGCGGGTGGTAATCATCACCGAAGCTCCTGGCCTGGCGACCGAAGAAGTCGAGACGCTGGTCACCCAGCCGATCGAAATCGCGTTGATCGGAGCCAATGGCGTGCAAGCCGTGCGCAGCCAGACAACGGCCGGGCTGAACGTGATCTACATCGAATTCGATTGGTCGACGCAGATCCGCGCGGCGCGACAGACTGTCCAGGAACGGCTGACCACCCTGCAAGGCATCCTGCCCGCAGGGATTCGTCCTCAGATGACGCCTCCTTCATCGATCATGGGGCAGATCGTCATCGCGGGGATCTACCGGCAACCGGGGCCGCGCGGCGGCAAATTGGCCGTTGTGGGGAAGACCGGGTTGATGGCCGAACGAATCGATGCCGCCGACCCGGCCGAAGCGATTCGCGTTTGGCAGCCGGTCGAGCGCAAGGACTTAAAAACCTGGACGCCTGTGGAAACGCAGTCGATCACATGGACTGCCGCTGCGGCCGACGATCCTCAATTGGCCGGGGAATCGCCCGACGGCGTTGGCATCGCGACGATTCAAATCGATGGGCAGGAACACGACGTCAACTTCTACAGCGACGCCAAACAGCAATTGGATCTCCGCACCGTCGCCGACTGGATCATCCGCCCAAGGCTGCTGAAGACGACCGGGGTGGCAGAGGTCTTCATGCAGGGAGGCGATCGCAAGCAGTACCAGATCCTGATCGATCCGACAGCCCTATTGGAATACGACGTCACGGTGCAGGACGTCGCGCAAGCACTGCGAGAAAGTAACATCAACACCAGCGGCGGTTTTGCCGTGACCGGCGAGACCGAGCGGTCGATCCGGATCCTCGGACGGCTGGGGCCCGAGTCGCGGGTGGTGATCGAAGACTTGAAGAAGATCCCCGTCGGATATCATCCCAAACGCTCGGTGCTGTTGGAACAAGTGGCCCGCGTCAGCGAAGGGCCTCAACTGAAGCGAGGCGATGGCAGCGTCGATGGCCGACCGGGGATCGTCTTCACGACCGTCAAACAACCGCACGTCGACACGCGTCAATTGACTAACGATATCGCAGCGGCGTTTGCCGAAGTCGAAGCGTCGCTGCCGGCGGACATCATCATCAACAGCGAACTGTTTCGGCTGAAGAACTTCATCGACCGCGGGATCTTTAATGTTGCCGAAGCGTTGGTGATCGGTGCCTTCCTGGTGATGGTCGTGCTGTTTCTATTCCTGCTGAACTTTCGCACGACCTTCATCACCCTGACCGCGATCCCGCTGTCGTTGGTGATCACGACGTTGGTCTTCCGTTGGATCGGATGGTTCAGCGGCAGCGAGCTTTCGATCAACGTGATGACGCTGGGAGGGATCGCCGTCGCGATGGGGGAACTTGTCGACGACGCGATCGTCGACGTCGAAAACATCTTCCGACGACTGAAAGAAAACAACGCAGCCCCGACGCGGCGGGCTGCGATTCAAGTCGTCTTTGAAGCGAGCAAAGAGATCCGCAGCGCGATCATGTTTGGCACCGCGGTCGTGATCCTGGTCTTCCTGCCGCTGTTCGCGCTGTCGGGCGTCGAGGGACGGTTGTTCGCGCCGCTGGGACTCGCCTACATCATTTCGATCCTGGCGTCCTTTCTCGTTTCGTTGACTGTCACGCCGGCGCTGTCGTATTACTTGTTGCCCAAGTCGTCGGCAACGCACCGCGATCACGACGGGCTGCTGTTGCGCGGCTTGAAGAGAGCTGTCACGCCTTGGATTCAATTGAGCATGGCCTGGCCGCGGATGCTGCTGTGCGCGACGTGGTTGGGAGTGCTGGTGGCAGCTTGGCAGATGTCGCAACTGGGGCGTAATTTCCTGCCGCCGTTCGACGAGGGGAGCGTGCAAGTCAACGTCACGTTGCCGCCGGGCTCCTCGCTGGAAACTTCAAATCGAGTCTCGCAAACGATCGATGCCGTCTTCCAATCGATGCAGAAAAACGAAGATCGTCCCGAGGGCGAGATCTTGCATTTTGTCCGCCGCACGGGGCGAGCGGAACTGGACGAGCACGCCTCGCCGGTAAACGTCGGCGAATACATTTTGAGTATGAATCCGGAAGTCGATCAGGATCGCGAGGAGATCTTGGCCGGGTTGCTCGATAAGTTGAAAAACGAAGCACCGGGCGTGGACATCGAAGTCGAACAACCGCTTGCGCATCTGATCAGCCACATGGTCTCGGGCGTCTACGCGCAGATCGCGATCAAAATTCATGGCGACGATCTCGACACGCTGCAGCGGCTTGGCGAACAGGTGAAGTCGACGCTGCAGACGGTCCCTGGGATTACGCCGCCGGTCGTCGAACCGATCCAGCAAGTTGCCGAACTGCATATCCAATTGCGATCGGACGATCTGGCCTTGTACGGTCTGACGCGGCAATACGTCGCCGATGTCTTGCAGATCGCGTTGCAGGGGGAAGTCGTGTCGCAGGTGCTCGAGGGGCAGCGGCGATTCGACCTGATGGTTCGACTGGAAGAAGCCTACCGGACCGATTACGCTAACCTCGGTCGGTTGCGAATCGATCTGCCCGATCACCCTGGATACGCCGATCGCGGACAGATCGAACTGCAAGAGATCGCGAATATCGGCGAAGGCTCCGGACCCAACTCGGTCAATCGCGAAGACGCGCGGCGGCGGATCGCGGTGCGATGCAACACGCAGGGCCGCGATTTGGCCAGCGCGGTCGGCGAGATCAAGCAACGCATCGACGGGCAGATTCAACTGCCGATCGGGTACTATATCGAATATGGTGGGCAGTTTGAGAGCCAGCAGCGAGCGACGCAGTGGATCATCGCGTTGGCCGGGGTTTCGGTGGTGGGGATGTTTGTCGTGCTGATGTTGTTGTTCCCGTCGGTGCGGATCGTGTTGCAGATCCTCAACGCCCTGCCGACAGCTTTTATCGGCGGCGTGTTGGCGTTGGTGATCACCGACCAGAGTCTGACCGTTGCCAGTTTGGTCGGCTTCATTTCGCTGGGCGGAATCGCGGTTCGCAATGGGATCCTGCTAGTCACCCACTATTTCCACTTGATGAAAGAGGAAGGCGAATCGTTTACGCAGGCGATGGTGCTGCGGGGCAGCCTGGAACGCCTGGCTCCCGTTTTGATGACGGCGTTGACTGCTGGGATCGGACTGATTCCGCTGGTCCTTGGCGGCCAAGAACCGGGGCGAGAGATCCTGTATCCCGTCGCTACGGTGATCCTCGGTGGACTGACCACGTCGACCTTTTGTGAGTTTTTGATTCACCCCGGCCTGTTCTGGGCGTTCAGCGGTAAAGACGCAGCAGCTTTGGCGAGCGGCACGGCAGAGGATGACGATTCGCAGTTCGAGACTTTGACTTAAACAATTAAATCACTTTCGCGCGGTCCGCTGTGGACCGGGATTTCTGTTGGTTCCCATAGGATTAGTACGATGAAGTTTTCAAACTGGTTTCTCTCTGCCCTGCTCGCAACCGGTGCTCTTGGTTTGACCGGATGTAAACCGGCCGACACGGCGACCGAAGACGCAACCCCAGCCGCCGAGAGCGCGACCGACGACCATGGTCACGATCATCCCGAGACCGACCACAGCGAGGCAGGGCACGGACACGACGTCGGCCCGCACGACGGAACGATCGCCGATTGGGGCGGAGGGAAGTTTCATGTCGAATTCACAGTCGACCACGACAAAACCGAAGCGACTGTTTACGTTTTAGGTGGCGACGAGAAGACAGCTGCGCCGATCGCTTCCGAAGCGATCGAACTGACGATCGTCGATCCCGAGATGCAAGTCACCTTGAAGCCATCGCCGCAGGAAGGCGACCCCGACGGAACGGCTTCACGCTTTGTCGGCACGCACGAGAAACTGGGCGTCGTACAGGAGTATGCCGGCACGATGACCGGCGTGATCGACGGCACTCCCTACACCGGAGAATTTAAGGAAGAAGCACACACGCATTAAGCGGGCCTCCGTTCCAACGTGAGAACGACAATGAAGAGCCGCGGAGTAGGCGACAGCAAAAAGCCTGTGGCGCGAGCCGAGCCCTTTCAAGCTAGCATTCCGTGGCTCTTTGGTCGGGGATTCTAGCTGTCGATTCATGGTTACCACGATTTCCGCTTTTCCTTTTTGGTGGTGGCTTCTTTGGTCCTCGGTGACTCTTTCGGTATTGACTGAAATCGAGTTTCCGAGCGACGTCGACCAACTCCTTGGCGAGCTGTCTGAGGGTTAGTTTTCCATAGACTGAATCAAACTCCTTTTCAGTCACAGCCGTCATGAACCCCTTCCACGATTCAGAGACGTCGTTGGCTGCATAGTAACTGGAAACCTCGTCGGCTAAATCCGCGTCACCTGCTGCACAGCCAATCGATGTTTTCATCACGCTTATTAGGTTGTACATCATCATCGACATGCAAAAACTGAACAGGGCCGCTTGAGGATATCCAAGCGTATTTATCTCACTGTTCAGTGTCGTGGCAAGATGCTGGAATGCGGTTTCGATATTCCATCGCTTGCGATAAGCATTCGCCACGTTTTTCGCACTAACCCGTTGGGGAAGATTGGTCAAGACGTGAACGGCGGTGTCGCCCTTGCGAGTTGGTGTGTCGAGTTCGATCGTGACCCGACGCGGGCAAATCGTAAGCCCTTGATAGGTAAACGCAATCGTCTGTTCGTACAGTGTTCCGCCGTCACAACGCCCGATTTTCCGGCGTTCTCCTAGCGATTCCCAATTTGGTAACAAGCCCTTTGAATGACGAAAAACAAAGAAGGCTTTCTTGTCCAAGGCAATCGTGGTCATCATCTTCTGTGAAGCAAAATGACGGTCGCCGATCCAGACATCCCCTTTTTCAACAAGCTCAAGAATCTCCGGATGTAACGTGGCTTCGTTGGCATGCCCATCGCGACTAAGAATCACATCGACAAGTAATTTCTTGTCGGGATCTAAGATAGGGATAGTGGTGCCAGGCAAGGCCGCTGCGCCGAGGGTCCGAAGCTCTTTGATTCGATGCTCGGTCCCAGCCAGATGGTTGCCGTCGATGATCCGTGTCTTGTAACCGCTCAACACAGGCGGTGGTTTGGGACCTTCGAGATGGTCCCACAACTGCGAAAGCTCGGCCGCCGTTTCACTTACCAAGGCGCGGCTCACTTGGGTCTCGATACCTTGCAGCTTGTTGTAAACGGATGTGACAGAGACTTTCAGTTTTTCTTTGTGCTTTTTGTAAGCAGCATTGACCGAAGGTTTGATGTTCAAGGCAACACAGGCCATGATGTCAGCGACCGATGAGAACAGGAGTTCACCGCATCTTTGAGAGCCTGCGTGAGTGGCAAATAGAGTGTCGATTCGCTCGTCGCTGAGCAGATGATTGAGCACCAGTCGAGTGCCCATCGCCACAGGGCACTCATTTTTGAAGCGATCAAGCAGTTCATCAACAGTCATCATTCCACCTCGTTTCGCGTAACTTCCGATAAATAAGCTACTTAGATATCAGTGCAAAATAGATGCCGAGGCACGCCCATGCTAGCTTGAAAGGGCTCGGCGCCAGCCGCAGGACAGCTCTTGATCCATCACAGCGATCGTGGTGGCCAGTACCCAGGCAGATCCTCAAGCGGTCGTCAATTCGACAGAGCATGAGTCGTGCTGGCGACGGCTACGACAACGCATTTATGGAAAGTTGCTTTGGAACAATCAAGACTGAGCTGGAGATGATCGCATACGAAACAGTGACTGAAGGAGAACGTGAACTCGGAAGTTACTTCAGATGCTACAACCAAGACCGAAAGCACTCGAGTCTTGGCTATCAGAAACCCACTCAGTTTGAATCCCCTCACCCAGGTCAAGAATAATCCCAGGGCGCGCCCGGGATCAGGTCACCACCTCAGGCAATATCATCGGTTGTGCCAACCCTGAGCCTTCGATTGGGAAGCACTGGCAAGAGCCAGTGGCACCCGGAGCGGTCGTTTTACAGCCACAGAGGACAGGAGTTCACTGAGACTTGAGCTTGAAGGTGATTTCCTCTGTGTGCTCGGTGGACTCAGTGGCTATTGAAGAATGCACCCCCGTGGGTGCCACTGGCTCTGCCAGTGCTTTTATGCCGAAGTCCCAAGACAGAACAGATCGAACCGTTACCCAACGCTGGAAACGTTTGCCGCTCACGGAGGCTTCGCTCGCGTATTGTTGTATGGCACTGGCAATACCTTCGGTCGTGCCAACCCTGGGACTTCGACCAGGAAGCACTGGCAAGAGCCAGTGGCACCCGGAGCGGTCGTACTACAGCCACAGAGGACAGGAGTTCACAGAGACTTGAGCTTGACTGTGATTTTTCACAGTGTGTTCGGTGGACTCAGTGGCTATTGAAGAAATGCACCCCCGTGGGTGCCACTGGCTCTGCCAGTGCTTTTATGCCGAAGTCCCAAGACAGAACAGATCGAACCGTTGTCCAAGGCTGGAAACGTTTGCCGCTCACGGAGGCTTAGCTCGAGTATGGTTGCATGGCACTGGCAATACCTTCGGTCGTGCCAACCCTGGGACTTCGACCAGGAAGCACTGGCAAGAGCCAGTGGCACCCGGAGCGGTCGTACTACAGCCACAGAGAGCAGGAGTTTACAGAGGCTTGAGCTTGACTGTGATTTTTCACAGTGTGTTCGGTGGACTCAGTGGCTATTGAAGAAATGCACCCCCGTGGGTGCCACTGGCTCTTGCCAGTGCTTTTATGCCGAAGTCCCAAGACAGAACAGATCGAACCGTTACCCAACGCTGGAAACGTTTGCCGCTCACGGAGGCGTAGCTCGAGTATGGTTGCATGGCACTGGCAATACCTTCGGTCGTGCCAACCCTGGGACTTCGATTGGGAAGCACTGGCAAGAGCCAGTGGCACCCGGAGATGGTCACATATCCAATTCGTTAAGCCACAGAGAGCAGGAGTTCACAGAGACTTGAGCTTGCCAGTGATTTCCTCTGTGTGCTCGGAGAACTCGGTGGCTACTGGACGATCTTACGGGGAGAGCCTGAAGCATGAACGCAAGCTACCGACGCCGCTGGCTTTAACATTCCGCTACTTTTTCAGATGGCCGACGCTGGTCTGAAAGTATTTGCGACGGCGGGTGGCGGTTTGCGTGGCGGCTTCGCGCTGTTGCCCCTGCAGGTCTTCGAGATTCGCTTCGCAATACCGGCAACCGATCCGTTGGACGTGGAAGCGGACATATTCCGCCGCTTGTTCGTCCATCACTCCCAGCAGGAACTGCCCCAGTTCTTCGCGACTGAGGCAAGAGACGCGGTGCCGCCGCCAGATCGCTCCCAAACCGTGCATCCCCGCGTCCTGTTGGCCGCGGAGTGTGGCGAGGCGTTGGTGCAAATCGGTGTCGTCTCGCAGTTCGGCTTCGATTTCCGCCATCTGCGCCGCGGGGAGCGATTCATCGAGAAAGGCCTGCAAATCGGCATCGGTTCGTTCGGACATACGTATTCTGCGTGAGAGCGTTCAGACAAAGTGGGATCGATCGGTTGAATGGATAGGCTCGGTTTGAGATCGATCGGGGGCGCAAAAAATTGCCGTTTGGGCGTTCTTTATCGTACATCCCCCGCCGGGCTGCCGCTGGTCGGTTTGAATCGATCTCGGTAAAATCGCGTATCTTGGCCAGCTGGCAGCTCTTACAACCGTGGCGCATCGCATGCGATCTGGCTGGAGCATTGACGGCGGCAGTAGGTCAGTGAACATTCCTCCCCCAATCAAGTCATTCCACACCAGGCAGCGGATAAATTATGAGTGAATATCGAGTCGAACGCGATTCCATGGGCGAAGTTCAGGTTCCTGCAGAGGCCTACTACGGCGCTCAAACCCAACGCGCCGTGGAAAACTTTCCGATCAGCGGCTGGCGTTTGCCTGGTCCGATGATTCAAGCGATGGGCTTGGTTAAATTCGCGGCCGCCCGCGCCAACTACGACCTCGGCAAACTGACTGGTTCGGGAATGAATCCGTTGACCGAACACGATGTCGAGTGTCTGTCGAAGGCTTGCCGCGAAGTCGCCGATGGCGGGTTGGCCGATCAGTTTCCGATCGATGTCTTCCAGACCGGGTCGGGAACCAGCAGCAATATGAACGTCAACGAAGTCATCTCCAACCGAGCGATTGAATTGGCCGGTGGCGATCGGTTTGCCGAAAAGAAGACGATCCATCCGAACGATCACGTCAACATGGGGCAGAGCACCAACGACACCTTCCCGACCGCGATCCACGTCGCCGTGGGGATCGAAATCAAAGAGCGTTTGATTCCGGCGTTGCAGCGGCTGCGCGACAGCTTGCAAGAAAAGGCGACAGCTTGGGACCAGTTGATCAAGATCGGACGCACCCACTTGATGGACGCCACGCCACTGCGACTGGGACAAGAGATCGGTGGCTTTGTCCGCCAGATCGACCTCTCGATCGGCCGCGCCCAATCCGCGATCGCTGCGGTTTGCGAACTGCCAGTCGGCGGGACGGCTGTCGGCACCGGGATCAACACCCATCCCGAATTTGGCCGCCGCGTGTCGGAGATCCTGGCCAGCGAAACGAACATCGATTTCGTAGAAGCCGAAAACCACTTCGAAGCCAACGCCCAACGCGATGGTTTGGTCGAATGCCACGGGCAACTGAAGTGCATCGCCCAGACGCTGTTCAACGTTTCGAACAACATCCGATGGTTGGGCAGCGGCCCTCGCTGCGGCTTCTTTGAATTGAAGCTGCCCAGCCGCCAGCCGGGCAGCTCGATCATGCCAGGCAAAGTCAATCCCGTGATGTGCGAAAGCATGATGCAGTTGAACGCCCGCGTCGTCGGCAACGACGCCTGCATCACGATGTCGGGAGCGACCGGCGGCAACTTCCAGCTGAACATTATGATGCCCGTAATGGCTCAAACGACTCTTGAGTCGATCCACCTGCTGTCCGCGGGAACCGAAGCGTTTGTCGATTTCTGCGTCGCGGAATTGGAAGCCAATCCCGAAGCGTGCGAAGCTGCCGTCGAACAGAGCCTTTCGATGTGCACCAGCCTGAACCCATTGATCGGTTACGACATGGCGGCCAAGTTGGCCAAAGAGGCGTTTGCGACCGGCAAGACGATTCGCGAACTGTGCCGCGAAAAGGGTATCCTTCCCGAAGAGACGCTGACCGAAGCGTTGGATCCGATGAGCATGACCGAACCGCACGAATAATCGTTGCGGGACGCGTCGCTGGGACAGTCGGCTTCGCTTCGATCGAAGCGAAGCCCGACAACGCCCCCCAGCGTTTTCGAATCAAGTGGTCGAACGGACGACCACGCGGGTGCCGTGCTTCTGAACGATCTTCACCCCTTTGCCCGCTTCGACAAATTCTCCTTCGGTGATCACGTCGACCAGTTCGTCGCCAAAGGCGGCTTTCCCTGCCGGACGCAGTGGTGAGGTGGCGATTCCCGCATCGCCGACGTCGACCTGTTCCCAAGCTGCCGGCCGATTCGAAGCGGAATAGGCAGTCCCCACGGCGACGGCAGCCGCTTGGTCGTCGACCTCTGGCGGCAACAGGGCGATCCGGCGGAAGAGCGGAAAGTCCAGCAGATAGCGGCTGCCGACCATCGCCAACACAACAAAGGCGATCATCGACGCACCGACGGTCGCCAGCGTCTTGTTCAGCTGCATCAGATCGCGTGTGCTCTCGGGCCAGACGACGTTTCGGGACGCCATCACCAGCGATCCCAGAACCAGCAGGAAGCCGGAGATCCCGGGAACACCAAAGCCTGGAATCACGAAAATCTCACACGCGATGAAGATCAGCCCAACGGCAAACAGCGTCACCTCTAACCAGCCCGATGTGCCTCCCAGAAAGCGACTCCAGAAGAAGAGTCCAAAACAGAGCGTCGAGACGAGGCCCCCCATTCCCAAACCAGGGGCACTGAATTCGATGAAGATCGCCAACAGACCGATCACGAATAACAGGAACGTAATCAGCGGCAGGTTCAACACCCAGACCAAGGTATCGATGCCGGTTTGGGCGAGCACCTTGGGCTCTTTGGCGATTCCCAGTTGTTCGTAGAGTTCGGTTTTGGAATCGGCCAGGCCGTTGGCGATCTGCAGTTCGACGGCTCGCTTACCGGTGACGGTTAAGAACGTATTTTCGCGAGCCTCCATCACCGGCTTGCCCTGTTCCCAATCCTCCGCGTCGGGCAACGAATCCCATTCGGCTTTGGTGTAATACCAAACGCGCCCGTCCTGTTTGTGTGTCGCTTGGAAGACCTGGACATCTTTATGCATCATCGCTTCGGCAAGCGCTGGCGGTCGGCCACCGGCATCGGCGACTTCGCGAATGTCCGCCACCATCTTGCTGAGGATTTTTTCGGGAGCGTATTTGAACGGGCCGCCCAAGATCTCTTGAGCGATCACACCGGCGTCTCCCAACATCGCGCCGGGACGCATGATGATCTCGTCGCATCCGAGCGCTGCGATCGCCGCTCCGCTGATCGCTTGGTCCTCGACATAGGCCACCGTCTTGGCCCACTTCAGATCGCGCAGCCGCCGGGCGATATCGAAGCTGACGTCGGCAAACCCGCCGGGGCTGTCGATGTCGATGATCACCACATCGACTCCCATTTCGCGAGCCTCTTCCAGCTTGCGATCCAGGAACGCACCGGTCAGCGGCGTGATCTCACCATGCAACGGAATCACGACAGCGGTCGCCGCCGCCGGCTTTTCGGCTGCTGGCGGTTTCGCTTCCGGTTCCTGAGCCCAGCCGCTCAGCGGCGAAGCTCCAAACAGTAAGATCAGCCCGAGGCTGCGAACGATATTCCCGAACATCAGAGTCTCGCTTCCATTAATCCGCCAGTGGCAACGCATCGTGTTTCCATTATAGGAAATCCGCCCACCCGCGTTAAAGGCTTCTAACCGCGAGATCCGAGGCGCATTTTTTGCTAAGAACCCTCGCTGTCGCTGGAAGAATTTAATATCGGTGGTAAGAAACGGGGCAGACGGATCGGTTTCTGTCGGTTGGTATAATCGGGCTAGATTCCAAGAGGAGCGGCAGATGGCGCGGAACCGAGAGGGGCGACGTGGGTTCAAGCGATGCAGGGAGCAGTCGTTTTAAGGTTTGAATGTCGGCTGATGCTTAACTTTTTGAGGTTCCGATCCAATGCAACACGTAAAATCGATGGCGCTGACCGCAAGTTTGATCGTCTGTTGGGCGACGACCTCGCTTGGACAATCCGATGGACCGGCGAACCACGCTCCAGCTCTAGGGATCTATGAACGCGTGCAGCGCGACGATCAGAACCAAGATGGAATGGTCAGCCGCGATGAGTTTCGCGGACCGTTGCGATTGTTTGATCGATTGGATCGCGATGGGGATGACATGCTCACTCGCAAGGACTTTTCAATGCAGCCGCGCCGAGAACGCTCTGGCATGAAGACCCTCGATGACGTCCAAGTGATGCGCGATGTGGTGTATGGACAAGGTGGCGGACGCGACCTGACGATGCATCTGGTGCTGCCCAAAGAACCAGCGGATCAACCGCTGCCGGTCTACGTCTGGCTCCACGGAGGTGGTTGGATGGCAGGCAACAAGGATGGCGGCGTTCAGCAGGTGATTCCGGCGGTGCGCAGCGGGTTTGTGGGGGCGACGATCGAGTATCGGTTGTCGGGGGAAGCGATCTTTCCGGCGCAGATCGAAGACTGCAAGTGTGCGATCCGCTACCTGCGAGCGAATGCAAAAAAATACAATATCGATGTCAAGCGAATCGCGGTGGGGGGCAGTTCCGCAGGTGGTCATTTGGCGGCGTTGATCGGGACTTCGGCGGGCGCTGCGGATTTGGAAGGGATCGGCGGTTGGGCGGATCAGCGAAGCGATGTGCAAGCGGTTGTCGATCTCTATGGCCCGACCGACCTGGTGCAGTTCGTCCAAACACCCGGCTACGAATCGCATGCGCGATCGAACTCGCCCGAAACGAGACTGCTGGGGGGCGAAGTCCTCAAGCGACTCGATGCCGCTGAAAAAGCGAATCCGATCCACTACGTCGACGAAAGCGATCCTCCCTTTCTGATCATTCACGGCAGCAACGATCGAACGGTTCCAGCGAATCAAAGCGAAGCGATCTACAAGGCGTTGCAGGGGGCGGGAGTCGACAGCAAACTGCATCTGATCGAAGGGGCGGGGCACGGCGGTCGCGAATTTGCCGAACCGGAGATCCGCGAGATGCAGTTGGAGTTTCTGTTGCGGACGGTGGGATCCCAATCGTCGCAAGAATAGAGCGAAGTCATTCGGAAGTAAGGCTAGCGAGTCCAATCGCAGTGAAAGCCTTCGCCTTGGGGACCTGCTGCGACGAGCCTTGCGATTTTTCTGGGGGGGCGGGCCCCTGACGCATCGATTCGATCTCGCCGTCAGAGCATCGCACTGTTTCAATCGGTTGTCTGGATCAGTTCTCTTGTTCCCTGACCGTCCTGAGTGTGCTGCACTTGGAGGTGAGTGCCGTGCGATTTTGATCGGACACAACAAAACGTTTGATCGTCCTCGAGGCTCGCGATAGGATACGGTTCGCGTCGACGTCAGCTCTTCCGCGTCCAAAGGCGAACTATTATGACGACTCCAAAACATCTTGCGGTTGGGATCGATCTGGGGACTACGTTTTCATCACTCGCCTACTTGGACAGCGACGGGCGACCGCAGACCGTTCCCAATGCCGAGGGTGATCTGACAACCCCCAGTGCCGTCTTCTTCGACCGATCGCGACCGGTGGTTGGGTGCGAGGCGATCGAGGCGGGGACGATCGAACCGGAGCGGTTGGCCTTGTTTGCCAAGCGGGATGTTGGAGAGCAGGCTTATGAAAAACAGATTCGCGGTGAATCGCTTCCGCCCGAAGTCGTTCAAGCGTTGGTCTTGAAGAAGTTGATCGACGACGCACAGCCGCGACTGGGGCAGATTACCAAAGCGGTGGTGACAGTTCCCGCCTTCTTCAACGAACCGTGCCGCAAGGCGACGCAGGATGCCGGCCGTTTGATCGGTTTGGAAATTCTGGACATCATCAACGAACCGACCGCCGCGGCGATCGCGTATGGCGTGCAGTCGGGATTCCTGGCCAGCGATGGGACCAGCGAACATCGCCGCCGCGTGCTGGTCTACGATCTTGGCGGCGGGACGTTTGACGTGACGGTGATGGAAATCGATGGGATGCAGTACCGGGCGTTGGCAACCGCCGGGGATGTCTATCTCGGTGGCATCGACTGGGACGCACGGATCGTCGACTACGCCTGTGAACAGTTCATGCTGCAGCACGATTGCGATCCGCGTGACGATCCCGCGTTGGCTCAAGAGTTGACCAAGAAGGCGACGTTGGCAAAACACGCGTTGTGTCAGCGCGATGAGTTCCCGATCGTGTTCACTCACGAAGGGCATCGGTTCAAGCTGCCGCTGTCGCGAGAGAAGTTTGAGTTTTTGACATCGGACCTTGTCGACCGCACGATCCTGACGATGCAGATGGCGGTCCGCGATGCTCGGCTGTCGATGGGGGAACTGTCGCGGATCATCCTTGTCGGCGGATCGACTCGGATGCCGATGATCCAGGCGGCTGTCGAAGCGGCGACGGGGCAGCAGGTCGACCGCACGTTGTCTCCCGACGAAGCGATTGGGCAGGGAGCGGCATTGTACGCGGGTTTGTTGCTGCGCAGCGGAGGGAGCAAGATCGCGGGGATGTCGGTCAGTAACGTCAACTCCCACGACCTGGGCGTCTTGGCGATCGAAAACGCGACCGGACGGCCGCGGCGGCAGATCATGATCCCTCGCAACAACGCACTGCCGGCTAAACGAACGGTTCGCTTTCGCACCCACCAGCCCGACCAAAGCAGCGTCAAAATCCAGGTCGTCGAAGGGGGAGACGATAGCGGCAACGACGCCACGCAGATCGGAAACTGCGTGATCGACGAACTGCCCGATTCGCTGCCGCAGGGAACTTCGGTCGATGTTCAGTTTCGCTACAGCGGCGATGGACGCTTGCGGGTGACGGCGACGATGCCCGATATCGATCGCCAGGTTCGCTTGACTCTGAATCGCGATGCTGGCCTGACGCCCGACACCTTCGATTATTGGCGGCAGCGAATCGCCGACGGGATGCCCGACAGTTCGGTCGATTCCCTCTCGCCGTCGCAAAAGAGTGAACCTTCGAGGGGCCTGGACAGTCCAGAAGATTCGAGCGACGATCAAGCAACGGAGTTTGCCTTGCGAACCGATGCCAAGCATGTTGGCAAGAAGCACAAGGTGGCCCCGCCCCAAGAAGCTGCGATCGTTGCCCAGGAAGCTGTAAATTCGACTCCCGAATCAGCCTCTCCAGCTCCCCCGATGCCCGATTTTTCGTCGCTGAAAAGCATGGCGAAGAAGAAAAAATAGCCAGAGCCCACCTATGCCCGAACGCCTCTCCACCGGAAATCCAACACTCGATCAAATGCTCGGCGGCGGTTTGCTGCCAGGAACGCTAACGGTTGTCGCGGGGGCGACCGGGATCGGCAAGACGCAGCTTGGAATCAGTTATCTGTTTGCCGGCAGCTCGCAAAACGAACCGCAAGGCGCGATGTTGGATCTGAGTGCGCGAGGCGATTCGCAAAACCACGCCGGTTATGCCCAGCGACTGTTCGATGCCGATTGGCGCAGCGTCGCCCCCGATACGATGCCGTCGGGATCGGGCAATGAATGGGTGTTTGATTCGGAAGTGCGGATGCCCAACTCGCTGAACATGTTGGGGTATTCCGGACGCCGCGTGGTCCGCGATCAAATGGATCCCGATCAATGGAACGAGTGGCAGCGGCAATTGAACCGCAGCCTGAACAAGATGATTGGATTTCTGTACGGTCACCTGGTTCGCGGCACGCGGCGGTTTGTGATCGATGGGATCGAACCGTCGGATCGTCCCGAGGATTCGCTGCAGATGGAGTTGTTCGAATACGCTTACCATCGCGTGATGCGACAGGAACACGACTGGGTCGCTCGCGATCTGCTGCGTCAAGACTTCCGGCACTTTGCCGATCAAGTGACCGCCCACGCCTACAGCAACTCCGAAGCCGCCTGCCTGCTGTTGTGTACAACTCCCGAATCGATGCTCGATCAATTGATCGATCGCCCGCTAGCCAACGGCGATCTGGGAGCATTGGCCAACACGTTGATCTACATGGGCAAGATTCGCGACGGGCTGCAGATGCGGCGAGGTCTCTACATCGCCAAACATCGCGGCAGCCAGTGCGATGACAACGTGCGGTTGTTCGAGATCGATGAGGCCGGCCTGCAGCTATCGGCCGGCTAAGCAGGTCGTATTGTATTTTTCGTTTAACCGCGGGCATCGGGCCGCGCGGCCTTGAAAAACGCGGGGCGATGCCCGCGCGGTTAAACTCAATACCGTTCAACGATGCGTAGTGGACGAGGTTACGAGTCCTTTTGCGTCAGACCAAATCGCTGGGACTCGTAACCTCGTCCACTACATCCCGCCGCTAATTCTTTCGAAGGTCCGAGGCTCCTTCGTTGAACGGCATTGTGGTTAAACGAGAAAACTCCCTGCTTGCTGCTTAGCGTCGCGGCGAACAGGCGATGCGAGCCAGCATGGCGATCGATTTCACCGCCTCGCCGAGACTCAGCTTCGACGAACCCTGAACGCGGTTGACGAAGCGAATCGGAATTTCGACGATCTTTGCATCGCGATGGGTCAGCAGCCACAAGATCTCTTCGAGCATCGCGTACCCGCTGGCGCGGATCCGGTTGAGATCGACTTTATCGAGCGTGTCGACGCGGTAACATCGATACGCTCCGCTGCAGTCGCGGGCTTGCAGCCCCAAGGCGATCCGAGCGACACGATTCAGCAGACCGCTGATCACCAATCGCGACATCGGCCAGCCTTCGATCGCTCCGCCGGGAACGTAGCGCGAACCGATCACGACGTCGGCCTGTTCGCGATGGGCGACGTCGACAAGCTTCGGAATTTCGACCGGGTCGTGACTCATGTCGCCATCGAGATTGACCAGGAAGTCGTAACCCGCGTCGCTGGCGTGCCGCATCGCAGCGACGATCGCGCTGCCGAGGCCAAGCTTGCGACCGCGTTGGATCACTGTGAACCAAGGATCGCGCCCCGCCTTATCGGCAGCCCATTCGCCGGTCCCATCGGGCGACCCATCGTCGACGACCAGCACGTCGGCTGACGGCAGGGCGGCGCGGATGCCAGCGACCAATTCGGGCAAGCTGTCCAGTTCGTTATATGTGCAGACAGCCACTAACACGCGCGCCACCGGCGCGCCGCCATGCTCGTCCTTGTCGGGCGAATCAATCACCGAATCTTTGCTCTCCGCCTACAGTCGTGGCTTGGGTGGTTTGACGGGTTGTTTCCAGTTGTCGGCACCGACTAACTGCGTTTTGCGACGATAGATCTTGTCCACATTGGCCACGTACAGCGTCTTGCGATCGGGACCGCCAAACGTCGCGTAGCTAGGACGTCGCGAACCTGGAGGCATTGGCAAAATCAGATGCGAGCGTCCCGGTTGGTCGCAGATCTGAACGCCCATCGCCGTTGTGGAAATCAGCCAACCATCTTGGGAGACACACATCCCATCCAACAACCCGCGAGGATCGGCGGCGGGGATCTCCAAGTGGAAATAGGGCTGCTTGTATTTCAGCGATCCATCGTCGGCGATCTGAAATGCGTTGATGAACCGCCCGGGGAAGTGGCCGACAAACAACTGAGTCTGATCGGCGCTGAGTCCAATCCCGTTGCAGTCTTTGAAATTGTCGACAGCCTTCCGCTCGCGCGTCTTCGCGTCGAGCGACCAGATCTTGCCGGCTGGCGGATCGGTGTAATAGATCGTGCCGTCGTGGCGGACGACGATGTCGTTGCTGGTCGTCCCCTCGGCGATGACTTCCATCTCAAGGGTCTTCAAATCCCAGGCGCGGATCTGGCGGGCACCGCTGGCGGCACCATACAGTCGGCCGTCGGGGCCCAGGGAGATCCCGTTGGTTTTTCCGGTATCGGAGACGATCAGGCTGACCTCGCCGTCGGGCGTGACCTTATAAAGTTCGCTCGCCGGGACGTCGGTAAAGTAGAGCGTACCGTCGTCGGTCACCGCCAAGCCCTCGGCCCACTTGTGCCCTTCGCTAACCAGTTCCCAGCCTTCGCCATCGACAAGGAATTTGTTGGCTTCGCTGTTGGATCGGTCCAGATGCGTGCTAACCGGTTGGGTATCAAAGTCTTTCCACAACCAACGCATCACGTCGGGCATGATCGCTGTGCCATGCTTGCTACTGTGAAATCCTTCGCCCCAGGTGTGCTCGACTTCATATCCAGCCCACTGCAACGCTCGCAACAGAGTCTGGTTGGCCATCCACCAATCGCCGGCGTAGATGTTCAGATCGTTCGATCCGTCCTGCAGGTAAATCCGCAGCGGCTTCGGTTCGGTCTTGCGGACCAGCGTCGCCAGTTCGTGTCCGCCGCGGAGTCCGACATAGGTTCCGACAGTGGTGAAGACGCGGCGGAAATGATCGGGGCGCTGCCAAGCGACGTTGTAGGCGCAGATGCCGCCGGAGCTGCTGCCGCAGATCGCGCGGAGATTGGGATCGTCGGTCAGTTGAACGTTGTGTTCCTTCTCGACAAACGGCAGCATCTCGTCGATCAGAAAGTTGGCGTAGCTATCGTCGACGCTGTCGTATTCATACGACCGATTGAATCGCGATTGTGCGTTGTCGTTGGGGGCGGGAACGACACCGGGATTGATGAAGACGGCGATCGTAACTGGCATCTCGCCGGCGGCGATCAGATTGTCGAAGATGTTCGGAATCCGGTAGCCTCCCTCGCGGCGAGCGTATCCACCGCCGTCTTGGAAGACCATCAATGCTGCCGGTTTGGATCCGTCGTATTGCTTGGGGACATAGACCCAATAATCGCGGACCGTTCCAGGATAGATCTGCGAAGCATTGAACACGCCCTTGGTGATCGTGCCGACAGGAACCCCTTCTTTGAGCAAAGCGTCGGGATGCTGCGGATAGCTTTCCGCCTGGCGGGTCTTCGGTTGCGCGGCGGCGAAGCTGGCGAGCAACAGCAGCGCGATGGCGGTCGTTAACGGGCGTGCTATGTTCATTGGAGGTGCCTGGAAGGAAGTGCGGCGCGAGTGGAATGTTTGAGCAGCGAACTCTGATCCGTCGCGCGGAGCCAATAACGAATCATCCCACTTTAAACAGCGAGATCGTGGAATCGAGCGTATTCTGGTCGATCAGGGCAACGATTACATCACCGAGGCGCAGCTGGTCTTTCGCCGTCGGAACACGGACAAAGCCGTCGCGCATGATCGCGGCGATCAGGCAGCGGCCCGACAGCGGCAATTGCATCAGCGGAGCCTTGGTGACCGGAACGTCTTCGTCGATTTCGATCTCGTAGACGCCGATCGATCCCTCGGGCAATTGACTCTGCGAAATGATCGGGCCATCGTTCATGAAGCCCATCACCTGACGAGCGACCGCATCGCGTTCGCTGACCGCCACATCGATGCCCAGCTTGGCGACGACGTTGGCATAGTCGGGACGGCCAACGACCGCCATCACCTTGTGCGCCCCGAGTTCTCGCGCTTCGACGCCCGCCATGATGTTGTTCTCATCGTTGCCGGTGCAGGCGACAAAATAGTCCGCCTTGCCGACTCCTTCGTCTTCCAAAACCGAGCGGCGATTGGCGTTGGCGGTGACCACGGTCGCCGATGGCAGCAGCGTGGCGAGGTGCTCGCAGCGTTGCGGATCTTCATCCAAGATCAAGATCCGGTACTCTGACTTGTTAAGCGATTGAGCCAGATGGTATCCAGTCTCGCCACCGCCGGCGATGATCACGTTGCGACGGGGGATGCGAGTCGATTCGGGAGCGAACTGAGCCCTGGCTTCGGCGACGTCTTTGGGGAATCCGATCAGGCTGATCGAATCGCCGGCGTGGATCTCGTCTTCACCACCGGCGATCCAACGTCGACCTTGACGCGAGATCGAACCGATCCGCACGCCGTGGCTGAGCTTCAATTCGCGAAGCGGTTTGCCGACGGCGGGAGCTTTGATCGCCACCGTCAATTCGTAGACTTCCAATTGCCCGCGAGCAAAGTGCTCCAACGGGATCGACCCCGGGTTGCGAATACTGCGAGCCAATTCGGTCGCCGAGAGCTGCTCGAGACTCAACAGCCGATCGATGTTGAAGTGCTGTTGGTAATCGAAAGTGCTCATGTCGCGGAACGCGGGAGCGTAGACTCGAGCGATCGCCCGCCGCGCGCCAAGCGCCTTGGCCATGCTGGCCGCCACGATATTGACTTCATCGTCGCCGGTCACCGCCAGACAGATATCGGCTCCGCAAATGTCGGCTTGGAACAAGACCGTGCTCTGCGATCCGCTGCCGTGGATCGCCCGGACATCCAGTTCGGCATTGATCCGCCGGACCTCTTCGGGGTTACTGTCGATCACCGTGACGCTGTGTCGGGCGCGACATAATAGATCGGCAATCCAAGTTCCCACCGTTCCGGCACCGAGGATGATCGCTTGCATAGGTCGCTATCGAGCTCTTGAACTGAAGGGGATAGTTAAACCGCGGACCGACGGCTGCCTGGCACCGCCGGGGGGATCGGGCATTGTAGTCGATTCGATGTGATAACCGAAGCGGGACCGACCGGCAATGCAAGCCAAGAGAGCCTAATTATTGGTAGTTAAGGGAAGGTGGTTGACCCGTAGGTCGATTGTCTCCGCCGCGGACGGTCTCCCCACCCACAGCGGTATTCCCGGGCGAGCGGAGGGCGATGCTAGCAAGCCTGGCGTTGGATGTTGTCCGATTCGTTGGGGGGGCCAAGCCGTTTGTTGAGTGTTTTTTCGATTTATCGAGCAAACTTCTTGA
Source organism: Rosistilla ulvae (assembly GCF_007741475.1). Taxonomy (NCBI): domain Bacteria; kingdom Pseudomonadati; phylum Planctomycetota; class Planctomycetia; order Pirellulales; family Pirellulaceae; genus Rosistilla; species Rosistilla ulvae. The sequence continues at coordinate 6,188,572 of NZ_CP036261.1, read as the reverse complement.
TCGAAACTGTTATCAGCGGTGTTTGGATTCCGATTGAGTGGATTAGGGCGGGCGTTGGTCTTTTGTTCAAGCTGACGGCCGTGCGTTGTTATCCATGATTCGGAAAGGCTGGCGCGATGGATCCTATCTACTACTTCAGCAAGAACCCCGACTTGGCGGCGTTGCATGTGGCCGCCTTCTTTTTCGTGCTGGGACTCGCTGTCGGGTGGGTGTTGTGGTCGGGCAACCGCCGGCAGGTTCGCAATCTGGATCGCGAGAACGATGCGATCGCCAAACAGCTTGAAACCGATTGCTATCAGCAAACCCAATTGGAACGCGAATCGTCGCTGCTGAGTTGATCTGGCGGGCGAAATTTTCAAGGCCCGCTTGGATCGATCTGTTCGCTGTTTTGAAAGTGCCATTTGTTTCCGTTATTCCCCAACGATTGAATTCCCATGTTTATTGCGCGTCTTGATTATGCGATGACTCACCTGGGGTGGCTCGGTTTCCTAACCGCGGTCTATTTCGCAGGGATCGGGATCTGGCTGGCTCAATTGTTGTGGCGGCGCAACAAGGCGGCTGTCTGGCAGGATCGCAGCGAGATCTACGCAGAATATCGCGACCTGCATCAACGATCGCTCGAAAACCAAACGGAGTTGTTGGAAGCTTGCGAGATTCATGAGACCAGCCTGCTGCAGCGAGAAGCTCAGCTGGACGAGACGAAAAAGCAGCTGGGCAATGCAAACGGGGAGCTGGTCGACGCAAAACGCCAGTTGGACGAAACGAAGCACCGGCTGGTCGAGACAGAGAGCCAGCTGGCCGAAGCGAAAAGCCAACTGGGCGACACACAGAAACGGTTGGCGGATGCCGAAGCCAAGAATGTCGAACAACAGATCGCTGCGGACAAGCAGGAGGCGGGGCACCAGTGCATGGTGACCTCTTGGAGTCAGCAAGTTGCGAAGCTGGATGCCGCCCTGGCGCTGACTGCCAATGATGCCAAAGCAGCTCAAGAACGGTACACGCAGAGCACTCAAGAGCTCAGCGCGCTGCGAACTCAATATGCTGAGTTGACCCAGCAGTTGGCCGACGCCGAAAACGAGCAAGTCTCGATGGACCAAGTCGATCGGGAATACGATCGCTTGCGTGGGCATCTGGCCACGCTGCGGCAGCAGCTTGAATCGACGCAGGCGAATCTCGTTGAACGCGAGCAACGCTGCGAACGGTTGTCCGAACAGTTGCAAGAAGCTCAAGATGATCTGAAGCTGCGGGGCACGTTGTTGGAGGATTTACGCGAATTGCAGACGGCGACGGTTGCGAAATTGAATGCCGTTCGCCAGACCGATGAGACGCTGGCCCAGTTGCAGGCCGAACGCGACCAGCTCCAAGAGAAGTTTCACGCCGTCGAAT